>JAGGAC010000100.1 GCA_017889635.1 Bacillota bacterium | reverse complement strand
GTAGGTATTGTAGAGATAATAGTCAGAACCATCAAGACCAGAAGACAAATTTGACCCCAGAGCCACTGCATAGCGATACGCACCTAAGTCCCCGCCGCCGGTAAACGTAGCAGTATTTGTTGCAGAGTCTGCTAGGTCGACCACCTTGACATCATCACTGAGGGTGGATGAGCTGTTTTGTCCGGTAAAGTACAGAGTATAGCTGCCGCTGGCGGTGCCGCCAATAGTAATAAGGTTAGCTTTAGCTGTGCTGAGGTCAACATTCATATTAAAGGTACCACTGCCAGACAAATCTCCGGTGGTAGCAAGGGTATAATAAGCGCCCCCGGTTGACGGACTTGTAAAAGTTACCGTGCCGCTATTATCGTTAAAAGCTGTCAGCGTTGAATCTGTATTAAGATTCCACTGACTGCTAGAATCCATTGTCAGCGCCACTGAACCGGATGTATACCCTGTAAAGGAAGAGTTTGCCAGAGACATCGCCAGTGTGCTGGTGCTATCAGTAATAATACCGCCAGTTAAAGTTTCACCGTTAGCAATAACACTTCCCGCGCTACAACTTGTTGAATCCACCAAAATACCGTTTGAGGCTGTAATCGTACACCCATCCTCCACTGTGACAGTTCCGGTGTCATTACTGAACACAATAGCATCGCCGCCGGTCGAGGTAAGCGAACCGCCACTAATTGTCGCCGTCCCGGCCTCAGCCGTAGTACCGGTGGTAAATAGTTTGAGAGCATTTACCCCTGTCACATTTGTATCAGTCAAATTAAGGGTACCACCTCCGGCTACATCTGCCCCCTCCGATTTTTCGGAGGTTATAGTAGAATTCGTAACAGTAATCTTGCCATTTCCATCTCCAATAACATAAATTCCTGCCGACGCCCCCCCATTTGTTGTCACCGTAATATGATCAGCATTTATCGTGCCACCGCCAAAATCTGTAGCGACTCCCGACGAAATATCTTGCGATGTTGAAATGGTAACATAAGAAAGATTTATTGTACCGCCATACGTCACATCCACACCGTGAGAGTGATAGCCGGTTGCCGTTATCGTAAAAGGATTATCTGCTGTACCACTGATATTGATTGTGCCGCCTTCGGTCGCAAACGCGGCGTTCGCTATATAGCCTGAGGTAGTTATTGAACCGCCGGTAATGGTTAAAGTGCTTCCGGTGCCATTAACCAGTACACCAGAGTTAATACCATACTGGGTGCTTTCGTCTGACGGAAAGGCAGTGTTCGTGTTACTAGCGCCACTGGTTGAGATCATCGCATTCGTTAGCGTCGCCGTAGCACCGTTTGAAACATAAACGCCGGAGCCGTCGGAATTACTATTGCTATAAGTCTGACCATCAGAAGTAACAGGCGTAGTTGAGTCACTCACAGTCAATGTTGCATTAAAATCACTGCAGTAATCATCCGGATTCATTGAAGCAGCAAACGCCGCCAGCGGAGATAGTCCCAGCAGCGCAGCAGTTACGCCACCTACAAGAACTTTTTTCATGTCCCAATCTCCCCACTTTTATAATAATTCTCTCAAAAGATCCTTAAACACACTAATGTATTTTCTCATTCCATTCCTCCCCCGCCCATACATTCATTGTGCTAACCAAATAGTTAAAATGAATATTCCACCTCCCTAGTATATCTTTATTAGATAAGTGCCTTAACCACAGGATTAGGAATTATTGCTAGTTTTTATTCTTTTCGCAGTCTTCTGTATATTCAGTAAAATAAAGTATTCGCAAACCGACTAAGTCCCTATTTTCCATATCCCGCTATTAAAATCATAGCTAATATTGTAATAAATGTAAAATTCTGGTTTTTTATATATGTGATCGTTCGGGAAAGTAAATATATCTATATAAAAAGTCTTTGATATATTTTTATCAAAGACTTTTTATATAGATATATATATTTATTTTCTTTATTACAAGATGATCAATAAATACTAAACCTGTCAATATTCGTCAGCCTTACTAATATGCCTCGCAATTCAAACCTTATTATACTTTAAAACTACTGGTAATATTATTTAGCTCTTCGGCCATTTTACCCAACGTCTTACTGGATGCTGCAATTTCCTGCGCGGAAGCCGACTGCTCCTGCGTAGATGCCGAAACAATTTCGGTTTCAACAGCTGCACTTGTACCAATTTGGCTGACTTTTTTAACAGCATCTACAATTTGTTGGCTGTTATTTGCCATATCCTGAATAGATCCCAAAATATTCCTTGTTTGTTCTGACAAGGTTACAACTAGGCCAGCAATATCAATAAAACTTTGTCCCGCAGTATTTACAACATCTATCCCCATACTTACTTCATCAGTACCAGCCGCCATAGCCACGACTGCTTTGTCGGTATCATCCTGGATTTCACTAATTAATGCGGTAATCTGTTTTGCCGCTTGTTCAGACTGTTCGGCCAGCTTTCTCACTTCTTCAGCAACAACAGCAAAGCCCCGCCCTTGTTCCCCCGCTCTGGCCGCCTCAATTGCCGCATTAAGCGCTAAGAGGTTCGTCTGTCCGGCAATTCCCGAAATAGTATCTACAATCTGACCGATTTCTTTTGAACGAATTCCCAGCGTAATCACTATTTCGTTAGCTGAAGTAACCACATTTGAAATATTCTCAATTTGAGATATAGCTGATTTAACTTTATCCTCTCCTGTTTGAGCCGCCTGCAGGGTTTTTTTGGTAGTAACATCAACTACAGCTGCGTGATCGGCAAACTGATTTATACCACTTGACATTTTTTCTACAAACTTAGTTGTTTCATCCATTGTCGCCAATTGATTAGCCGCGCCGGATGCAATTTCCGCAATCGACCCAGCGACATGATTTGCAGCTTGAGCCGCCTGTTCCGCACCCGCGATAAGTCCTTCCGACGAATCTGCCAATTGTTTTGAACTTGTTGCTATCTGGCCTAATATTCCGCGCATGGTTGTCAGCACACCCTGCATGGCACTTGCCATCTGTCCAATTTCGTCACTTCTCCCCACTACCGCTTCAGCCACATTAAAACTATAATCCCCCTCGGCAATGCGCTTAAGATCCGACGTAACCATCCGTATCTCTGTACTGGCATGTTCAATCAGCCCCTCTAATAGCTGGTCATTTTCCCTTTTAGTCGCTTTATATCGATCCACAAACTTTGTATCACCCGCCAAAAGATACCCACGGACATCGGCAATAAGCATAACTGCATTGTTACATGTCTTGGCCGCTTCTAAAGTTTGAGGAATAGTATTACTGCCCATAGCCAGAAGTTGATCCTTACAATTTTTAAATCCACTAACACTTAAACTTAAAACAATAGCGCCTACAGCCACAACTGTTACAAAACCGCCAATTATCTTTAATCTCAGCGTCATTTTCATAAATAATGGCAATCTGCAACTGCAGTTGCCTTCCCCCCCGCCTCTGCTTTAATAATTGTTTTATCTATCTCCACACCCAATCGATATGTTCAATAAACCACGCCAGTATTATTTTGTTATTAGGTTAAGCTATATTATTCCAAAGGCTCCTTGACTAATCAAGGAGCCTTCGAAGTAGCTAACCATCAGAAGCAGTTACATGGAACACTTAGCTTGTTCATTTTTCACGCCCATTTCCGGTATCGGAATAACCGAGAGTGCACTAAGCACACCAAATATAGCAAACACTCCAAATAGTATTGGATAACCACCGGCTGCAATGAGAGGAGGCGCAATAAACCCGGTTACACTGTTGGGAAGCTGTCCCGCAATATTCATAATGGCTGCATCTTTCGCAAAATCTTCTTTAGACGGTAATATTCTAGTTATCAGCGCCATATCCACCGCTAAATAAACTCCCGACGACAGGCTCATTACTATCGTACTAATAATTACTCCCGTAAACGAGGTAGCAAACACCAGCAGCAGTATTCCAACTGCGCTACCCAAAGCCGAACCTATTACCAATACCTTTTGTTTCCGTAATTTATCTGACAGCCATCCTCCGCCAATACTCGATATGGCCATTAAAACCGGACCAATTATTGACAACATTCCCATGGCGGTAGTAACCTGCGCTTCAGTATAATGAAATTTTTCCATTAAATATATAGTTTGAAATGGCATCGTCGAACCGCACAGGAATTGAAAGAATCGTGTGGAAACACCCCAGGAAAAGCTTGGATGAACAAAAGGATTAGGATAAAAATGCAAAGCCTTCTTTAAGATTGACTTCTTTTCCTGTTTTACTCGCTGCGGTACAGGCCCTTCTTTAATCAGCATACATACTATAAGCGCGGCAACTAATCCTATTCCGGCTACAGTGGCAAACTTTAGCTCCAAGGCTCTATCCGTCATAGACATCATAATCATCATCCCGATTATTACCGAAGCGGGCGCAAATATCCCCATCGCTCCAGATACAATCCCCCGGCGTGATTCTGAGATTTGTTCAGGAACAAGTGCAAAAATCGAACTCGCAACAATACTGTAAAAAACTTGTACACAACACCAGCTTACAATAATCATCCATACTTGCGAAGAATAGCTGATCGCCATTAACGATATACCCCCCAGTATACCGCCGGCTAATATGGCTGTTCGTCTGCGACCAAACGCTATTGTCAGTTTATCTGTGTAGGAAGACAACATCGGTCCAAATACAATTACCGCAATAGTGCTAATTCCTGCCGTTAAGCCAAAGTTTTCTTTTACACTGTCCGGCGTAAGCGCATTAAATTTAAATGTCAATAATAGCATCATGGGTACTACTATAACCATTACATTCGCAATTTGTCCAAAAAATAACGCACATATAAACCGCCAGGGCATTTTATCATTCATAGCTACTGTTGGATTACTCATTTCGCACACCGTCCCTTTCATTCATAGTAGTACAGAAAATCAAAGCGTCCGCCCCTCTACCTTGCAGCTAACCCAGGGATTTTATATATCGTGCAACCTGCTCACCGGCTATCCGGCCTGTATTAAAATCAAAGGCCGTGTCATTTCCCGACATAGCAAAAATATAGGTATTATCATAGATTGCATTAGCATCTTTTCCTACAGCATACAGTCCCGGAATTACATCCTGCTCCGCTGTTACAACCTGAGTTTTATAATTGATCTTTATTCCGCCCAGGCTTCCATACGCATTATTATAGAACCGTGCCGCATAGAATTTGGAACTGCCAAACGGCTTCAGGTACTTTGAACTCTTATGAAAAGTATCGTCATTTCCCTGTTGGCAAGCGTTGTTGTATTCTTCCAGAGTATTCTTTAACCCATCTAGATTAATTCCGGTCTGATTGCATAGGTCTTCCAGCGAATCTGCTTCAAACAAATGCTGGTACCCGTCCGCCTTTGCTTTTCTTATTTCGCCGCCTAAATTCGGAGACTTAGTTACCGGAACGCGGGATAGCAAAAAGTCCCATCCAGCCTCTTCGTAATACTTGCTTATACCTTCGTCTACGATCATAAATGCGCAACCACGCTTTTGACGCCGGACGGCGTTTGAGCCATACGCAGGATTTTTCATGGCTTCTTCGTTCATAAAACGTTCCCCATCCAGATTTACCATCAAATTCGGTTGCCGGAAAGTTCCTAAATCCCAGTGCGTTCCGCCTGGTCCCCAATACGGTTCAGGCAGACAGACAAACGTGTCCAGCATCATATCCGATTTTCCCGCACCCGCTTCCCATGCTAACCGTATGCCGTCGCCTTCTAGTTCCGGGGCAGGAAACGGAAATAAGTCTTTTCCCAGCGTAAATCCGGTATATTTATTAATCCATTCAGCATTTCCGCCAAATCCGCCGGTCGCTATAATTACCGCCTTGGCTCGTACTTCTATTTCTCCTTCCTTAGTTTGAGCCAGCACACCGGTTACCTTTTCGCCGTCTTTCAAGATTTTTTTCACCGGCGAGTCCAGATAAATTTCCGCCCCGTTAGCTTTTGCTTTTTCGAAAAGCGCATCAGTAATCTTAGGAGAATTTTCCTCATCTCTAAAGTGCCAAGTGAACTCTGCACCGGTATAATACGCAACCACGTCATTGAATTTTATTCCAGCTTTTTGCAGCCATTCAATGGTATCTCCCGATTTATTTACATAGTTCGAAACCAACCGGGCATCAACCCGCCACCTGGTATGCTCCATAAATAAGTTAAAAGCGTCTTCCTTGGTAAAATCAAACTGGCGCTCCCGTTGCATTTTGCTCTCCACCGCAAAGGGACCGTTGCCCCCTTTTACCCTGCCGCCAGGATTACGCATTTTTTCAAAAATAGCTACCTTCAAGCCCTGCTCAGAAGCACTTAAGGCTGCCGCCATTCCGGATGAACCGCTTCCTATTACCACTACATCAGTATTTATCACCGTCATACCTACTTAGCCTCCTTACCTAGAGCATATTTTGCCGCGTTTTCTCCCGCAATTCTTCCCGAATTTATCGAAAAGCCAAGCTCGCTTCCAAATAGATGCTCTCCATTGCAATCATGGCCCTGCCAACCGGCAACAATAACTCCGGCTGAATAGTACCCTGGGATTGGCTGATATTCTTTGTTCAGCACTTCCAGGTTTTCGTTGACCCGTACTGGCCCGCAGGTTTCCACAACCATTACCCCAAACTTAATGGCATAAAACGGTGGTTTTAAGAGCGGTTTTAAATACCGACGGTCTTTTACAAAGGTTTCATCATACCCCTGGGCACAAAAAGAGTTGTACTCTTCTACCGAAGCTTTGAGTACCGCAGCATCGCAGCCAATCCACTCGGCTATCTCATCCCAGTTATCCGACTGAATCACCCATTCTTTACGCGTTGCAACTTCTTGAAGGTTGATTTTAAACTGTTTATTTTCGTCTTTATTAGGATAACGCGGCACTAAATAACCATAATCCACGATCTCCTGTACTAAATTATCATCATATAACGTAAAACACTTCTTGCCCGGCTGACTCAAAACTGCATTGGCACCGATTTGCAGATTACGCCCGGAAGTCTCTTCCCACATAGTGTTCGGTTCTCTGGCGGCGGCTGTCAGAAAATGTTCTTTCATCGCATCACTGCTGTGGCAGGTTTCCCGCACCAAGGTAGCATGGCCTTCTAATGCAGCTCCCGCTTCTTCCGCCAGGGTCAAACCATCTCCCATATTAGGAACATAAAAGCCAAAGAAATCCTCTTCATAGAACGGAAAGTATTTTTTTAGCAGATCTTTTCTTCCCATAAACCCGCCGGTAGCCATAATCACACATTTCGCCTTAATTTCATATTCCACGCCGTCTTCGCCAACTGCCAGTACCCCGCGGACACTTCCATCCTCTGCCTGCAAGATTTTCTTGCATTCGGTTTTAAGGAATATCTGGGCTCCCTTCTCTTCACATTCTTTATGAAGTTTGCGCATTACTGGAGCGAATCGGGACATTTGATTAGTTAGGGTTTTCCTTTTTGGCAATATGCCAGGTAGGAAGCTGATTCGGATACATCGCGGCATCCGGACCTATTTCGAATTCCACCCCCTTGTCCATTAACCACCGAATAGTATCTCCCGTCTTATTTATATAGGCTCTTAGCAATCTGGGATTAATCCAGTCATAATGATACCATTCAACCGCATTTTTATAGACTTCATCTTTTGGGACATCAACCATTAGCTTCCTTTGCAGTGGACTTTCGCAAGCAAATATCCCATTGGCAAACGGAGCATTACCGCCGGTAACACCGCGCTTTTCCACAATAACAACCCGTGCGCCGCCTTCTAGTGCAGCAGTAGCCGCAGGCAACCCAGCTCCGCCGCTGCCAATAACGACCACATCAGTTTCTATGATATTCAACGTTTGTTTGTCACTCATATAAACATCCTCCCAGTAAATTACGGCAAATAAAACCAATTTGCATAATTTATACTAATGTAAATTTTTCGATTAGGCTGAAAACTTTTAATATATTTCTCCTTTCACCTTCATAATTTTTCTTTATTGTACCATGACAAAATTTCTACCGTAAAATTCATAATATAAATCCCTAAACACAATACAGCAATTAAATATATCCACAATTAACACCGCCATTGCACAGGGTTACTGATTTTATTTGCACTATAGATTTATATATTTACCTACATCATTTCCTTATTACAGCGATTGCAAACTTACTGCATAACTAATACGAATCACTAACCTCAGCAGCTTTTACTTACCATACTAATTAGCCTGTTGCTCTCCGCCCTAAGAAGTCGAAGTCTTACAGTCTGTTAACGAGCTGAAAAACCGCCTTCCAGCGGTTTTTCATTAATACCAACACTACTTACTTCACAGTTAAAACAATCTTGCCCTCATAAGTTTCGCCGGCTTGAATACTTGTCGGCGCTCCATTAACCGTCACGGTTAAGGTTTTTCCATCAGCTGCAATAATTGAAGAATCAGCTGCAATTGATATGCGATTAAGATAAGAGGTCTTATCAACTCTCCATGTAGATTTTCCGTCCAAACTAACCTTGATACCATACTCATCGTCAGTTGAGCAATAGGTATTTTCCACTTCACCAATCATGTAGTAGGTTTCTTGTGTCGGCTCACCATCAATCGGTTCCGAGATGCCGGTTGTAATCGCGCCTGTAATTATAGCGTTTTCAAACGAAAGGATTACATCGCCCCGTTTCGTCATCGAATTTATGAAGTCACCTTTCAGGTTTACATTTTTAAAGGAGGCTTCTAAATTCGTGCTGAATACAGGAGGTTCCTTTTTAGGAGCATCTTCTGTTTTTCCTGTTGTCCAAGCTTCATTTATTTCGCCTTCGGCTCCGTCTTTGTCGGGAGGAAGAGGGAAACCAGGCGGAAGACCTTCACCTCTGGCAATCGCCCGAAGAATAGGATCGTCACTTTCCATTGCCAACAAAACGATGCCGCTTTCCGAGTTAAGTTCAGCGTCTTCAACAATAATATTGCCGCCACGTTCTTTAACTAAAACAACAGCTTTTTTGGTATTGAAAACACTGCCTTTATTAATGGTAAGTGCACCGCCGCCTGTACCGCCATGAATCATCACACCAAAACGTTCGGAATTAACAACACAGCCGTCAGTAAAAGTACCATACGACTCACTGGCGATAACTAAAGCATAATCATTAATGTTAAAAGTACAGCCGCTGAAATAACCCTGGCAGTCACTGATTGTATAGGCCCCGTAACCGCTCTCAACGGTTTCTATAAGACAGTTTGTTGCATATAGTCGGCAGCAATCCACTGCATCTGTAGAAAGACAACCCCATTTTTGTGCTTTAATATGAGTATTATTATAGCGAACGGTAGAATAAGCCACGGCGTTGGTGGCACGGCAATTTCCGCTTAACCCCAACATCCAAGGAACTTCTTTCATTTTACCCGGTTCAATCGTAAAGGTATAATCATCCGGCAGTTTGCCGTCCAGTACTTCTATCGAGGAATCGTTGACAGTAAGCATACTGTGTTCGCCTGCAAAAATAGCCGTGCGTACGGCCCCATGGGTTTTAATCTTGGCTTTATTCACGGTAACCTTAGCGTTGCCATTGGCGAGGATTCCCGCTCCGCAGCCAACAAAATCGTTGCCGCCGTTTCCGGTCATCGTAATGGTTGCATTATCAATGCTATATTCACAATCCCCTGTTATATAGATCCCATTTACAGCTTCCTCTTCCGATGTTAAAGTTATATTTTTGGCGTAAGTGTCTGTCACTTCCCCGCCGATAGCAAAGGCTAACACGGATTTTTCCGGTACAACCTTCCCATTTTCCACATAAACAGCTGTTTTAAAAACATTAGAATCTATCATCAGATTCTCTGTAACATTGAGAATAACCTCACCTTGATACTTGCCAGATACAATAGGTTTGTTGACTCCATCAACTGTCATGGTTACGCTGTAACCTTCCGGCGCCGTGATAGACGCGCCTTCTGCAATAATTAGTTCGTTCAAACAGGTAGTTTCCTGAACGATCCATTTGGAGCCCTTTTCAAGGTCTTTTCTGCTCATCTTGCCTTCCCCCTAGTCCATAATAATAAACAAAGCAATATAAAACTGTTCAACATTCTAGTTTAGCTGCATTGTAGCATAACTGAAAATTAGTGTAAAATTCCCAATATTAATGCTATTTCATCTTTGAGCAAATAAATATATCTACTCGTTATTTGCAAACATCCAGTAATTTAGGGGGGTTATCTATTTATTCTATAGATATCTTTTTCCTATATAAATATAATGCTCTTTATTGCAAACAGCTGCTTTCATTCCCTTATCCTTCACTATAGGCTAATTCACGCCATAATACCAAAATACTTAATTTTAAACCCCTGTTAAGAAATCTCTCGCTTTTTCTTAGCAGGGGTTAACATATCATACAAGTATCATAAATGGCAAAAAGACTTGAACTTGCAAGCGCCTAATATCAAAATGATGGTCATGGGGCCCCTAAAATTAATAAAAAAAGCTTGGGGAGGTCAACAGAATGGAAAAGTACGTAAAAAGCGACAACAACTTTTATCAAAAGGACAATGAAAAAAAGGTTATTGTTCTTGAAGCAGGCGAAACCTGGCTCATTTCTGAGACAACAAAAATGGATGTTTTAGTTATTGCCAAAAACGCCACTATTACCGTTCCCGATGGATACAGTCTGACTATGACAGTTAATAACGTCGGAACAGTGATCAAGCAAGGCACATATGAGGGTAACATTGTGCTTTCAGTCACCGAAAACATTACCGAAAACTCGGTAACTTTTAGAACCGGTATCTATATTGAGGATGGCGCATATGTAGCCGAAAAATCTGTAGCAGCAATAGTAGCCAGCGGAACTGTGACCGATACTTCCGCCAATGATGTCCATATCACTTCAAACGAAGGAAAATTTGATGGTATTATTGTAAACGGTGATTCTAAGTATACTATTATCAATCCTGTCATTGACTTAAGCGGAAACGGAGGCGATGACTGGACAGGCTATGGCACAGCAATCATGTCGACCGGAAACTCGGACGTTACTGTGTACAATGCTAAGATTAGCGGTACCGGGTATAATCGTTGTGCCTTTTTTGCCGGCGGCAACAGTACTTTACATGTTAATAATTCAGAGATCGAAGTATAC
>JAGGAC010000033.1 GCA_017889635.1 Bacillota bacterium | reverse complement strand
CAAGGGCGAAACTTCCGGACATGTTCAGCGGGTGAGGGAGCTTTACTATGACTGTGACGGCGATACTATTTTAGTGAAAGCAGATCAGACCGGCGTGGCTTGTCATGAGGGAACTTATTCCTGCTTCAGCCGGAGGCTTGACAGCGGGGAATGTGCACAGCCGTCAAAAAGTTTGCCAACAAGCATACTGTATGAATTATTCAGGGTGATAAGCGATCGAAAAGCTAACCCTAAAGAAGGATCGTATACCACCTACCTGTTTGACAAAGGTCAGGATAAGATACTGAAAAAAGTTGGCGAAGAGGCAGCGGAGACGATTATTGCTTCTAAGAATAACAGTAAAGATGAGATTCTTTATGAAATGGCTGACCTCTGGTATCATTGTCTGGTTCTTTTGGCTTATCATAATATAACGCCGACTGAGCTTTTGAGTGAGCTGGCTGGACGGCGCAAATAAAAATAAGCTGCCGATTAATTTACGGCAGCTTATTTTTATTTAACTTCGTGTCAGTTTTTGGGGGAGTTTACTAAATTGTGTTGGTTTCCTTGGTGGGGAGCGCAGATATTATCGATCCAGGAAAAGAGTTCATTCAGATCGTAATCGCCGCCATGTCCTTGTCCCCAAGGCAACGCAAGGTCAACATTGAAGCCTTTATTTTCTAAGGTTGTGGCTAGAATGACAGGAATCGCGAGTGAAGTGTCCCTATCAGCTGCGCCGTGGCGAATTCTCCAGTAACGAGCAGTTGTGGTTTCTTTAGTGCCAATGTAGTTCATAGGGTTTAACATTTTAACAATGGATGCATCGGCAAGAGCGCCGCCTGCTGTACTATGATATTTACCGAATTGAGTAAAGTGCTGGGCTTTGACGGTTGCGGTGCCAAATAATTCATTTTCACCAGTTTTTAAATCTAACCCATCAAAAGCTGACGTTGCTTTCATTCTGCTGGCGTATTTTACGTATTGATTAAAGTCAATGTCTGTAACGGTTCGGCCTTGGATTTTAATCCAAGGCAATTTTGACAGATCAGTACCGTTATCTAAAGCCTTTTGCGCTGATACAATTACATAGGATTTAATATAGTCTTTAAAGGTACCGTTGCCGTTGGCATCTAGTGTTAATGGAGTACCATCGCTCTTTTTGAGGCCTAAACTATTCAGATATCCAGGAAAACGAAGTTTTAACTGGTCAGAAATCTTAACTTGCTCTTTTGTCATTGTAGCTTTGGCTTCAGGGGGCTTTGGTGGTTTACCAGCAGGCATTGCACCTAAGTTTGGAGGCGGATTGCCTGGCGGTAGTTGACCTATGTTGGTAGGCGGGTTGCCATGATTTGGGGTCATTGGGCCTGGAAACGTCAGCTTATTGTAGTTGTTAATACCATTGAACAGCCATTCATAGGCTATGTCTGCGTTATCTAAATTTGTGATCGGACAGTAGCAGGAAGCGGCAAAAATGTCATCACGCGTATCAGCTGCGCCAATTGCCTTTAAATAAGGCTCATAATCTTTATTGTTGCCAGTGGCACCAAGTAGTGCAGAAAGGGCACCACCTGCGCTTGTACCATTGGAAATGATTTTCTCAGCGTCACCGGGCATAAGTTTGTCGTTATAGCGCAAATAGCGGACTGCGGCCTTTAAATCAACAATACAGGCTGGAGCCTTACCGGTGTAGAGGCCGTTTTTGTCCTGGGTAGTACGGCCGCGTGCGCCTGGTTCTGCTACTACATAGCCTTTTGACAGGGCAACGAGCGCGGCATTTGGACCACCATCCATGCCTTGGCCGGGGCTTCCTGGAGCACCAGGCATATAACCGCCGACTGTGTTTGGCAAGAAGATTGGAGCCGTCTTGGCGGTGTAACCTCCGATGGACTTGCCTTTGTAGTATTCCTCAGGGACATAGATATTCATGATTTGATAATTGGTGTCCACAGGGTACTTCACATAGACAATGTTTTCATAGGCACGGTAGGTGATGGTTTTGTTATTCACCGTTAAGGTCTTCACAGTGTAGTTAGCCGGATTTAATACCAGGCTGTACCCGTCAGTTGCGCCTGAGCTAGCAGACACAGAGGTTAACGGAATGCTTAGGAGTGTTAACACAAGAAGCGAGGTAAACCATTTTTTAGCTTTCATATTTTATCTCCTTTTTATAAAATTGACTTAAATAAAAAATGCTTATGTAAACCAACAGCACCTCACAATATATAGTTTTGATCCAAATATACACTTATTAAGTATAACAATAAAACCCGGCAAATATTTGTCGGGTTTGTTACAATTTAGTTACAATATGCACTTATTCAAAGAAATTTCGTAGATTTCAGGAAGTGAATAAGTAGATGTGTGATCTTTCTGCTCGTTAATTATAATCTTGGGTCAATTTATAATATTCATCTCTAAGAATAGCCATATAAATAGTATCTGAATATTGACCGTTTAGATAGAAACTTTGTTTAAAGCGGCCTTCTTCAACAAAGCCGCATTTTATATAACATCTATAGGCGCGTTGGTTATAATCATGCACTGACAACTGCAATCTATTTAAATTTAACTTTTCAAACACAAAATGCTGCAGAAGGTTGATGGCCTCTGTGCCGATTCCATTATTCAATAATTCCTTTTTGCCGATTACAATACTCATTTCAGCAGTACGATTTTTCCAATCAATTGCAATAATATCAATTTGGCCAATATACTCTTCTGTTTGTTTGTCGGCAATGATAAAATTTTTTTGTGTATCGGATTTACCTTCAAGTATCATATGTAAGAAATATTCTGTTTCGGTGATCGTGTGAGGATATAAAAATAAATCGGATAAGTTATCAACAATTTCTGGATCATTAACCCAGTCGCGCATGTGTTTTAAATCCTCTTTTTTATATTCTCTGAGCATGATTCTTTCTCCGAATATTCTTGACAAAAAAACACCTCCCGGTGAATATTTGGGTAATCTATAATTGCAAATAGTATACAACCAAAGAATTGGTGTGTCATTTGTTTATTGGGTAGTTTGTGCTAATTCGCGCAACCTTTGATAAAAGGCAAGCTGTTCATCAAAGGAGATGCGATTGAGGCCGCTGGGGGAGGGAACGACAAAGTCGGCAATATTTGGTATTGTTGAAGTAGGTTGTAGCCCACAGGATATCTGAGGGGAGGCGGAGAATTCTTTATACACGCCGATGCCTGTGTAACAAGCAATACGTGGAGAGAAAAAAATCAATTTTTCCTTTAGAATCAGGCGTCCTTTTCGGTATTCGTCTTTACTAATTTCTGACGCTGCACGGGTAGGGCGGGCGACGATATTAGTTATACCATAGTCAAAAGCTAAGAGTGCTTCATCTTCGTCCGGTCGAAGGAGCCTTGGCGTTAGTTTGGATGCTAAGAGGAGCTTCCAGAATTTATTGGAATGTCCTGCGAAGTGGTAGCCTGTTTGTGCTGAGCGGGTACCTGGATTAAAGCCGATAAATAAAATTTTGAGACCGGGACCGATTATATCTCTGACTGTTTCCATGCTGGCTTCTCCTTGCCCTATATTTTTATTTGTAAAGTTGCGGAAATTTCTTGGTGATTAGGTAGTTTGAAAGAGCAAAATAGTAGCTGAGTAATTTGGGGTACAGTTTGATTCGATAAAGGGTTGTTGCCCATTGAAGGAAGGGGACATATAATAGAAGGCGAATAAACACCATCAAAGGAGTAGATGATGTCGAAATCACACGGAAATCACAGATGGGTGCTATTTTTCTTGGTTATTGTCGCTGTAGCAGCCTATTTTTATGCTTCAAATAAGCCGCTCAAAGATACAGAAATTCAAAAAGAGATTTATCAAACCGAGAAGACTGGCGCCGGAGTAGTGGTGAATTATTCTACTGCTGCGAAAAACATTCATACTGTGGTGGATAAAGCACTGGCTCAAACAAAAGCCAAGATTGAGAATATTGAAGAAGCACCGCGTGAGGTGGCACGGCAGCAAGTTGAAGGTTCAATACGCTGGCATGTTCGGCAAATACTGGTTAAGTTTCCGGTTGATACCAAGGTTGAAATAATTGAGCAGGCTATTGCAACAGCGTTAAAAGGTGTTCATGGCGAGATTCTGGATATACAGCCTGATACCTATATGGGTATGACCGTGATGCGCATAGATGCCGGGATAAGGGATGTTCTGGCTGGTGCTCCGCTTACTTTAATCACCGACCACATCTACGTGAGTAAAGAACAACAACCGGGAACAACTGGGGAAGAAGAGCGTGCCGCTAATGAACAAGCCACAGTTGTCGGTGTGCCTGGGGTTACAGGCCGTGGGGTGCTGGCAATCGTCATTGACGATTTTGGATATAGTAATGAGGCTATTGAAGCGTTTGCCGCTATTCCTCGTCCACTTACTTTTTCAGTGTTGCCTTATAAGGCATATAGTAATGAGGCTGCTGCCAGAGGCCTTAGTTCAGGCCATCAGGTGATGCTGCATTTACCGATGGAACCACTTTCAGGCGGCGAGCAGTCGGAGGCTACGACGGTGACGGTGAATATGTCTGACACAGAAATTCAACGGGTTGTGTCAAATGCTATTGAGGCAGTGCCAGGAGTCGTGGGTGTTAACAATCACCAGGGTTCGCGGGCAACTGCGGATAAACGGGTTATGCGTAGTACACTTGAGGTTATTAAGGCCAATAACTTGTTTTTTGTTGATAGCCGTACTAATGGAGCTTCGGTAGCATCCAGTAGTGCGCATCAGATGGGCGTTAGAATCGGTGAAAACGACCTGTTTATTGACAATCAGTCGGATGTCGGGTATATAAAAGGTCAAATTCGAAAGGCGATTCATATGGCTGTGAATAATGGCAGTGTGACAATTATCGGCCATGCCAGGCTTCATACCGCTACTGCCATTCGGGAAATGATTCCTGAAATTGAGGCGGCGGGGATCAGGCTGGTTTTTGAGTCGCAGTTAGTCCGATAAATGAGACTTAATTCAGGTGGGGGTTTAATCCCATCTGAATTTTAGTCGAATTATCCAGGAAATTATTCATACAAAACGCCCCTGACGAAGAACAAAGACGTCAGGGGCGTTTTATCTAAGAACTAATATTTATAAATACCGCTTTACAAAACGTCCGATTCTTTCTAAAGCTTCAGTAAGATTGGCGGTAGATGAGGCGTATGAGCAACGGACAAAACCTTCACCGCTTGCGCCAAAAGCGTCACCTGGAACCAAGGCTACTTTTTCCTGGGTTAAGAGTTCCTCGGCAAATTGTAAGGATGTCAGACCAGTTTCTTTAATGGACGGAAAAATATAGAAAGCTCCTTTTGGTTCAAAGCATTTAAGACCGATTTTGTTGAACCCGTCTACCATAATCCTGCGGCGGCGATTGTATTCATCAACCATTTTCTGCATGTTACACTGGCCGTTTTTAAGGGCCTCAATGGCTGCAACCTGAGCGGTTATGGGGGCGCAAAGCATTGTGTATTGGTGGATTTTAGTCATTGCGGCGATGAATACAGGGTTTGCAAGAGCATAACCAATTCGCCAGCCGGTCATTGCATAGGCTTTGGAAAAGCCATTGAGCAGGATGGTTCGCTCCCTCATCCCAGGCAGACTTGAAAAGCAGGTGTGTTTGCCGCTATAGGTCAGGTCACCATATATTTCATCTGAAATTACGATAAGATCGTGTTTTTCAGCAAAGGCGGCAACAGCTTCCAGTTCGTCTTTTGGCATGATGGCGCCTGTAGGGTTATTGGGGTAGCCGATAAGGAGCGCCTTGGTGCGGGGGGTAACCAGTGCTTCTAATTGAGCGGTGGTTACGCGAAATTCATTGTCCATTGTGGTGGGAACAGTTACCGGAGTTCCTCCGGCCAGTAATACGCAAGCGGTATAGGATACATAGCAGGGTTCAGGAATTAGCACTTCGTCGCCGGGATTAAGAATAGCGCGAAGCGCTAGGTCAAGAGCTTCGCTAACTCCTACTGTAATCAGGGCTTCAGAGCGCGGGTCGTAGGTTACGCCGTATTCGTGCTGGAAACGCTGGGCGATTTCCTGCCGGAGTTCTAAAAGACCGTGGTTGGAAGTATAGGCGGTATAACCCTGCTGCAGTCCATAGACACAACTTTCTCTGATATGCCAGGGAGTGACGAAGTCTGGTTCGCCTACCCCCAGGGAAATGACACCCTTCATATCGGCGACAATGTCAAAGAATCGCCTGATGCCGGAGGGGGGAATAGCATTGACAGTCGGTGAGATTCGTTCGGACCAATTCATGGCGACACCACCAGTCGGCGGTCATCTTCTTTGTCATCAAGAATAACGCCTGACTCTTTATACATTTTGAGCATGAAATGTGTAGTGGTGCTGACAACTCCTTCGATGGTCGAAAGCTTAGTAGAAACGAACCGTGACACTTCTTTCAGGTTTTTGCCTTCAACCATTACCATTAGATCGAAGGCCCCTGACATTAGGTAAAGACTGCGGACCTCTGGGAACCGATAGATGCGTTCGGCAATGGCATCGAAACCTACTTCACGCTGCGGGGTGATTTTGACGTCGATAATCGCGGTAACGCGGTCCACGCCAGCCTTTTCCCAGTTGACCACAGCCTGAAATTTAACAATAATTTTTTCGGTTTCTAAACGTTTGATTTCAGCAGCGATTTCTGCTTGTGGTTTTCCAAGCATAACTGCCAGTTGTTCAACCGTCAAGGTAGGATCTTTTTCTAGTAGTTCAAGTAGTTCAATCACGATATGCACCTCTCTCTGTTAAAAAAATAAAAATCTCGTCCTGTGAAGGACGAGATTATTTTTCCCGCGGTACCACCTAAATTAGCCGTATGGCTCATCTTTTTTTCCGTTAACGCCGGAATACGGTAAAGCTTACTTAGTTTCGGCCCACAAGCTCCAGGGTGGCTTTCCACAACGAGTATCCTACCGGGTTGCACCGTATCCGGCTCTCTGAAAGGATGACACGCATGTACTTTTCCTATCATCACCATACAATATTCTATTGTTTTTTATGATAGCATGAAAGTATCGGGAAAGCAAGTTGAATTCGCATGGATTAATTTTGGGCGATATTGTTAAGTATGCGGCCTTCAGCTAGCCAGCTCCAATACTTTTTGGGAATGACGCGCTGGGCCAAAGCGCTGTTTTTGCGAGAGGCGATATATTGTGATTGGTAATATTTTTCCCAGGTTTCGTTAAAAGGATCGTTCTGAATATAAGAAAGAAAGTTTTCGGGCGGAGCAGACAATAATTTGCCGTTATCTAAGATCAGGGCTTCGTTTGAAAGGAGCAACACCAGACGGTTGCCTGGATAGCGGGGGGCAAATTGTCTGAGAATAAGGTCAGCAGTGTGGTGAAAAAGTTTTGGTTGAGCGACAAGACTGCCGTCAGGAGTCGGATGAAAGCGGATAAATCCAAGCATGCGGTGTACTTCATGGTAAACAGCCCGATAGCGCTGCAAGAAAATGCGGCTGATGCTGCCAATGCCATTGAGCGAGTAATTGTACCCATGACGAAGAGCTTCCTCTACTGCTCCAAAAATCAAGGCCGGTTGGTCGGGTGCGTTATAGCGAAGGTTAGCAGCAATGTGTCTGGTTAGTGTTTTACCGGGACTAGCAAGCAACCAGCCGGCCTGAACGCCAGTTTCAGCCAGGCGGGTTACGAGTGTTTGGGTAGTGATATTATCAGCGTCATGAGCCGAAGTATAACCAAATAAGCCAAGGGACTGCTCTTCGCCTTTAAAACAAGGTAAGTCGTTGTAAATTTCGGCCAGCATTATGGCATTAATGATTGATACTGGACGCGGCGAGCATAATATCATCGTTATCCTCCCGTTATTGTTGTTAAATCCCGAGTGTCACCCCAGAGGGTAAGTTGCTCATACGAGTGGCGGCGAGGAGCGTCTAAAAGACGCCGGTTACCAAAATAATGGCCGTTAATTGTGAGAAAAGAGAGAGCCCGCTTTATTACGACACCAGCATTTTTTAGCTCGCGCGGGTCATTAAAACGATGATCCCGGCGAACTTGGACAATGCGGGCTGCTGACCGTGGACCGATGCCAGGTACTTTTAAAAGCTGCTGATAAGAAACAATGTTAATGTCCAGGGGAAATAATTCCGGGTGGTGGAGAGCATAGGCTAGTTTGGGGTCAAGAGTCGGATCAAGGTTGCCGGTGGTGTCAAAGACCAGTTCATTTAGGTGAAAGCCATAAAGGCGCAGAAGAAAGTCGGATTGGTAAAGGCGGTTTTCCCGAATGAGCGGTGTTGCCGACAGATGAGAAAGCGGAGTATTAGCTACTGGCTGGAAGGCGCTGAAGTAGGCCCGCTTTAAATTATACGAATGGTATAGGTCGTTGGCTGAGGTTAATATGTCCTGGTCACTTTCCTGGGCAGCGCCAATAATATATTGAGTGGTGTGGGTGATGTCTTGATGGCGGCGGACGTGAGTGCTGATTGTGGCCATGGTATTAAGGAGTTCGGCACCGTACTGTTTGGCGCGGCTAAGTTTGGCCAGATGGGCCGCAGACGGGGCTTCCATATTTAGTGATATCCGATCGGCTACAGCTGCAGCGGCCTGAACTTCGGACGCACTGGCTCCAGGCAGTACTTTTAGGTGAATGTAGCCGCCAAACTGGTAGTGGTGGCGGAGAAGCTCAGCTACCTTGATGATTTCATTCATCGTGGATGAAGTGGAATGCATTATCCCGGAACTAAGAAACAGGCCCTCAACATAGTTGCGTCGATAGAATTCAATAAACAGTTTAGCAAGTTCTTCGGCCTGAAACCGGCTGCGCGGTACGTCGCGGTTGAGTTGGTTTGGACAGTAGGAACAGTCTTTTTCACAGTAGTTTGTTAATAGTACTTTGAACAGGGAAATGCAGCGCCCGTCAGGAGTGAATGAATGGCATATCCCGCTGGGACTGGTATTGCCAATGGCTGGGTTCCTTATTTTAGAGCTACGAGCGGCTGTTGATGCGCAAACGTCATATTTGGCGCCTTCGCCGAGAATTTTTAGTTTATCGAGTGTATCCAAACTCTTCACGTCCTATGACTATTCTTATTTTATTATAATCTATAGAACGTGTGTTTGCAAAACAAATGTTCTGTAGTTATTTTATTGCTTAAATAGACAGGAAATACTAACCTAATGGAGAAAATAATTACGTTTCAATGATAATTTTCGGAGGAAATAATGGGGAATATATTTGATAAACTTAACCCAGCCCAGAAAGAAGCAGTGGCTCATATTGATGGTCCGCTCTTGGTCATTGCCGGGGCCGGATCAGGCAAGACGAAAGTGCTTACCAGCAGAATTGCAAACCTTCTCAGCGAAGGGGTGCGGCCCTACAATATATTGGCGATTACTTTCACCAATAAGGCTGCCGCTGAGATGCGGGAAAGGGTTCAGACAATGGTTGGTGATGTGGCAAAAGATATCTGGCTGAGCACTTTTCATGCGTTCTGTGCTAAATTTTTGCGCATCGAGATAGAAGGGCATTCACCAGGCTATAATAGAAATTTTGTCATATATGATTCGGGAGATAGCTTAGTTCTTGTCAAACAATGCCTAAAGGAGTGCAATCTTGATGATAAGCATTTTCCACCGAATGGAATACAGGCGGCAATTTCTAACGCTAAAAATGCTCTGACTGACTTTCATGCTTTTGCTCGTGCGGCTGATAATTTTCATCAAGAAAAAATTGCTGAAGTATATAAACTTTATCAGTTAAGGCTGCGGGCTAATAACGCTTTGGATTTTGACGATCTGTTGATGATTACAGTTCGTCTCTTGGAAGACAATCCGGAAGTGTTGGCTAAATATCAAGAAAAGTTTCGTTATATTCTTATTGATGAGTATCAAGATACCAACCGAGCTCAGTACCTCTTAGCAAGAATGTTGGCCGCTAAGTATCGCAATCTTTTTGTAGTTGGAGATATCGATCAAAGCATTTATTCTTGGCGGGGGGCTGATATAAAAAATATCCTTGATTTTGAAGCCGACTACCCAGAGGCAAGGGTTATTAAGCTGGAACAGAACTATCGTTCAACTCAGAACATTCTTGATGCGGCCAATATGCTGATTGAAAATAATATTGGCCGTAAGCCAAAGTCGTTGTGGACAGATACTCCGCCAGGAGAGCCAATTACTTATTATATAGGAACCGATGAGCGGGACGAGGCCAATTATATAGCGAACAACCTGATAAAGCAGAATACTGTTTATCGCATTCCTTACAGCGATATGGCAGTGTTGTATCGTACTAATGCCCAATCACGGGTTATTGAGGAAGGATTTATGCGGGCCGGAATTCCCTATACAATGGTGGGGGGACTAAAATTCTATGACCGTAAGGAAATAAAGGATATTTTGGCTTATGTTAGGGTAATCTTTAATCCTGCTGACAGCGTAAGTTTGCAGCGGATTATTAATGTGCCTCGCCGGGGCATCGGCGACACAAGTATAGCTCGGTTAACCGAATACGCGAATACTAACGCGCTGACATTATTTGACGCCGTTTCCAACTCTGCTGCGGTTAACGGTTTAACTACCAGAGCAAGGAACCAGCTTGAGGGGTTGGCGGAGCTGTTATTCAAGCTTAGTGCCAAAGCCGAACAATTACCGGTGGCAAAGCTGATTGAGGTGGTGCTGCAGGATTCCGGCTATTTAGCTGAGCTGGAGAATGAACAGACGCCCCAATCCGAGGCCAGGATTGAAAACCTGAGGGAACTTCTAAGTGTGGCTAAAGAGTTTGCAGCTGGTGAGCTTGAGCCAACACTGGAGAATTTTCTCAGTCATGTGGCCCTGGTTTCAGATGTCGACACTGCTGATCTGTCGGATGACAAGGTAACGCTGATGACGCTGCATTCGGCAAAAGGTCTGGAGTATCCAATTGTCTTTTTGGCTGGATTAGAGGAAGGCATTTTCCCTCATTCCAGGACACTAATGAGTGAGACCGAGGTTGAAGAAGAACGGCGGCTTTGCTATGTTGGTATTACCAGGGCCAGAAGCAGACTATATATTACTAATGCTCGAATGAGAATGATTTATGGCAACACCGTTATGTATCCGCCATCACGGTTTATCAGCGAGATACCAGAGAAACTGCTTAATCGAGACATGGCTCGCCAGGAGCGTTATCAAAAAACAACAAGTTCACCGGTTAGTACTGCCCAAAGGCCGGTAAGTGCACCACCGCGAGCTGGGGCGCAGCCGGCAGCTACACCTCCTAGGCCGGGAGTTGAATGGAAAGCTGGCGATAAAGCTCAGCATGCTAAATGGGGGCTGGGGACTGTGGTAGAGGTGCGGGGCAGCGGCGACAATCAGGAGGTCAAGGTGGCATTCCCAGGAATGGGTATCCGTCAGCTAATGATTAAATTTGCTCCGCTGTCGCGGGTATAGAGTAGTCGTATTAGAGGTTAAAAAGTTTTGGTTTAAATGTTGGGAGGGAATTGAGACATATGAATGAAGCATTGCCGAAAAGTCCGGTTGAAGCTGCCAGCGTTGCTGCAGAGCTAAGAAATCTTATCAATTATCATAGTCATCGATATTATGTGCAGGATTCACCCGAACTTTCCGACGCCGAGTATGACGCACTAATGCGACGGCTCAGCGAGATAGAGGCTTTGTATCCGGAAGTGGTGACTCCTGATTCTCCTACCAGCCGGGTAGGCGGGGCTCCGGCGGAAGGATTTGGCCGCCTGGCTCATCCCACGCCGATGCTAAGCCTTGGGAATGCCTTTTCGCGGGAAGAGTTAAGGGCGTTTGATGCAAAAGTACGAGGCGGACTGGAAAATGGCGATGTTGAATATGTTGTTGAACAAAAGATTGACGGTTTGGCGATTAACCTGATTTACGAAAATGGTAGAATGGTTCGGGCAGCGACACGCGGGGATGGGCGGGTTGGCGAAGACGTCACTGCCAATATTCGTACGATAAAGTCAGTGCCGCTAACATTAGCGGGAGCGCCTGCACTTCTTGAGGTGCGGGGCGAAGTATACATGCCGCGGAGGGAGTTTGACCGGCTTAATAAAATCAGAGAAGAGAACGGGGAGGCACTGTTTGCCAACCCACGAAATGCCGCTGCCGGATCACTGAGACAGCTTGATCCCAGTGTTACGGCAGAGCGGTCACTGGATATTTTTGTTTATGGTTTGGGGGCCAGGGAAGGCATTGAATTAAAAAGTCATGCTGATACTCTTACCTATCTGGGACAGACTGGGCTAAAGGTAAATTCGCACTACCGGATTTTCGGCGATATTGAGGCGGTGGCTGATTACTGCGAAAGCTGGGCGGAAAAACGCTCTGGCCTTGCCTATGATATTGATGGATTGGTGATTAAACTTAATAGTCTTGCCGGGCAGCGTGAGCTTGGATTTACCGCCAAAGATCCCAGGTGGGCAATCGCCTATAAATTTCCGGCAGAGCAGGCGGTAACTGTTGTAGAAGATATTTTTGTTCGGGTTGGCCGGACTGGAGTTTTGACACCAACCGCTATTCTCCGTCCTGTTCGTCTGGCCGGAACGACGGTAAGTCGGGCAACACTGCATAATGAGGATTATATCCGTGATAAAGATATTCGTATCGGTGATACGGTGGTTATCCATAAGGCTGGCGAAATAATTCCGGAAGTTGTCCGAACTCTGCCTGAACAGCGTACCGGAACGGAAAAAATTTTTTCTCTGCCCGGTGATTGTCCTGAGTGCGGCCAACCGGTGGTCCGACAGGCCGGTGAAGTGGCCCATAAGTGTATAAATCCAAATTGTCCGGCAATGCAGCGGGAGGGACTTTTTCATTTTGTATCCCGGGATGCCATGAATGTGGATGGGCTTGGTCCGGCGGTGGTTACAGCCCTGCTTGATGCTGGCCTTGTAATGGATGCGGCTGATTTGTACAGTTTAAAAGCTGAAGACCTCGCAAATTTAGCGCGGATGGGGGAGAAGTCTGCAGCAAATTTGCTGGCGGCTATTGAGAAGAGTAAAGATGCCGGTCTTGCCAGGCTGCTTTTTGCGTTAGGGATAAGGTATGTTGGGGTTAAAGCTGCCGGACAGCTGGCCAGATACTTTGGCGATATTGATTTAGTTAAGGAAGCTAATATGGAGACGCTGGTTGCTATTGATGAGATTGGACCCAAAATTGCTGAAAGCATTGTCGCTTATTTTGCGGCTGAAGAGAATCTCGAATTAATCGAAAAACTTTGCCGCGCAGGAGTTAAACTTAGTGAGGAAGTAACTCCGGTAGTTGCCGGGGCCCTGACCGGAAAGACCTTTGTCCTGACTGGTACGCTTGCCGGAATGTCTCGCAGTGAAGCTACCGCGAGGATAGAGGCGGTTGGCGGGAAAGTATCTGGGTCGGTCAGCAAGAAGACGGATTTTGTGGTGGCTGGTGAAGAGGCCGGCAGTAAACTGGATAAGGCCGAGAAGCTTGGTATAACAGTGCTTAGTGAGCAGCAATTTGTCGAGTTGTTACAATCCGTGACAGGCGTGGTATAATATAGTTCATATAGCATGAATTAACATTTTGTGATGGTGGTGAGAGTATGAAAATTACGAGAAAAGACGTTGAGTCGGTGGCGCTTTTGTCGCGGCTGGAGATGGATGAAGCAGCAATGGATAAGTTTACTGGGCAACTGAACTCAATTTTGGAGTATGTTGATATGCTTAGCAAAGTCGATACCGAAGGTGTAGAGCCTACCGCCCATGTGCTAAATCTCAAAAATGTTCTGCGCGCTGACGCTGTCAAACCGTCGCTGCCGAGAGAACTGGCGCTTAGTAATGCCCCTGAGCAGGAAGACGGCTATTTCAAAGTGCCGAAGATAATGGAAGGATAGGGAGGAAACGGCGTGGAGCTATATAAACTATCAGCGCATGAGCTGCGCAAAAAACTACAGGCAAAAGAAGTTTCGGCGGTGGAAGTAGCCGAGGCTGTATATAACCGCGTTGATGCTGTGGAAGATACTGTACAGGCATATATTAGTTTGACGCGCGAGGCTGCCTTGGCCGAGGCTCGGCGGGTAGATGAGAAGATAAAAACTGGACAGGCTATTTTACCTTTGGCAGGCATTCCCGGTGCGCTAAAAGATAATATCTGTGTTAAGGGTACAAGAACGACCTGCGGTTCAAAAATATTGGCAAATTATGTGCCGCCTTATGATGCAACAGTTACCCGCAAGCTGGCTGAACAGGACACTGTTATTATTGGTAAGGCTAACTTGGACGAGTTCGCGATGGGGTCTTCTACTGAGAATTCGGCGTTCAAGGTATCGCGTAACCCATGGGATACTGATACTGTTCCCGGCGGTTCGAGTGGTGGTTCTGCGGCCGCGGTAGCCGCGGCGGAGGCGGTTTGGGCGTTAGGGTCAGACACCGGAGGGTCAATACGTTTGCCGGCAGCGTTCTGTGGCGTGGTTGGTTTAAAACCTACTTACGGCCGTGTGTCGCGCTACGGACTGGTGGCTTATGCATCATCTTTGGATCAAATCGGTCCTATTACCAGAGATGTAACTGATTGTGCCTTGGTTATGAATGCCATAGCAGGCTATGATCCGCTGGATTCAACGTCAATTAACGCGCCGACGCCAGATTATACTAAGGCGTTGGTGCCTGATATAAGGGGTCTCAAAATTGGGCTACCAAAAGAATATTTTGTGGCTGGTATGGACCCTGAAGTAGAAAGGGCCGTTTATGCCGCAATCGAGCAGTTAAAGGCGCTGGGAGCAGAGTATAAGGAGGTGTCAATGCCTCATACTGAGTACGCTCTGGCAACTTATTATATGGTTGCTACTGCTGAGGCAAGCTCTAATCTGGCTCGTTATGTCGGCGTCGGATTTGGTTATCGTGGTGAAGGCAGTGATATTATTGCTATGTCTAAGAAAAGCCGGACTGAGGGCTTTGGAGAAGAAGTGCGCCGCCGGATTATGTTGGGTAACTATGCTTTAAGCTCTGGCTACTATGATGCCTATTATCTCAAGGCCCTTAAAGTACGGACGCTAATCAAGCGGGACTTTGATAAAGCTTTTGAAGATGTTGATGTACTGGCGGCACCTATTGCGCCGACAACCGCCTTTAAAATTGGTGAAAAAGTAGATGATCCGCTGGCAATGTATTTGCAAGATGTTTGCACTGTTCCGGTAAATCTTGCGGGAGTACCAGCAATTTCACTGCCATGCGGTTTCAAGGATCATATGCCCATCGGGCTGCAGATTATCGGCAAGCCGTTGGGAGAAGAAACAATTTTACGGGCTGCATATGCGTTTGAGCAAAACAACGATTATTACAAGCGTCTTGCGCCGCTGGGGAGGGCATAATATATGGCATATGAAGTTGTCATCGGTTTGGAAGTTCATACCGAGCTAAAAACCGAGTCTAAGATATTTTGTGGCTGTTCGACCAAATTTGGCGCTGACCAGAATACTAACGTTTGCCCGGTGTGTCTTGGTCTGCCAGGAGTATTGCCGGTATTTAATACGAAGGTACTTGAGTTTGCGGTCCGCACCGGCCTTGCACTTAATTGCGAGATATTGCCGTTCAGCAAGTTTGATCGCAAAAATTACTATTATCCTGATTTGCCAAAGAATTTTCAAACTTCGCAGTATGATCTGCCTATCGCCGTGAATGGCTATCTCGATATTGAAGTAAATGGGGAGACTAGGCGTATCAATATAACTAGGGTTCATATGGAAGAAGACGCCGGTAAATTGGTCCATGCCGGAAGCATTACTAAGTCTGAATACGCATTGGTAGACTATAATCGTACTGGCGTACCGCTGCTCGAAATCGTGTCTGAGCCGGATATTCGGTCTGCGGATGAGGCTAAAGCCTATTTAGAAAAACTTAAAGCCATTCTGCAGTATATTGATGTGTCTGACTGTAAAATGGAAGAAGGCAGCTTGCGCTGCGACGCCAATATTTCATTACGACCAGCTGGTGCAACTTATCTAGGTACTAAGTCCGAGTTAAAGAACCTCAATTCATTTAAAGCTGTGCAGAGGGGGCTGGAGTACGAAGTATTGCGCCAGACCGAGGTATTGGAAGAAGGCGGGAAAGTGGTGCAGGAGACCCGTACTTGGGACGAAGGACGCGGGATAACTGCCTCGATGCGGAGCAAGGAACAGGCCCATGATTATCGATATTTCCCTGAACCGGATCTTGTACCAATTGTTGTTGATCCTGTATGGATTGAAGATATTAGGAAAAAATTACCGGAATTGCCGGACGCTAGACGGGCCAGACTTATAAACGATCACAACTTATCGTCATATGATGCTGGAATGATTACTTCCAGTCGTGCCATGGCCGATTATTTTGATAATACGCTTAAAGCCGGTGCGGATGCCAAGACGGCTGCAAATTGGCTGATGGGTGAGGTTTCCAAGCATCTTAATCTATCTAATTGTGAGGTCGAGGATTGTCCAGTGACGCCAGAGAAGCTGGTGGAGCTTACTAAACTCTTAGATAAAGGAACTATTTCTGGGAAAATCGCCAAGACTGTGTTTGAGGAGATGTGGTCGAGCGGTAAGGATGCCGCTACAATTGTTAAAGAACAGGGACTGGTGCAAATTTCTGATGAGGGAGCAATTATCGCCGTGATTGAGGCGGTAATTGCCGCTAATCCACAGTCGGTGGCTGATTTCCAGGCCGGTAAGGACAGAGCCATTGGTTTTTTAGTGGGACAAGTCATGAAACAGACCAAAGGCCGGGCCAACCCGGAAGTTGTCAATAAACTCCTCCGTGAACGGATGTAGCCACCAGTCTTATCAGGAGGAAAAACCATGAAGCAACAGGAATTTCTTGCGTTGATGGGTGAACTGACTGCTTTGCCGGGAGGCTCGGGTCGGGAACATGCGGTTGTCGCTTATTTGGCTGAGGCTATGCGCCGGTGTACCGATAGGGTGGCGGTAGATGCTATCGGCAATGTTACTGCCACTTTTGGGGTTGGTGAAAAAAAAGTGCTGGTGTGCGCTCATGCTGATGAGGTTGGCATGTTGGTCAAGTATATCAGCGACCAGGGCTACATCTACTTTGAAGCTAACGGAATGCTTGACGAGCGGGTGCTTTTAAATTCCAAGGTGGAGATAGTAACTGCCAGTGGTGAGATAAGACTAGGGGTTATAGGTATTAAAAGCCGTCATTTGATGACCCCGGAGGAAATGACTAGGCCGGTAAATATCTCTGATTTATGGATCGATGTTGGGGCAGATTCTGTCGCCGGAGTGGCTGCGCTAGGGATAACAGTTGGTGATCAGATAGTATTTTGTCGCCATTTTGATCTTTTGGCAGGCGGTAGATTTGTGACTAAGGCGATTGATGATCGAGCGGGGTGCGCGGTGCTTATTGCGCTAGCCAGAGAATTGGCTGATGCGCGACTGGACTATACCGTGTATTTAGTGGCTACTACTCAGGAGGAAATAGGCTCCCGGGGAATTCAAGCGGTGCTTCAACGTCTCAGGCCTGATTTAGCGTTAGCTATCGATACTGTTCCGGCTGCCGATCCTTATACACCTAAGCAGCAGGCCTCTGCTTCAATGGGGGGCGGACCGGTAATTCGGACTGCGGATTTTATGCCCCAGCAGCTTATTGGAGCAGTGTACAGTGCTAAAATCGTCAAACGACTGAAGGCGGTGGCTGAAGAAGCCGGGATTGATTACCAGACAGATGTTTTTCGCACTTGGACCGATGCCGCCCGTATGGCGAGTGCGGGAGTGCCATGCGGCGGGATATATATCCCGCGGCGCTGCAGCCACGCTCCGGTGGAGGTT
Organism: Bacillota bacterium; assembly: GCA_017889635.1. Lineage (GTDB taxonomy): Bacteria > Bacillota > Negativicutes > Sporomusales > CTSoil-080 > CTSoil-080. The sequence continues at coordinate 10,220 of JAGGAC010000033.1, read as the reverse complement.
GCCGATGTTAATGATATAATGCAAGCGGCTGCGCTTGGGGCGGCACTTTTACGGAATTTGACAGCAAAAGAGATTGCTGATTTGGTTTCGTTTTTATAATTAAATCCTTTAATTACCTGCAGGAGGCGTGGTGCGCACTCCTGTTTTTTTGTATGAAAGTATCTGGCGACGCGCATAATTGTATGGTAGGGAATATAAAAGAAGGGATTTACAATGCTTACAGGTACGGTCGCATGGAGTATGAAAGAAGTGTTGGCTGTTCATGTTTTACGGCTGGCAGTGGGGCTTTTTTTGGTGCAAGTTGTTTATCCATCGCTATTCAATGCTACTCAGACAATAATTGAGGTTACGGATCGGCTGGTGATAGTACTGCTTGTCTGGTTGGTACTCCGGCGGCATGGGGAAGAATTCGGTGTTTATGGTGCCCGTAAGGAACTTGTTCGTAACGCCATGTTAGGTCTTCTCGCAGGAGTAGTGCTTCTCGGGGTTAGTATTTTCAGTGAGCGGGTGTATTCAACGGTGATGCATATTGTGCCGTCGCAGCACCCGCTTGTAGTCTGGGTAAAAAACGCCAGTACCTTAAGTGATCTGGCGGTGCCGCTGTTTTTGGCTGGTGTGGCGGCTCCGATTGCTGAGGAAGTACTTTATCGTTTATTTACTTTTCCGGTATTAAAAGAGCGGTTCGGATTGTGGGGCGGCGCGGTAGGCAGCGCAGCGATTTTTGCCTTATTTCACTTTAACGCCTATTGGTTGGCGGAGATTATTGTGGTAGGGACCTGCCTAGCCCTCTTATACTACTGGACAGGATCGCTGGTAAGCGCTATTATTGCGCATTCGGTTATTAATAGCGCTAAAATTATGCTGATTTATCTTGGGGTTACATTAATCTGAAATGAGGAGATTAATTATGTTATATTGCAAAACCTGTAACAACAAGCGTTTATTTGGATCAAGTAAAGTCCCGCCGGTGGCACCAACGGCTAATGGAGGCCTTTCAGGGATGACCGGTAATTTTGATAATAGCGGCCATATTCAGAGCATTACCAGTCTTGGCGCGGACAAAAAAACTATTGCTGCGGCAAGAAAGAATCCGCAGGAGTACTTTGACCTATGTTTAGCCTGCGGTGGGCAGGATGTTGTGTGGCAGGATGAGACAGAAGGCGGAAATTTAAATTAGGATGCTAGAATGTTTATCCATTATAAGTCATAGGTGTAAAATAGCCAGGAGACGTTTACTTCAAGTCCGGAGGCGACAGACTTTAGTGTCGCTGTGGTGTTGTCCCGCGAAGCTGTAATGGTTTGACTATTTAGCAAAAGGGGATGAGGAAATGATCCAGGAATTACCGGCCGAAAAGCTCAGGTTTACCTGTGATGATGAGCTTTTGCCTTATGAGTCTACTGAGTCTATTCCGTTGACTGAGGTAATGGTTGGTCAGGAACGAGCCGTTAGAGCAATGGAGTTTGGGCTAGGAACAAAGAGTTTCGGTTATAACATATATATATCCGGTCTAGTTGGTACCGGAAAAATGACTTATGCCAAGGCGGCGGTAATAAAAGTTGCCGGTAATGAGGATACGCCTAGTGACTGGTGTTATGTGAATAATTTTGAAAATCCCAGCCAGCCTATTGCATTGTCCTTGCCAGCTGGACTAGGCTGTGATTTAAGGCAGGATATGCGCGAGTTGGTTGATGATCTAAAAAGTGAAATCCCTAAAATTTTTAGCGGTGACGATTACGATCAGGCCAAAAGTACAGTTATGAAAAAGTTTCAGGAGAGCCGCAGTCAGATTATGGACGGCTTTAACCAACAGTCTGAGGAACTCGGGATTTTGCCGCAGTGGACGACTACTGGTTTTGTCGGTATGCCAGTAGAAAATGGAAAGCAGATGACGCCAGAGGAGTTTCAGCAGCTTGACAGGGACAAAAAAGATGAGTATGAGAAAAAGTTGCTTGCCGTTCAGGAAAAGGCAATGGAAGCTATTCGTCAAGTCCAGCATCTGGAGCGGGAGGCTAGAGAGGAACTGAAAAACCTTGATGGTAAAGTGGGGATGTTTGCGGTTGGTCACTTCATTGATGAGCTGAAGACGAAGTATCAGCATTACGAAAAGGTTGCAGCATATCTTGAGGCTGTCAAACAGGATTTGGTGAAGAATATTAGTGACTTTAAACCGGCGACAGACGACGAGGCCAATCCGTTTCTGATGTTTCGAAAAAGTATGCAAGAATCGGTTAAAGATAAGTATCAGGTTAACCTTTTGGTAAATAACCGGGATATTGATGGTGCTCCGGTAGTTGTGGAAACTAATCCGACGTATTATAATTTGATCGGACGGCTTGAGTATGAAAATCGGATGGGGGTTGTCAGCACTGATTTCTCGATGATCAAGGCAGGAGCGCTCCATCGTGCCAATGGCGGCTATATTATTCTCAATATGCGCGATCTTTTGGTCAATATCGGCGCCTGGGAGGCGCTGAAACGGGTGCTGAAAACCGGTAAACTATATATTGAAAACCTTAGTGAGCAATATGGCATGCTGGCGATGGCTTCGGTTAAACCACAGTATATTCCGATTAATATAAAAGTAATTATGGTTGGTAACCCCAAGCTTTATCATCTTCTTTTTGCTTATGACGAAGATTTTCGCAAACTGTTCAAAGTATTTGCCGATTTTGATACTCAGATGGATAACAGTCCGGAAAATATCGGCAGACTGGCGAGCTTTGTTGCATCTATTGTTCATAGGGAAAAACTCAAACACTTTGAAAAAGAGGCGATCAAAGGGGTAGTGGAGTATGCTGCCCGCATTTCCGGCAGTCAGAATAAATTGACCACTCAGTTTAATGACGTGGTGGAACTTTTATGCGAAGCCAATACCTGGGCGGGCGTAGCTGGTAGTCCGATGGTTAAGGCAGAACATATCAAAACCGCAATCTGGGAGAAACAGCACCGCTATAACAAGTACGAAGAACGACTGCAAGAAATGTTTGCCGAAGGCAAGCTATTAATTGATACTGATGGTGAAAAGGTCGGTCAGGTTAATGGTCTGGCAGTATTATCGGTGGGCGAGTACATGTTCGGAAAGCCGTCTCGAATAACAGCAAACACTTATCTTGGTCGGAGCGGTGTCATTAATATCGAGCGTGAAACTAAGATGAGCGGTACCAGCCATAGCAAAGGGGTACTGATATTGGGCGGATTTATCGGCCAAAAGTACGCTCAAAGCCAGCCTTTGACGCTGACAGCCAGTCTGACGTTCGAACAACTCTATGACGGAGTGGACGGCGACAGTGCATCGAGTACTGAATTATACGCTATTCTTTCTAGTTTAGCTGAAGTACCTATTCGTCAGTATATTGCGGTTACTGGATCGGTTAACCAAAAGGGCGAGGTACAGCCTATTGGTGGTGCGACCGAAAAGATTGAGGGATTTTTCGAGGTCTGTAAGCTAAAAGGGCTAACTGGCAAGCAGGGAGTTATGATTCCTTATCAGAATATAAATAATTTAACGTTGCGTGATGACGTTGTGGAAGCGGTCAAAAACGGAAAGTTTCATATTTATCCTGTTCAAAACATCGACCAGGGAATTGAGATTCTCACCGGAGTTCCGGCCGGAGTGGTGAAATCAGATGGTGAGTACCCCGAAGGTACGGTGCATAATCAGGTCAAGAAAAAATTGAAAATGTATACTGAAAAGCTTCTTGAGTTTGCAAAATCTGCTGAAGGCGAATCGGGTATGACTAAACATTAGAATTAATATTCTGCCGGGAGCTGCAATAAAAATAGGCTTCAGTTGCTTAGAAAAGGACGGATTTCGTGGTAAATACATTGCCCGTTAGTAAAGGAAAAACATATTGCATCAATATTGCCGGCTTGGGACACAGCGGGGAAGGGGTAGGCCGCTACGAAAATTTTACAGTATTTGTACCAGGTGCTCTTCCCGGAGAACAGGTTGAGGCAGTAGTAACTGAGGTGAAAAAAAACTATGCAAAGGGTCGCCTGACAAAGGTGGTCGGAATTTCCCCTAGTAGGGTTACTCCCGAATGTAGTATCTTCGACAAGTGCGGCGGTTGTCAACTCCAACATTTAGTTTATGCCGGACAATTGGCCGTCAAACGCCAGACGGTAATAGATGCTATTCGTCGTATCGGCCGCTTGTCTGATGTAGTCGTACATCAGACGCTAAGCGCGGCCGATCCTTGGTTTTATCGCAATAAAATGCAGTTCCCGGTAGGTGGCAAACCCGGACAGGTAGAGGTGGGGTGCTTTCAGCAGGGAACCCATAATATTATTGATGTTAAAGAGTGTTTGATTCAGCACCAGACTAACAATATAATTGCCGCTCAGGTAAGAAATATTGCCAACGACCTTAATATTACGCCTTATGACGAAAGAACCGGTAAAGGAGTTCTGCGTCATGTTTTAGGGCGGGTTGGTACTGCAAGCGGTGAAATAATGGTGGTATTGGTTACAGCGACGGCTGAATTGCCCAAGCAAGACGTATTTGTCGAACGTCTGCGCCAGAATATACCGGGGCTGGTAAGTATTGTTCACAATATTAATGCAAAGGTGACGAATATAATACTTGGTAACAGTACCCGAACTTTATGGGGGAAGGATACCATTACTGACAGGCTGGGGGACTTTACTTTCCACATCTCGGCTCAGTCTTTCTTTCAGGTTAATACTGCTCAGGCTACGGTGTTATACGCCAAAGCTGTGGAATATGCAGGGCTTAGCGGCGATGAAACTGTTATTGATGCTTACTGTGGTACCGGAACAATTTCTTTATTTCTGGCTCGCCAGGCTGCAAAAGTCTACGGCATTGAAGTGGTAGAACCAGCGGTCCGGGATGCGCGGCTGAACGCTCAGGTAAATGGGGCAACCAATGTTGAATTTATTGTCGGTGACGCAGTCGCGGTAATGCCAACCCTATTTAAACAAGGCGTACGTCCTCATGCTGTTGTTGTTGATCCGCCCCGTGCTGGCTGCGCGCCAGAGGTCTTGCAAGCTTTTGCAAAAATGCAGCCGAAACGGGTAGTATACGTTTCTTGCAATCCAGCCTCCCTAGCTCGCGATTTAGCTGTTCTGGACGAGCAAGGCTATATTGCAAAAGAAATTCAGCCGGTTGATATGTTTCCGCATACTTATCATGTTGAGTCAGTAGCTTTGATAGAGCGGAAATAGCCAGTAATACTAAGGCTTCGCAGGTTTTGGGAAAATATAAGAAGTGTATTTTATGTTCTCATAGACGTCCAAAATGGGGGCGAACGTTTGTTGGGGGGCGGTACAAATACACGAAATTAGCCCCGCCAAGGGGGTGGGGTATTTAATGTTGCAATGCATAGGTTAATACTTAGTAATTTTTTAAAGTGCTCCGGCCCTTGAGGATATATCAGGGTCGAAGCACTTTTTGATGTTTGAAGAGCCACTGCGTATTAGTTTAGTGCAATATGCGGTTACACGAATTTATAGAGTATTTTGCGTAAACCTATGGTTGGGGTTAAAAAGCGATGATAAACACTAAGCGTGCAATTATAGATTCGAAGATTCGAAAGTAGCAATACGGGTTACTTACAATAGTTTGGCCATTTACAGTTTTTTTACACAACCGAGGGCATCCTTGACGCCTTCTTTACCTAAAATGGAGATACAATAGGAGTGACCAAACGTATGGGGGGGATTTAAATGGGTGACCAATTATTAGCTGGGATTATTGCTTGTGGATTGTTGGTGTATTTAGTATATGCGTTATTGAAACCGGAGGAGTTTTAGAATGGTACATGATTTAATTTTGTTTGTTCTCTATTTAGTGGTACTAATTATTTTGGCTTGGCCGCTGAGCTGGTATATTACTAAAGTTTTTACAGGTGAAAAAACGTTTTTTGATCCTGTATTGAGGCCGCTGGAACGCCTGATTTATCGGGTAGCCGGAGTAGAATCCGAAAAAGAAATGACTTGGCGGCAATATGCGTTGAACTTACTTTTGTTTAATGTGTTGGGAGCTTTAGCGGTATTTGCTATTGAGATTCTCCAAGGATGGTTACCCTTGAATCCAGAAAACTTGTCGGGAGTTCAGCCGTGGGATTTAGCGGTTAATACGGCAATCAGCTTTATGACAAATACAAACTGGCAGGCCTATGTTCCAGAGACAACCATGAGCTATTTTACGCAAATGACTGCTTTGACAATGCAGAATTTTAAATCGGCAGCAACCGGAATGGTAGTTGCTATTGTGCTGATGCGGGCGTTTACTCGTAAGTCGACCCAAACGCTCGGCAACGTTTGGGTCGACTTAGTACGCAGCACTGTTTGGGTGCTCTTGCCATTGTCAATTGTATTTACCTTGCTATTTGTACAGCAGGGAGTAATTCAAAATCTATCGCCCTATCTAAGTGTGAGCACCCTAGAAGGGGCAAAACAAACAATCGCAATGGGGCCGGTTGCTTCCCAGGAAGCCATCAAAATGCTTGGTACTAACGGCGGCGGCTTTTTCAATGCAAATTCAGCGCATCCTTTTGAAAATCCGACTCCTTTCTCCAATTTCCTTCAAGTACTAAGCATATTTCTTATTCCAGCTAGTTTAGTCATAGCATTTGGGCGCATGGCTAAGGATAAACGCCAGGGATATGCGATTTTGGCAACTATGATGCTGCTATTTGTTATTATGCTGACGGGAACTTACCTGAGTGAATTAAACGGCAATCCCATTCTGGCCTCAATGGGGGTAAATAGTCCAACCTCGTTTGAGGGTAAAGAAGTACGCTTCGGCATTGGCGGCTCGGCTTTGTTTGCCACGGTAACAACGGCTGCTTCCTGTGGTGCGGTTAATTCTATGCATGATAGTTTTACGCCGCTGGGAGGATTCTTTCCGCTTCTGCAAATGAAGCTGGGAGAAATTATCTTTGGCGGGGTTGGTGCTGGATTTTACGGTATGATGATGTTTGTTGTTCTTACGGTGTTTATTGTGGGATTGATGGTTGGCAGAACCCCTGAATATTTGGGCAAAAAAATTGAAGCAAGGGAAATGAAGATGGCCACACTGGCAGTCTTGATACCCTCGGTGTTTATACTTCTTGGCAGTGCTATTGCTGTGGTTATGGATGCGGGCACTTCCGCGACGCTTAATCCGGGGCCGCATGGTTTAACCGAAATTGTTTATGCGTTTGCTTCTGCTTCGGCCAACAATGGCAGTGCTTTTGCCGGGCTGAGTGCCAATAGTCTCTTCTACAACGCTATGTTAGCGGTATGTATGTTTGTTGGCCGGTTTGGTGTAATTATTCCTGTATTAGCCCTTGCCGGTGGAATGGTTGAAAAGAAAACTTCCCCTAAAAGCCTAGGTACTTTTCCGACAACGGGCTGGCTGTTTGTGGCAATTCTGACGGGGGTAATTCTAGTTGTAGGAGCTTTGACCTTTATGCCGGTACTGACATTGGGACCTGTTGTGGAGCAATTGCTCATGCTGCAGGGAACCAAGTTTTAAAGGAGTGAATTATATGAATACTCGAGGTAGTTTTAATAAAGAAATTCTAGGAGCTGCTATACGCGACTCTTTCCGCAAACTACATCCGCGAAATCAATTGCGAAATCCGGTCATGCTTATCGTTTTCGTTGGAGCAATATTAACAACTTGGTATATGGTTATGGATATCCTGCGCGGTAATACCCAAGCGGTGTCATTTACGTTGCAGATTTCATTATGGCTTTGGTTTACTGTGTTGTTTGCCAATTTTGCGGAAGCTATTGCCGAAGGGCGGGGAAAAGCGCAAGCCAGTGCGCTTCGCAGTACTCGCAGCCAGACACAAGCAAAAAAAGTGGATTCCAGTGGAACGAAACTAGTTAATGCGACAGAACTGCGTAAAGGAGATGTCGTCTTAGTAGAGACCGGAGATTTCATTCCTGGTGACGGTGAAATTATCGAGGGGATGGCAACGGTTGATGAAAGCGCGGTAACAGGAGAATCCGCCCCGGTTATTCGTGAGTCCGGTGGCGATAAGTCTTCTGTTACAGGCGGTACACGTGTGTTGTCTGATTGGATTAAAATTAAGATTACGGCTAATCCTGGTGAAACATTTTTAGACCGAATGATCTCCTTAGTGGAAGGGGCTAAACGCCAGAAAACTCCTAATGAAATAGCATTGACCATTTTGCTGGTAGGTCTCACAATCATTTTTCTGTTTTCAGTGGCGACCATTGAACCGTATGCAATATATTCGGGAATGAAAATATCGGTAATCGTATTAGTGGCTTTGCTAGTATGTTTGATTCCGACAACGATTGGCGGTCTGTTAAGCGCGATTGGTATTGCCGGTATGGATCGGCTTCTAAAAAGGAATGTTCTTGCCATGTCCGGTCGGGCAGTTGAAGCAGCCGGCGATGTCGATGCCCTGCTTCTGGATAAAACCGGAACTATTACGCTGGGAAACCGGATGGCTACTGATTTTATTACGGCACCTGGGGTGAGCGAAGAACAGCTAGCCGATTTAGCACAACTTTCTTCATTAGCAGACGAGACCCCGGAAGGGCGAAGTATTGTTGTTTTAGCAAAAGAAAAATATAATTTGCGCGAAAGAAACTTAACTGAACTTGGAGCGGAGTTTGTTCCCTTTACAGCTCAAACACGGATGAGTGGGGTCAATATAAATGGCAAGGAAATCAGAAAAGGATCTGTGGAAGCTATCAAAACATATATCAAGGAGCAGGAAGGGGTATTTCCTGATTCTCTTGCTCAAGCCTGCGAAACTATTGCCAAGAGCGGGGGGACTCCTCTGGTAGTGGCTGAGGGTGCGAAAGTGATTGGGGCCATTCATCTAAAAGATATTGTAAAGGGCGGTATTAAAGAGCGCTTCCGTGATCTAAGGCAAATGGGAATAAAAACGGTGATGATAACCGGGGATAATCCGCTTACGGCAGCTGCCATTGCCGCCGAAGCCGGCGTGGATGATTTTTTGGCGGAAGCAACTCCGGAAGATAAACTGCAGCTAATTCGTGAGTATCAGGAAAATGGTATGCTAGTGGCCATGACCGGTGATGGAACTAACGATGCTCCAGCTCTGGCCCAAGCGGATGTAGGCGTGGCGATGAATTCCGGTACACAAGCGGCAAAAGAAGCAGGAAATATGGTCGATCTTGACAGTAACCCTACAAAACTACTTGAAGTCGTAGAAATCGGCAAACAACTTTTGATTACGCGAGGTTCGCTAACCACGTTTAGTGTCGCTAATGATGTGGCTAAGTACTTTGCCATTATCCCGGCTATGTTTGCCAGTGCTTTTCCGGTACTAAATACTTTCAACATTATGCGGCTGGCTACACCGGAGAGTGCTATCCTTAGCGCCGTAATTTTCAACGCTCTGATTATTATTGCCCTGGTTCCGCTTGCCTTGCGCGGGGTAAAATATCAGGCCTTGGGAGCGGAAGCCATTTTACGGCGTAATATCTTGGTATATGGCGTCGGGGGGATGATTGCTCCGTTCTTAGGTATCAAACTCATTGATATGATTATCGTGTGGCTGGGGTTGGTATAAACGCAGTCACAGGGAAAGAGGAGAAGAAAAATGCTTGGTGTTACTATACAACTCCTACGTACTGCCAAGAATGTTACAATTGAACAATTAGCCGAGGCCATTGAGGTTTCACCGTTGGCCATAGAAAAATATGAGACGAATATCTGGCAGCCCGGTAAACCAACAATGATTAGACTCTCGGAGTATTTCGGGGTTACACTACAGGAATTTAGTGAAGGATATAGCCTTCTTGTGGATGATGACACGCAAGACATACTAATCGTACGAAACATGGGTGAAAATCGAATTAGAGCGATAGGTAAGCTATAAGTCATAAAGTGATGCATAATGGAAGGAAGTTGATATGATGTTGAGGCAAATTGGTAGTGCTTTTGGTATGCTGGTCGTGTTTACCTTGCTTACCGGAATCGTCTATCCTTTAGCAATGACAGGCGCGGCACAAGTGTTGTTTCCTAATCAAGCAAATGGATCAATTTTAATTCGTAATGGATTGCAGGTCGGTTCAAAGCTAATCGGCCAGAATTTTTCGAGTCACGGTTATTTCCATGGGAGGCCTTCCGCTGCAGGGCAGGATGGCTATGATGCAACAAGTTCAGGAGGATCTAACCTGGGACCGACGAATCAAAAATTAATGGACACGGTAACCGACAATATAAAAAAAGTACGGGAAGAAAACAATTTAGCCGATGATGCCA
>JAGGAC010000032.1 GCA_017889635.1 Bacillota bacterium | reverse complement strand
CTGTCATCGCCCACCAAACGCGGCCCCGTGGTGTAGCGGTCTAACATGCCGCCCTGTCACGGCGGAGATCGACGGTTCAAATCCGTTCGGGGTCGCCATTAATATTTTGTCTTAGTAGCTCGATTCTGTTCTGAGGAACCATTTTGCTGGCGTAGCTCAATTGGTAGAGCAGCTGACTTGTAATCAGCAGGTTGGGGGTTCAATTCCTCTCGCCAGCTCCAAAAAAATTATATGGAGGGGTTCCCGAGTGGCTAAAGGGAGCAGACTGTAAATCTGCCGGCTCTGCCTTCGCTGGTTCGAATCCAGCCCCCTCCACCAGTTAAGTATCTAATATATCTATTAATGCGGGTGTAGCTCAATGGTAGAGTCCTAGCCTTCCAAGCTAGCTGCGTGGGTTCGATTCCCATCACCCGCTCCAAAAATATATTTATAAGAATACCCGGTTGATGCAAAACTACAGATTTGCTTTTTCAAGAGAAAATCTCATGATTTTGCCACTTTCCCCATATATAAAAAACAAAGGCTCTTACCGAGAATGCCGGTAAGAGCCTGCTTTCTATTGTAACATTACCAAGTATTGTAAATTTTCAATAGCTTTTCTACTGTTTCTCCGTTAACTTGGAGGTTTATAGAGAATCCGGATTATACAATTTATTTTTTAGGTAGATAAGCTAAATGCTTTGCACCAGCTTTAATAAATTCTTCAGGTGTAATTGCCTTGGCAAACAATTTTTTAGTAAGGCTTCGCCACTCATCTGCCTCGTTTTGTGGCAATATGGCATACCAAAAGCTTGTGAAATATTTTGCCTCATCTATCATGGAGGTAAATTCTTTTACAGGAAGAGGCAGATTATTAGGGGGTGTCAGCTTATTATTTTCCATAAGATTAATATAGCCATACTTCATAACATTTATTTTATTTACTTCTTCTGAAAACCTTAGGCACAATTTAGCAGCTTCGTCTTTATGTGCAGTCTTACGGCTAATGCACAGACCTGGTTTTAATGTATGATTAATATCTATTAAATACTGACTATAATTAGAATTAGTATTTACACCACTATTAGGCCATTGAATTAGTCCAATTGTATCATTGCCCATGTTTTCAATTAGGTGATAGACAATGGTGGATTGATGTGGTAATAAGAGAGACTTGTTTTGAACAAAATTTTGGATGGATTCCACTTCTCCAGTTTCTAGATAATCTTTTGGAAAGGCACCTGAATCAACAAGTTCTACTACTTTATAAGCCGCGTCTAAAAAGATTTTATCGGTAAATTTTATTTTACCGGTTCTTAGCTTGTCTAATGCATAAGGGTCAATTCGATTTACAATCATATCATATAATAATTCTCCCAACCAATTATCTTTATCTCCAAGTTCTATAGCAGAATAGGTTGTTTGATGTTCTTTGTTATAAGCATTAACTACATATATTATATTCATTAGTTCATTCCAATTTTTTGGCGGTTTTACGCCAAATTTTTTCATTAATGATTTATTATAATAAGTTACGGAATATGCTTCTACAAGGCAAGGTATGATATAGTTATTTCCGTCGGAATAGGGGAGTAAATAGGATTTTTTATAGTTTAAGCCTGAGTTGGTTATATAGTCTTGTACAGGTAAACATGCACCGGCATCAAATAAAAAGTCTGGAAAAGTTCCGCCCCAGACCGCGAAGATATCTGGAAGCTCATCGCAGGCTAATGAAATTCTTAGCTTATATCTCAGCTCTTCAGAGGCGAAAGTTTTAACGTTTACATTATAGCCAAGTTCATTACCAAGTGATTTCCATAAGTCAAGATAATGAGTACTGGGTGTGTTGTGGTCAAAGAAAATCCATACATTTAATTCTGGTTTATTACTTTCTGAAGATGATCCTGTAGATTCGGTTTGTGGCTTGGCACAACTTAGAGTGAGTAAAGAAAACAAAACCATAAAAGTGATCAATAATCTATGTCTATAAGTGCACTTCATATAATAACTCCTTTAATACTAGAGTAGAGAAAGTCATTTTCATTATACAACAATATATTACTGCTAATAAAAAATGTAATATACGTTAAGTTTAAATAATATTTCTGGGTGACATTTTCTCAAGTTATTGACAAAGAAAAAGGATGTAATATCATATCCGCAGGGGGTGTTTTCTTGATATGGAATAGGAGTGGTATCCATTTATTTCGACAATATAGAAATAAGATGAATTTTCGAATGAGATTATTTTTAACCTTTCTTACAGTAGTGCTTCCAGTATTATTGATTATTTCAGCCGGTTTCTATTATTTTCTTAGTAGAAGTGCTAAAAGTGAAATGATAAATTCATTGATTATTACAATGGAGCGGTTAAGAAATCAGGTCGAGCTTGTGACTAGTGAGACTGAAAATTTATCAAGAAATATTATATATGACAAGGATGTTCAGGTTTTGCTTCAAAAGGTAAGAAGAGGAGAAAAATATCCTAATAGTAGTGAAGTAAGCTATTTTATTAATAGCTTTATTATAAATAGAGAGTATATAAATAGTGTTGTATTAATGAGTGAGAATACTGTTATATTTTCTACGGAAAAGGCATATACAAATGTTTCGACAATAAAACAGATACAAAAGAAATGGTGGATTTCAAAGCTTAGAGAAGAAACAAAACCTTATAGTTGGTATGGACATGCTTTGGCTGAAGAAAAATCAGAGGAATTTAAAACTAATGATCTAATGCTGACCAGAGTTATTCGAAGCTTGGACGATAATAAAACACCTATTGGAAGAGTTATGATTTATATAAATAAAAGCTATCTGGATGGGATTTTGAAAGATATAGGATGGGGGAGTACGACGAATGTCTGGATTGTTGATGAGAATAATCAAGTAATTCTAAGAAATACATCGGTGCGGGATTATTCCTTCCTTGTTGACAAGATTATAGCAGCAAATGACTTCCAAATTATTGAGGAGAATAATGAGAAATACGTTGTTGGAAAAAAATCATTTAAAAATAGCGGATGGCAGTTATTGATTGCCGCACCATTTACAGAGGTTAACGATAATATTGTCTCAGTTAGGATGCAAATGATTATGGTTGCTGTTATTGTAATGTTTATTTTTCTTTTTATGTCTATTTTTCTAGCAGGTAATATGTCAAAACCTATTCATACATTGTCAAATATGATGGATTTATACCATGGGGGAGTTTCGAAAGAAGAAACTTTAGAATTAAATGTGAATGATTATAATTCCAGAAAAGACGAAATAGGAGTTATGTACCGATCTTATCAACGACTAGTTAGCCGTATAGAAAATCTAATAAAAGAAATTTATATAAAGGACTTAGAAAAAAAAGATGCGGAACTGGCACTTTTAGAAACTCAGATCAATCCACACTTTCTTTACAATACTCTAGACTGCATCAACTGGATGGCATTAGCCAATGGTGATGAAAGAATTAGTGAAATGGTAACAGCTTTATCGGATACTTTCCGTTTGAGTCTCACTAAAAATAATAGCTCATTTGTAGACATAGAACATGAATTACAGTATATCGAAAGCTACTTAACTATTCAAAAATTACGTTTTGGAGATCGACTCACCTGTAACTATGAAGTTGAAGAAGAAGCCAGAAAATTAAAGGTTGTGCGTTTTGTTTTGCAACCTATTGTAGAAAACTGTATTAAACATGGTATTAGCCTTTCAGAGGTTCCTGGAGTTATCGATATTAAAGTTAAAGTTCAGGGAGAAGTTTTGTATATAACAATAATAAATGATGGCGCTAATATTGATTTAGAGCAAATGGAAAAGCTTCTAGAATTCGATGTAGATAACACAGAGTATCTTTCTTTTGAAAGTAAGGGATATGGTATCCAAAATATCAACCGAAGAATTAAGATTATTCACGGAATGGAATATGGCATAGAATATACGATTGTGGACAAAATGAGAACAGCATGCGTTATTCGTTTACCAAAAACCATACCGAATTTAATTAATTAAATTCGGTATGGTTTTTCCGTGTTTGTAAAAAAAGCTGAGGTTAACTCTGTTTTTAATGTTGTTTACGGTAATTAGACAAACTAATACCAGTATGTCGTTTGAAAATTTGTGAGAAATAAGCATAATCATTATACCCAACAGCAGCTGAAATTTCATACATCTTCATGTCAGTGTTAGATAAATAATATTTAGCCCTTTCAATACGTAGATTAGTAACATAATCAATGAATGTAATATTTAATTCTTTTTTCAGCAAGTCACATAAATAATTTTTACTGATATGAGTATGTTCTGCCACACCGGAAAGAGTAATATTTTCATTGAAGTGATCTTTAATATATTGAATTGCAGTTAAAATTGTCTTTGAAGGCGCAAGTACACTTTGTGAGTTAATTAAATCTGCAAGGGCAACAGCTTTTTCTATAAGTAATTTTTTAAGTTGGGCTGTGGTAGGGCAGAGTCGCTTCAGTCGTTCTATTTTTAATAAATCTCTAGTAATGTATTTATTTTGAGAATGGTATTTATCTTGAATTTGATACATCCTTATCATTATTATAATTGCAATACTATACCAGAAATCTTTATACATAGGAAATGTTGTAATGTTAAAAATGTTTTCGATAGATTTTAAAATATTACTTTGGTTATTGGAAAAAATCGATAAAAATAAATTTTCTACCTCTGAATATGAAAAATACGTGGCAGAATCTACAGAGAAAAAGTTTTCCATAGGAAGTTTATTATAATTCAAGTTTGTACCTGAAGTTAAAATGAACTCATCACATTCAGAACCTGCAAAAAATAAGTTGTACATTGAAGCATGTATTTGACTAACACCTACCAGCAGTTTTAAGCCATGATTATTTTTATTCGTAGTATATTGGAGAACACTGTTTAAAAAGTTTTCCTGCGAAAAATCTTTATGTAAATCGTAGATATAGAAATATAAATACTCGTCAGTATAAAATTCTTCAATAAAGGCGTAACCTTGCATCTGATCTTTAAATTCACTGATTAATTTCTCAATAATTGATATATAATCATCTTCTGCGTAGATCTCATCAATTACAAACTTTACTAATATGAAATTATGATTAGCAAAACAAAAACCTAGCTGATCGTAAAGGCACTTTAAGTTTGAATCTAAAGCATTTCCTTGTTCCATAAGCATTGTGAAAAATTTGTTTTTGAGAATAGCATAGTTTGACAGCAGTGTATTAGTTAATGCCTTCAATTGTTCTTCAAAACTTAAATCAGCTTCAATTTTTTTATGCATGGTTGAAAGCATTGCCTCAAAATCCTTCTTTCGAATCGGTTTTAATAAATAATCACTAACTCCTAGTTTTATTGCAGTTTGAGCGTATGCAAAATCATCATGTCCAGATAAAATTACGATTTGAACCTGAGGTAAGATCTGCTTGGCCTTTGAGGAAAATTCCAGGCCGTCCATATAAGGCATTTTAACATCTGTGATAATCAAGTGAGGAGACAAATCTTTAATTTGATCTAAAGCCTTTTGGGGATTAGTAAACGTACCGACTATTTGAAATTGGTAATTTTCCATTTGAAATATTTTTTGAATACTATTCAAGACGATTTCTTCATCATCAACAAGAATGAGTTTCTTCATACATAAAAGCCTCCTGCAGTAAATAGAAAGGTATGAATATATTAAATGGTATGAATATATTAAAAGATATGAATATATTAAAAGATATGAATATATTAAATAAAATCATAAGAAACTGCAATATTAAAGAATAATGCATTCCTGTAAAATATAAATAAGTTAAAAAAGTAACAAGCTTGAAGGTAAATGGTGAAAATTAATGCACACGAATGGAGATGAAAAATATTATTAATGTTGTAAGAAAAGGATTAAACTAATGTAAATTCTGGAAGGATTAACATATTTCCTTCCAGGTGGTGGAATTTGTGTAAAAAGTAGGAGTTCTCATTTAATCCTGGAGTAAATAATAGAATAACAGGAGGATAATATGAAAGATTCAAAGTTAACAAAATTTAATGTTTTTACAATTCTACTAATACCATTTGTATGGATATATGAGCTTTCAGTAGTTGCTCCTATTTTGGGCTCAATAGCAACTGCATTCCCTCATGCATCAACTTTTCAATTGCAGCTAATTGTTATTATGCCATTCTTTGCATCAATTCCGATGAGTGTAGTTGCAGGGAAACTAGCTAAAAGATATGATAAAAAAAGTCTGATTATCGTGGGATTGTTGATTTATGGTGTTGCGGGTATGTTACCTTATTTAGCGCAAACTATGAGTCAGATTTTAATTGCTAGATTGCTTACCGGGATTGGCGTTGGACTTGTACTACCTCTACCGAATGCAATTATTGCAGAACATTTTACAGGTACGCAAAGGCAAAGGATGCTTGGCTTTGCTACTAGTGTAGCTAACATTGCCAATGTGCTTGATAGTATTGCAGTAGGCTTTATTTTAATACTTGGATGGAGATATCCATTCTTATGCTTTTCGGTTTGTCTTGTTATCATGGTTATTGCAATATTGGGTTTACCAAAATCTCCCCCTATCAACCAGGCTCCAATTGAAGTAGGGGATCAGCATTTGTCGAGTTCAAATACTCCAAAGATTGCATATGCTTTAGTTGCTTTTATGACAATTAACTGGATGTTCTTTGCCTTTAACATTACAAACATGGCCTTGTTTATGACTACGGAAAATATCGGATTGACTTGGATGATTGGTATAGCGGTTTGTTTGCCAGGAGGCGCCAGCATTATATCTGGAGCGATTTTCCCGAATTTCTATAATAAAACTAAGAATTATATAGTTTTTCTATCCCTAGCTATTTTTGCCATTGGATACCTAGTTCTATATTTTGCACATTCCTTTGCAGCTCAATCTATTGCCAACATTTTAATAGGACTTGGCTCGGGAATGCTTACACCTTACATTTTAAACTTAACATCACAAAAAGTTGACAAGGCGCATAGAGATGTTGCATATGGTCTTGTAACTAGCGGTATTCATATTGGATATTTACTAGCTCCATTTGCTCAGCTTATTATAGCAACTATTTCAGGGAATGAATCATTCAGATTTTTATATGGAGTTTCAGCTGCAACATTGATTGTTGCTACAATCATTGCTTTCTTTGTAGCAATGAAAACGTCAAGTCAAATGGTAGGAGATACAGGAAAAGGAATAGCATAGGTACTATAAGCTAAGGAACAACTAGCTATAAACCCGCTTAAAACTAAAAGTTTAAGCGGGTTTATTTTTATAGACGCTTCTTAAGTTTTTCGAAAGTTCAAGTGTTATAAACTAGCGGTAAGGACAAATATTAAAAAAATATTAAAAAAATATTAATTCAATATTATGGTATAAATATGTTGCCTTAAATTGCTCAAGGTAGGTGACTGGGTATTACAAAAAAATGGTATTATTTTTACAATATTATGTGAATAAAAAAATAATGTTCAATTTGCGCTAAGAGATATGAAATAATGTTGAAGGGAAAAGGTGTAAAACAAGCGATTAATTTGTTTTAAGGCGGATCAGAAAACTGGTATCGACTATTATTACTATCAAAAATAGTAGCTTTTCAATTTATATTGTGATAGCTACTATACCAGCCATGAACTCTAGTAATACCTTCAAATAATGTGATTGTAACAAGTATGGGGCTAACATGAAGCTGAAATAATATTGTATGCAAGCAGGGTCTTTTTCATTAAAGTTTAGTGTGTTATTGAACACACTTTTTTTTATGCATAAGTACAATTAATAACGTATTCAGAAAATTTAGTAACTATTGACATTGAAGTTAATGTTGATTACATTTTTATATACCGGTAGAAAAATAAACTTGCGATCGCAGTTGGATAGAGGGAAATAAAATGAAAAAATCATATGGATTTTTTATGCCATCAGTAACTATAATGGGTGTCTCGTGTACGGAGGATATTTCAGAGTATATTCAATCAATGGGCTTGCAGAAAGCGTTAATTGTTAGTGATAAAGTATTGGTTCAAATTGGGCTAACTAAAAAAGTAACGGATTTACTTGATAAGCTTAATGTTACTTATGCTATGTTTGATGAAGTTCATCCTAATCCGACTGTACGTAATGTTGAGGCAGGTCTTGCGATATTGCGAAATAACAAATGCGATTTCGTTATTTCGATCGGTGGAGGATCACCGCATGATTGTGCCAAAGCTATTGCGTTAGTTGCAACAAACGGTGGATCTATCAAAGATTATGAGGGAATTAACAAATCTGCAAAAAGTTGCTTGCCGTTAATTGCTATTAATACTACTTCCGGTACAGCTAGTCAAATGACGCGCTTTTGCATAATTACAGATGAAGCCAGAAAAGTAAAAATGGCAATTGTCGATTGGCATGTTACTGCGACAATTGCAGTTGATGATGCAGAATTGATGGTAGCTATGCCAAAAGGATTGACAGCGGCTACTGGTATGGATGCTTTAACTCACGCTGTAGAAGCCTATGTATCTGTTGCAGCTACTCCGGTTACTGACTGTATTGCTTTAAAGGCTATTGAACTGGTTGCGCAATATTTACGAAGAGCGGTTGAAAATGGTAATGACATGGAAGCGCGAGAGATGATGACTTATGCGGAGTATCTTGCCGGAATGGCCTTTAATAACGCCAGCTTAGGCTATGTTCATGCAATGGCTCATCAGCTTGGAGGCTTTTATGATTTGCCGCATGGCGTTTGCAATGCAGTTTTGTTGCCTGCTGTAAGCGAATATAATGCTAAAGTGGTGCCAGGACGCTTTGCCGATATTGGCAAGGCCATGGGGGAAGATGTCCAAGGATTGCCTGATGAGGAGGCGGCTGATAGAGCGATAGCTGCAATTCGCAAAATTTCGTTTGATGTGGGGATTCCAAGTGGATTGAAAGAATTGAAAAAATTTGATGCTAAGGATATCCCGGTACTTTCAGTCAATGCTCTTAAAGACGCATGCGGTTTTACCAATCCTAAACAGGCGTCATTAGAGGAAATCCAAGATATTTATAAAGAGGCACTATAAGAGTAGAATTATTGTTTGCACTAGGATAGTTTGAAAAGCGGTAGCTGGTCGAAGTAGTTAATGACTGGCTTTTAGTATTATAAAGTATTGAGTTTAAAGGTTATAACCCAGCATCAGAAGGCGCACGGTTCTGTACATGTAAAAGCGAAGGAGGAAAGGGAAATGACACAAGGAATAAGTGAGAAATATAAACTATTTATAGATGGCAAATGGGTGGATGGAGAAGACAGAAAATATTTTAAAGCTTATAATCCGGCTAATGGAGAAATCTTGTCTACTTGTGTTGATGCAGGAAAAGTGGATGTTGATCTGGCGGTTAAGGCTGCATGGAAGGCCTATGATCAGTGGAAAGATGTAAGCCCTCAGGAGCGCTCTCGAATGCTTCTGAAGATAGCTGATCTGATTGATGCAAATGCTGAAAAGCTTGCAATGGTGGAGACACTAGATAATGGCAAACCGATAAGGGAAACAATCGCAATCGATGTTCCTCTTAGCGCGGACCACTTCAGGTATTTTGCAAGTGCTGTCAGGACTGATGAAGGACAGGCAGTGATGATTGACAAGGATACGATGAGTATTATTCTTAGGGAACCAATCGGGGTGGTAGGACAAATCATTCCATGGAATTTCCCCCTTTTGATGGCTGCTTGGAAAATAGCGCCTGCTTTGGCGGCTGGAAATTGTATAGTAATTAAGCCTTCATCATCTACTTCATTAAGTCTTTTAGAATTAGTCAAATTAATGGCGGAAGTTTTACCAGCCGGTGTTGTTAATGTAATTACCGGAAAGGGATCAGTTTCAGGAAATTACATGCTGTCACATGAAGGATTTAGAAAGCTAGCTTTTACGGGTTCAACAGAAATTGGTTATACAATTTCTGAGGCCGCTTCCCAAAGGTTGATACCTGCTACCCTTGAGTTAGGTGGTAAGTCAGCTAACATTTATTTCCCAGATGCACCGTGGGATAAGGCAATAGAGGGCTTGCAAATTGGCATATTGTTTAACCAAGGTCAAGTATGCTGTGCTGGATCCAGAGCGTTTGTGCATCAAGAGATATATGACAAGTTTGTAGAAGAAGCTGTTAAGTCGTTTGAAAAAGTACGTGTAGGACTTCCATGGGATAATGATACCCAGATGGGTTCACAAATTAATGAGGCTCAATTGAAAAAGATAATAGGATACATTGATATTGGTAAGGCAGAAGGAGCAAAGGTTGCTACTGGTGGTTATAAGATTACTGATGGCGTTTTGAGTAAAGGCTGTTTTATGAAGCCGACTATTTTAGCGGATGTAACAAATAACATGAGGGTAGCACAGGAGGAGATTTTTGGCCCAGTGGTTTGCATAATTAAATTTAAAGATGAAGAGGAAGTTATTAGGTTGGCAAATGATAGTGAATATGGTCTTGGGGGAGCAGTTTGGACGAAAGATATTAACCGTGCTTTTCGAGTAGCCAGAGGCATTGAAACTGGGAGAATGTGGGTGAATAACTATAATAACTTGCCAGCGCATGCTCCCTTTGGAGGATATAAAAAGTCAGGAATTGGTCGTGAAAACCATAAAATGATGCTAGACCATAATAGTCAGAAAAAGAATATTTTTATTAGTTTATCCGAGAGAAAAGTAGGATTATACTAGGGCTTTGGTTGTCATGTATCGGTTGAATATATATAAAAATACAGATCAAGTTAAAGGCTTCGGTTGATAATTTTAAATTGCGGAAAAATTCACAGAATAGAAACAATGAAATATGGTTAGAAAAAGGCAGGTTGAAGAAATTCAATCTGTCTTTTTTGCGGTTAAATCTTTAATAGAAAATTGGGATAGCGGTTTAAAATTATTCCAGATCTAAGGTGTTTAATGGCTTGATCATTTTTGCACCGGAACAAAATTTATAGGTGAAACTTGCTGACGGACTACTTGCCTAGTTTCCTCTTCTCATATTTATCATAATATATAATACAAAGACTAAATGTTACAAGGGGGAAGAACTAGTGGTAGAAGAAGTGGTAAATATTCCTGTATCGCTCTTTGAATCAAGTAAAGGTCGATACTTCGTTGGTCAGAGCGAGTTGCTAAGCTTTGGCAACGGCAAAAATGCGTGGAGTGGATTATTTAACCCCTGTAATTCTCATGTAAATTTGTATGTAAATGTATTTACTATAACTAACACATCGGGAACAGATTTTATAGCTGAAATTTGGTTAAATTCAAAATTCCCCGGACCGGAAACTGTTTCGGATATGGTAACACCGGCCAATAAGGCAATATGCCCGAATCCCAAACCGAAGGTAGAATTGATATTTGCAGAAAGGGTCCGTGGCTTTCCAAGCAGGGGAGTAAATGCTTTTGATAGGATGATTCCCGCGAAAACAACGGTTGCTCAAGAAGAAGATGGGAAATTTATTATTCCTCCAGGGGAATCTTTTGCTATTTTTTTAGTCGGTCAGGAAGATGTTAACATTCAGGGCAGAGTTGCTTTTGGTTGGTGGGAAGAACGCTGTTAGATTCAAAAAGATTTAAGAAACAGGGGTAGGCCGATTGTTATTCTAGCCATATAGAATAGTGAAGGCTATTAATACTAGAGTTTCACTTGTTTATGATGAATTTTTGTGTTTTATGTTCGCCTTACTTATATTTAGGCGGATTTTTTTGTTAGGACTATTTGCTGCTTGTGTGGTATTGAAGGAAATGTTATTATTAATAATAATAGGGATATTTTTGAATTTTATGATGAACAGTTAGGACATGCTCATGATACCATGGAAGGACATTTGATTTAAGCAGATGATGTTAAGCGAAATACTGCGAATGCTGTTGTAAAGATGAGAACCAGTTAATTTAAGCAGTGTATGGCGGGATTATAAAGACTTTATTTCCGCTTCCCTGCCTAAAAATAAAATAAAATGAAATGAAATGGAGCTGGTAACCATGGGATTAGAGTTTAACCCGATGAGAAGTTTGATTTATGTAGATTGTATAAAAGAACAGAACCGTCATAAACTAAAGCACTGGTTGTACTATCATCATGTTCCTGAAAGTATTGCCCAATTTGGACCATATGTATCAAAGTATGCTTTTTATCCGGCGCTGCCAGTTCCTCAAGACGGTGAACGGTTTGGCGGGTATAAAATGCAGTTAACAGAGCATTATTGGATGGTAAATCCGATGTGCGAAGACCTTAATGTAAAAACGCTTAAAGAATTTTTCCCGATGGATGTTCTCCGTTGGCAGGGAACTATTCCGGAAGAAGCACCGCAGGATCAGATGTTGGATGGCGATTCCGCCCGTTCCACCGGTGGCGATAATGGGATGCCGCCATTTATATTTGCTTTTCTTCCGATAAGCTGGCAAAAGGACATAAAGGGGAACGGCCGTACTATGGAAGACGGTCCGAATTACCGGTGGCAGTTTATGCTCAAGTATCCTGAGGGAGTTTCCTTGGAAGAAGGAGACAAATGGTTTTTTGAAAAAGTAATACCTGTCTTTGAAAAGGCGTCAGAAGTAAACCGGATTCTTTCCAGTAAGGTAATTCAAAGTGTAAACGGATGTCCTTTCCAACGTGCGGTAGAAATGTGGTTTGATGGACCTAACGAATGGCATAAAGTAGCGGTAGAAGCTGCAGCAGCTATTGAAAAACCAGTTTGGGCGACCAGCAATGTATTTCCGTATTTAAAGCCTAAGTTCGAAATTGCAAGCTTATTCTTAACTGATATAGCTGAGAGCGATAACTATACCCAGTATCGCGGTTTTATTCCAATGCGCTAATATAGTGTATCAATGTAGAAAATTTGAATTGTAACATAATAAAAGATACTATTGATTGCATAGATCGATAGTATCTTTTATTATAGAGGGCTTATTATAAATATTTGAATATAAACCGAATTTTTATGGGTCACAATGCCCATATAACAAATAAAGTACACAATTATTGCATGGTAAAAACTGCATAATTGGTGTACTTTTTTAGTTGCGGAAAAATACATATACTTATGGATTTTCTTTGGCAAAAAATATGGATATGTAGCTGGTTTAAGAAATACAAAAAAATAAAGAAGAAGCAGAAAAAGTGTGTACTTTACACTGCCGTTTTTCTCTAATTTGTAATAGAGTAAATATATATAAAGACTAGGAGGTACTGTGATGAAGTCTAAAGATAACAAACTAAAAGTCATATTGAAAAAACGTGGCATTGAGATGGAGAATGTCGATAGGCTTTTGGAATCGGATATTCCAGAAGCAAAAGATAGTACTAAAAAGCTGATGGATATTTATTATAATTTAAAAGTTACCGCAGATATGGAAGCTGCCTACTGGTATAATAGAAGCTGGTGGGAAAATGACGGTGATATAATTGAAGTGAGAAGAGCTAAAGCTGTGGCTGCATCTCTATCACACATGACTCCAACCATCTTACCTTATGAGAAGCTTGTTATGAACAAAACGAAAAATGTTAGAGGGGCGTTCCCATTTCCTTGGGTTTGTGCAAGTTTCTTTAATGCTCAGGCAGAAGCTTTAATGAATGAAGTGGATGCTCCTGCTGAGAGTGAAGCTGATTCAGTCAGTGTAGTAGGTGCCGGCGGCGGTAATGTTACTGAAAGCTATGGCAATATTATTTCTATTGCTAAAAAGTTCGGTATGAGAAAGGAAG
The DNA here is from genome assembly GCA_017889635.1 of Bacillota bacterium. Lineage (GTDB taxonomy): Bacteria > Bacillota > Negativicutes > Sporomusales > CTSoil-080 > CTSoil-080. Next base: position 30,921 of record JAGGAC010000032.1, on the reverse strand, counting down.
AAATTCCTGTTTTAGTTAAAACGTCGAAACCTTGGGCCGGAATTTCCGTAGAGGAATTAAGCGATAAATATTCACAGATGACACCGGGGTATGATCAGTTTAAACGTATTATGGATAGTGTTATCTGTATGTTTGATTCGTTTGCAATTCCTCAGGGACGTGAAGTAATAAACTATTATCTTCCTTTGCAATATGGTTTTGATAGAATTATTGAATTATGTGATGAAAAAATTGCTGAAGTTATGGGCGAAGCCGGTACTGATGGCGATTTTGGTATGAGCAGAGGCTATTACTATGCAGCCATGAAAGAAATTACCAAAGGGTTAAGTGCTTGGTGTGAGAACTATTCAAAACAAGCGAAATATTTGGCTTCTATTGAGACAGATGCAGCTTTGAAAGCTAACTATGAAAAAATTGAAGAGGTTATGGGAAATATAGCCCATAAAAAACCTGCAACCTTCTGGGAAGCGATCCAGATGACGCTTTGCTGTCATCTAGGTGTTGTTAATGAAGATCCTCAGTCAGGTCTTTCTATTGGTAAGCTTGGGCAAGTATTGCAGCCGTTCTATGAGAAAGATATTGAAGACGGCGTCATGACAGACGAAGAAGTAATTGAAATTCTTGAATTATATAGAATAAAAATTACTTGTATCGAATGTTTTGCATCAGCAGGTGTATCCGGTGGCGTTCTTTCTGGTAATACATTTAACAACCTTTCATTAGGTGGACAGAACTACGATGGTCTTACAGCAGTAACTCCTTTGGAATATTTAATTATTGAAGCAGGGATGAGAAACCAAACACCTCAACCTACTTTAAGTGTCTTGTATGATGAAAAGACTCCGGAAGATTTTCTTATGAAGGCTGCTTCCTGCACCAAACTGGGACTAGGATATCCTGCCTGGATGAACAATCAGACAGGTATGAACTTTATGTTAAGGAATTATGGGCCAGAAGGAATGGATCTTCATGATGCAAGAGCCTGGTGTCTTGGCGGATGTTTGGAATCTGCACCTGGATGCTTTTTACCCCTTGAATATAACGGAAAGACAACAATGATTCCTGGCGGTGCATCACCTACGTGTGGTACCGGTGTTCATTTCGTTGCTATGCCTAAAGTGCTTGAACTTGTTTTAACAAACGGTTTAGATAAGAGAACAGGAATACAAGTATATCCACCTCATAATAAGAAGATTGATTCTTATGAAACCATGCTGGAGCAGTGGAAAGGGTATATGGAACTTACTACAGAAGTTGTTAATAGGTGCAACAATATTCAAATGGATCTTTGGCGAAAATATAACATGCCAGCTGTTAACTCCTTGTTGAAACCTGACTGCTTCACAAAAGGCAAACACATTGGTACTATGGGGGCAAGATATAACGCATGTATTAACTTTGAATCTTGTGGTACGATTACTCTCGTCAATTCCTTGTCTTCAATTAAGAAAAATGTATTTGATGATAGGAAATTCACGATTGAAGAAATGTCAGATGCGATGGTTAACAACTTCGGATTTAAGACTGCATATGAAACAAATGTATATTCACCTGATTTCAGAGAAAGTACGGAAAACAGTCCTAAATATGAGGAAATCTTTGCAGCATGCGTAAATGCACCGAAATATGGCAACGCTGACAAGCATGCAGATGAGATTTTTAAAGCATATCATTATTTTATTCATGAAATGACCCATAAATATCTTTCATACTATGGCAAGCCTTTATATCTGTGCCAAATTTCAGTATCAACACATGGTCCGCAAGGATTTGTAACATTGGCTACAGCTGATGGAAGACTTGCAGGTACAACTTATTCAGATGGTTCTGTATCTGCAGCAGCGGGAACAGATAAGAATGGCATTTATGCAATTTTTGAGTCTGCAACTGTCTATGATCATTCCATGCATCAGAACTCGCAGATGAATTTGAAACTTCATCCGTCAGCAGTTAAAGGTATCAGCGGTACAAGAAAACTTCTTGATGTCGTACGTGCATACATGAGAAAGGGCGGATTCCACGTCCAGTTTAATGTTGTTGATAGTAGAACATTAAGGGATGCTCAAGTTACGCCAGAAAAATATAGGGATCTTATGGTTCGTGTAGCAGGATTTACACAATACTGGTGTGAAATCGGCAAACCAATACAGGATGAAGTTATTTATAGAACTGAATATGATGAGGCTTAATAGGAAAAAGTCAATGGAGGTAATAGTTATGAGGCATTATGATTGTAAAAATTATATAAATTTGGATTGTGAAAAAGGAATGTGTGCCTTAAGCAAGGGTTTGGTACCTATTGACGGTGAAGGAAGTCAGGCTTGTCCTAAGTTCAAACAAGCTGAGAAATGCGGAAACTGCAAAAACTTTATAAATCAAGATAAATACGGAGTAGGGACATGTACTGGATTGGAAAAAGAAAACTGGGCATATGCGACATGTGGTGCTTTTGCATGTTCTGGCTATAAAACGGTATAGGATAATCATTATGAGCCAAAAAGGTTTAATATTTGATATCCAGAGTTTTTCAGTACATGATGGACCAGGCTGCAGAACGAACGTATTTTTTGCGGGATGTCCATTGCAGTGCAAATGGTGTGCTAACCCAGAAAGCTGGATTAAAAAAAAGCATATTATGTTTGCGGATAAAGTATGTAAATGGGAAAAGGGCTGTAGGGCATGCAGAAATGCATGCCCATATGGTTCAATTAAATTTAATGAATTTGGTGAACCTAGCATTACATGGGATATTTGCAGAAAATGTGAGTCGTTTGATTGCGTTAATATTTGTCCCAATAATGCCCTAAAACAGTGTGTTAAAGAATATACAGTCGATGAGCTTGTGGCAATCTTAAGACGTGACTTTAATAACTGGGGTTCCGAGGGCGGGGTAACATTTTCAGGTGGAGACCCATTAATACATCATGAATTTCTGGCTGAAGTATTGAGAAAATGCCACGAACATCAGATTCATAAGGCAATTGAAACCAGTGGCTATGCAAAACAGGAAGTGTTTTTAAAAATACTGAAATACATTGATTTTGCATTTATTGATGTGAAGAATATGGACAGAGAGAAACATAAACAAGGAACTGGCGTCGATAACGATTTAATACTTTCAAATATTGAAGCGCTTAAAAAGATCGGTTGGTTGGGAAGGCTTGTTCTAAGACAGCCTACTATTGCAGGATATAACGACAGTGATGAAAATGCACACCAATTAATTGAGTTTATGAACAAAAACTCATTATATGAAATTAATCTTTTGAAATTCCACAGACTTGGTTTGACTAAGTGGAATCAGTTAGGAAAAGATTATGCATACAGTGATCATGGAGATGTGACAGATGAGAAATTGGAACATCTTCAAGAGTTATACTTGGATAATAATATAGCTTGTTATATTGGTGACAATACTCCTTTCTGATGCTCCTATGCAAATAGTAGAAAGAAGGCTTACAGAGTTTATAGGGATGAGTGTAGCCATTACGAAAGTTTTCCTGAGTCGTATATTCATACATTAATTAGGTTTATCCGACTTGGGAAAAACTGCTACACAAATGGAATGCAATCATTACTTTACACTTGAGGACAATTCGTCATCATAAAATATATAAAAGGAAATTAGGTATGGAGCTTAATAATATATATATATATGACTATATTAAGGAATATTTGAACGAAATACCTATTGTAAATTATAAAAGAGGACAATACATAACCCGTTCTGATGAAAATTTCACGGAAATTTTTTTTATTTTAGATGGAAATGTTAAAGTGGAATGTATTACCGAGTATGGCAAGAGTTTTTTAGTAGACGAACTTTCTAAAAATGAATTTGTAGGTAAATTTAGTTATATGTATGAACAGAATCTATTCTGTGATATTAAGGCTACAAGTAATGCATCTTTATTAAAAATAAATAACGAAACATTTGATAAACTGCAAAAAAATCCCGAATTTCTGAAGATGTTCTTATATAAAATTAGTAATAGAATATATCATATGTATAAAAAGTTAATGATGAAAAATCTGTTTAGTTTAGAAGAACTATTTGCTTTTTACTTATTAAAAAGCTCTGAAGAAGGGATATTTAATTTTAAAAGCACAAGTGATTTGTGTAATATTTTTCCGATAAGTAGAAAGGGCTTATATAATGTAATAAATAAGCTTGTAAAAGAAGAGTTAATAAGAAAAGAAAAAAATTCAATTGTCATTTTAAATAAAAAGAAGTTATTTGAACTATCAACACATGTAAGAGAATTTAATATGATAAATGACAGTAAAATTAAGTTTGATATTTAATGGCAGATTGTCAAAGGTGTCACATCAAGACAGCGGAAGATTAATTACTAAAATGATTAGTGGACTAACTATTTTAGTAAATTACTGTTTGTAATTTGATTCGTTTAAGAAAGGAAAAAGTTATGCCAGTTTCCGTTATTAATGGTTCCCTTCTCTGGATATTAATTGCTGCAATAAGTTATTTTTTCTCGTCACCTTTATTAGGAGAAAATAATAAAGGGCCTTTACAAAAAATTAGCAGATCAAAAAAGAAAAGAGCTGTTTATGCGTTAGTTATGGCGACGTTTATTGTGGCTGGATTAGTGGCGTGTAATTCAATAAATTTGTAACAAAGATAATTAGATAGGTTATAGACAGAATATGAAATGAAAAGACGCAGTAGCGAGGAGAGATATAAGAAGAAGGCCTTAAAAGAGTGTTTTATCAATAAAATCCAAACACTTTTACTGGACTAGCCTTGTTATAAGGACTTAGCACTTTCAATATTTACCTATGCTGCATTTTAGATTTTATTGATAAGGAGTTTCGGTTAATGAGAATAATGTTACGCTGTTTAATATTTATCTTAGGGTTATTTTTTATGGGATTAGGAATCAGTCTAATCACTAAATCAAATTTAGGGACTTCGCCAATTTCGAGTGTTCCTTATGAGCTATCCTTAATATTTCCTTTTACTATTGGTGAATTTACTTTTTTGTTAAGCCTAGTGTTTATTGTTATACAAATATTAATATTAGGGAAAAATTTTCCGAAGGAACAAATGTTGCAAGTGTTTGTAGGTCCTTTTTTTGGTTTTTTTATTGATCTAGGAATGTACTTGTTTCGATTTGTTAATCCACAATATTTTGATGAAAAAATGCTGGCCTTATTACTTGGCTGTGTAATATTGGCATTAGGTATATATTTGCAAGTTGCAGCCAATGTGATTGTAAACCCTGGGGAAGGCGTTGTGAAAACAATTGCCAATAAAATAAAAAAAGAGTTCGGAACCATAAAAGTAATATTTGATGCTACCTTATTTCTTATAGCAGCGGCCATCTCGTTGTCTGTTTTTGGTACTATACATGGTTTGGGCGTGGGGACTGTAATTTCGGCATTAATTGTCGGTTATCTTACTAGGTTCTTTGGTTTTGTATTTAAATGGGTCATGTAAAGTGAAATGCAAAAATGTAAGTCAAACGCTCCAAGAACTATTGGGTTCTGGAGCGTTTGATTTTTCAGCCTAGATATTTCCGCGGTCTATATATCAAAAAAGCTATATCTTAAAATTTAAGGTTACTTTAAGATACGCCCTAGTTTAGTCGATATAGGTTTTATGATTCCCAAAATCCTGTTTTAGCGCGCATTTTGCCACCTCGGCTCATTTCTTTATACATTGCCAGACACCATTTTCTAAGCACTCTCATAGCAATACCTCTTCCCCAAAAAACTAATTTAACTCATATACTAAAGCATATACAAATTAGTAATTATTATCAATCAAAGAGAATATTAAATTAATTTGGAATTGTTAAAAATTAATGAAAAATTCAATCGAAACTAAACGTAAGGGTTTAGGCAGGATTTTTAAATAGAACTAGTTATGTGAATACTATATAATAATATTAATTTGAAAGAGGGAGTGTTCGAAAAATAATTCGAATCCCTTATAGGGGTTAAAAAGAAGTTGCGAAGGATGTTGAAATGAAAAAAAATGTTTTTATTGCCCCTTATCAGGAGCTCTTGACATCTGGACAAAAGATAATTAATGATTTGGGATTAGCAGGTAATTTTGAATGTTTTTTAGGTGATCTAACACGCGGAATAGCTGTTGCCAGAAAGGTTGAACGGGAGGGGGCTGATGTAATTGTATCGCGAGGCGGTACCGCTGAATTAATTATAAAAGCTGGAGTAGAGGTACCTGTTGTGGAAATTCCAATCGCCTTTCAAGATCTGGCAGAAGCGTTATTAGCGGCTAAGGTAACTACGAGAAAGGAAAATCCTAAGATTGCTATTATGGCTTTTCAAAACATGATTCGGAGTATTGCGGTTTTTGCAAAGGTTATGGATGTTCAGCTTAAGGTATACTTATTGAAATCAGAAGAAGAAATATTTTCTACTATTCAAAGCGTTCTTAATGATCAGCCTGATATTTTGATTGGCGGGATCCATACAACGGAGATTGCTGCGAAACATGGAATAAAGACAATTCTCTTATCTTCAGGAGAGGAGTCGCTGCGCACTGCCTTTTTGCAAGCAGAGAGGGTATCTTTCGCTAGACAGCTCGAAAAAGAGCGAATGCGTAGATTTCGTGTAATGATTGATTATTCGGTACAGGGGATTATTAGTATTGATCGGAACAAACGAATTGAATTTGTGAATTTAGCGGCTGAAAAGATGACCGGAGTTTCTTTAAGCCAGGTAAAAGGAACCAGTTTAGCATCATTATATCCTGATATTCCCCTGGATACCTGTTTGCAGGAAGGAAAAGTGTATCGGGGTCAATTTGTTTAAATGCATAGTCAAAAATTTATGGCAAACATTATACCGATTGATATTGATGGCGGTATCATAGGTGCTATGATTACGCTTGAAGATGTTGGGCATATTGTCGAGATGGAAGCTACGATTCGGAAGAAGCTTTATACTAAGGGTTTGCTGGCTCAATATCATTTTGATGATATTGTTGGTGTTTCGCCGCAAATTGCGGAAGTAAAGCAAATGGCAGAAAACTATGCATACATTGATGCTACCGTCATGATTTTGGGAGCATCAGGAACAGGCAAAGAGCTGTTTGCCCAAAGTATTCATAATGCCAGTCAGCGTCATAAACGTCCTTTTGTTGCCGTTAATTGCGGAGCCATTCCGTCAAGTATATTAGAGAGTGAATTATTTGGGTATGTCGAAGGCGCGTTTACGGGAGCTAATAAAAAGGGAAAGGCTGGTTTTTTTGAACTAGCCCATGGCGGGACAATTTTCCTCGATGAAATCGGGGAAATGAATAAGGTGGCGCAAATGGCTTTGTTGCGTGTCATTCAGGAAAGACGAATTATGCGGCTGGGTGATGATAAGTATTTGCCTGTTGATGTTAGAATTATTACCGCAACAAATAAGGATCTTGCTCACTTGGTTGCTAGCGGCGATTTTAGGGAAGATCTTTATTATCGGATCAATGTTCTTCCTCTTCAGTTGCCTTCTCTCAAAGATCGAAGCGGAGATGCGGGGGTTTTGGCTGAATATTTTATAGCGAGGTTTAATAAGAAGTTTCATCGGGAAGTAGTTTTAAGTTATACATATCCTCACGGTATGTCCGGTACTTACTTTCCAGCAAAGTATTGGTAATACGATCCAACAATAGCGTTGTTCCTGTATAACCCACTGACAAAATACGCTGACCACCAACCCGGTCATGAACCTGTAATGGAAAGGCTTGTAATTATCGCTAAGGAAAAGGTTATTTCTGCTGAGGTAATTGAAACAATGCTCGATATTTCGCCTAGTCATCAGCCAAAAGAAACTTATTTGCCTGTGGAGGATACGGATAGTTTAGAAAAAACAAAAATTTTGCGTGTTCTTGAGGAAACCAATTACAATCAGAAGGAAGCTTCCAAGCGGCTGGGAACTTTCTACACACAATCTATTAAACGCAACAATCATGCCAATCTGAAAACTGAGTATTTTCTTAATTTTTCAAACAAAAACCTGCAACATATGTTGCAGGTTTGCAATATGCGTTGCAGGAATTGCATTACGTGTTGCAGGTTTTTTTAAAATGGATATTATACGACTTTAGTTTTCGATATAGTGTGCTACGATTAATACTTAAAATTATGATTGGCATGAATGTTGCAAATATATTATAAAGGAGGCTTGCAGAAACTATAAGTAATTAGAAATTCTAGAACTTGGTCAATTTTTGATAAGTAATTTAAATGTATAATTTATAAGAAAAGAGGAATTTTGCATGGGATTATTTATCGTTGGAGTTGGTGTTCTTTTACTGTTGCTCTTAATGATAAAGTTGAAATTTGATGGCTTTATATCACTAATTCTTGTATCGTTGATTGTCGGGTTTATGGAAGGTATGCCATTGGCTAAAATAACCGCTTCAATTTATAAAGGGATAGGCGGTCAGTTAAATAGTTTAATTTTGATCCTTGCTTTTGGCGCTATGCTTGGTAAGCTTCTTGCGGATTCAGGGGCGGCTCAGCGGATTGCAACTACTTTTATTAATATTTTCGGGAAAAAGAATGTGCAATGGGCCATGATTATTACGTCTATTATTGTCGGAATCACAATGTTTTTTGAAGCAGGATTTATTGTTTTGATTCCTGTTATCTTTACAATTGTTATTGAAACAGACTTACCACTCATGTATGTTGGTTTACCTGCAGTGATAGGTTTATCTACAACTCATAGTTTTCTGCCGCCCCATCCCGGGCCGGCAGCCGTATGCACGATCTTTGGGGCCAATATGGGACAAACTCTGTTATTAGGTTTGCTTATTGCAATTCCGGCAGCTGTAATTGTGGGGGTATTCTATTCACGAACCCAATTTGTACTTTCTGTTAAATCTTCAGTTCCTACGGGTTTAGTAACCACAAAGGTTTTTAAAGAAGAAGAAATGCCGAGTTTTGGTATAAGCGTATTCTCTGCTTTAATTCCTATTATATTGATGGCGGCAAGCACTATGGGAGATCTTGTGTTGTCTAAAAAAGATCCAATTATGGTTTATTTTCATTTCTTTGGTGATGCACCGATTGCGCTACTGATCAGCGTTCTTATCAGTATGGTTACGCTTGGAACAAACCGGGGTAAAGACATAGCTGAAGTTGTTTCAAGTATGAGTGCTTCAATAAAGTCTATTGCCATGATTATTCTAGTCATTGCAGCCGGCGGTGCTTTTAAACAAGTCATTGTGGATGCTAGGGTTGGCAATGCGATTACCGAACTGACCAAAGGGCTGAACATTTCTCCTATTGTGCCGAAGCAGCATATGCGCGGTATGGTTTTAAAGATTTCAAATTTAAAGGCGGCGTGTTGCCTGGTGAAGAAGAAATTAAAGCAGTGACCGCCTTGGCCAAACGTTTTCCGGATGCACGTATTACATTGGATCCAAATGGTGCGTGGTCATTGGAGGAAGCCATTCGTCTTTGCCGTAACCAGCATCATGTTTTGGCTTATGCTGAAGATCCTTGTGGTGCCGAAAATGGCTATTCTGGACGTGAGGTTATGGCTGAGTTCCGTCGGGCTACGGGTCTTCCTACTGCTACCAATATGATTGCAACCGACTGGCGGCAGATGGGACACACAATCCAACTGCACTCGGTCGATATTCCATTAGCCGATCCACATTTCTGGACAATGCAAGGTTCGGTGAGAGTGGCGCAGTTGTGTCATGAATGGGGGCTAACCTGGGGATCACATTCTAATAATCATTTTGATATTTCATTGGCTATGTTTACTCATGTTGGCGCTGCAGCACCGGGCAAAATCACCGCCTTAGATACCCATTGGATTTGGCAGGAGGACCAGGAACATTTGACGAAAGAACCGCTTAAGATTGTTGATGGTAAAATAAAAGTTCCTGATAAACCAGGTCTTGGTATTGAAGTTGATATGGTACAGATCGAAAAGGCTTATAAATTGTATGTAAACAATGGGTTAGGGGCACGTGATGATGCCAAGACGATGCAATATCTTATTCCTGGTTGGAAGTTTGATAATAAAAAGCCTTGTTTGGTACGCTAAAAACAGAATGGAATTGCTTATATAGTATTCAGGTCAAGGTAAACCATTCTTATATTATATTTATTATTGAGATAGGAGAGAATAAAATGAAAATTGGATTTATCGGTTTGGGAATTATGGGTAAGCCTATGAGCAAAAACCTGTTGAAAGCAGGGTATGAGGTTGTTGTATATGATGTTGTGAAAGCTTCTGTTGATGATTTGGTGGCAACAGGAGCGAAAGAGGCTGCGACGCCTAAAGAAGTTGCACAACAGGCAGAAGTCATTATTACTATGCTTCCTAATTCTCCGCATGTAAAAGCTGTTGTGTTGGGGGAAAACGGTGTTATTGAAGGCGCGAAAAAAGGCGCAATTGTTGTTGATATGAGTTCTATCGCGCCCTTGGTCAGCCGTGAAGTAGCTCAAAAGCTTTTGGAAAAGGATATTGAGATGCTGGATGCGCCGGTAAGCGGTGGCGAACCCAAAGCAATTGATGGCACCATTTCGGTAATGGTTGGCGGCAAAAAAGAGGTCTTTGATAAATGCTATCCAGTATTAAAGGCAATGGCAGGATCAGTGGTGCATACCGGTGATATCGGCGCCGGCAATATCACCAAATTGGCCAATCAAATTATTGTAGCCCTTAATATTGCTGCAGTATCGGAAGCTTTGGTGTTGGCCAGTAAAGCAGGCGTGGAGCCAGAATTAGTTTATCAGGCCATTAGAGGCGGTTTGGCAGGCAGTACTGTATTAGACGCCAAAGCACCGATGATGATGGATCGTAATTTTGATCCGGGTTTTAGAATTAATCTGCACATTAAAGATTTAAATAATGTATTGGAGACCTCTCATGAAGTCGGTGTACCGTTACCTTTGACGTCTGCAGTCATGGAAATGATGCAGTCTCTCAAGGTTGATGGCATGGGCCAGGATGATCATAGCAGTCTGGTAAGATATTACGAGAAGCTTGCCAAGGTAGAAGTAAAACGCTAAGTCATGGAAAGAGAGAGCCGCTTATCTTTAGATAAGCGGCTCTACTTAAAAAACAGATATTTATATTTTCGAAAATCAAATAGGGCGAGACGGGTGTGCCGATTACTGCTGCGATAAGTGCGGCCTTTCATAAAATAGCCTTGACAGGCATTGCTAAAATTGAGATAGTTGTTACAGAGAGATGATGGATGCGGCGGAATGCCATTTCCAGGTAGTGGAATGCTTATTTCATTTTTTAAGTAAAAGCAAATGGCAAAGGATGTGAGGACATTGCATATAATTGTGGCACCAGATTCTTACAAGGGCAGCTTATCAGCGCTGGCTGTGACCGAAGCCATGGAGCGGGGAATTTTAGCTGTCTTTCCCGGTGCAACGGTAACTAAACTGCCGATTGCCGACGGTGGTGAAGGCACAGTGGAAGCCTTGGTTGTGGCCACAGGCGGCAGAGTGGTTAAAAAGACAGTGATCGGGCCGATGGGTGACCATGTTGAAAGTTTCTTTGGCTTATCTGGTGATAAGCGGACGGCTTTTATTGAGATGGCAGCCGCATCAGGGATTACGCTTGTGCCAAAACATGACCGTGATCCACGCAGGTCAACGACCTATGGCACCGGAGAATTAATTTTGGCTGCTCTGGAAGAGAACGTACAAAACCTAATCATTGGCATTGGCGGCAGTGCAACAAACGACGGCGGAGTTGGGATGGCTCAGGCTTTAGGGGCAAAGTTTCTAAAGGCTGATGGTCGTGAAATTGGACAGGGTGGAGCCGCTCTTAGCGAACTGGATAGCATTGATTTATCTAAGCTTGATGCCAGGTTGAAAAAAGTGAATATTATGGTGGCATGCGATGTGGACAATCCTTTGTGCGGTTCCAAGGGAGCTTCGGCGGTGTATGGTCCACAAAAAGGAGCGACACCTGAGATGGTGGCTCAATTAGATCAGGCTCTGCAGAGATATGCTGATATAGCCAAATTTGCTACAGGTAAAGATGTGGCCAATTGCCCTGGGGCTGGTGCCGCCGGTGGTTTAGGAGCTGGTTTGTTGTTTTTTACTCAAGCACAATTAAGACCAGGGGTAGAAATTGTGTTGGAGGCTATTGATTTTGCTCAACAGGTCAAAGGAGCGGAGCTTGTTATTACCGGTGAAGGTAATACTGATTTTCAGACAGCCTATGGTAAAGCACCTGTTGGTGTCGCTAAAGTGGCCAAACAATTTAATATACCGGTTGTTTGCCTGTCAGGCGGTTTGGGAAAAGGCGCTGAGGATACTTTAGCGCAGGGGATTGACGGTCTAATGAGTATTTTGCCTAGGCCTATGGAACTGGAACAGTGTATAACTAACGCGCCAGACCTTGTAGAAGCAGCCGCCTCCAGAGTATGCCGATTAATCAGCATTGGTTTAAAAATGACTGATACCAAGAAAATATTGTAAATTTTAAAAAAAAGGATTATAATGAAGGAAAATAATATATTAGGTTCACGGGTTGCTTGAATATGGTATCGGAACAAAATTTCGATATATAAAGTATACAGGCCTAGCTCGCTGTAGTGCAGTAGTTTACTGCGCTATACGGGCTAGGCTTTTTTATTTTATATTCAGGGCTGCTGTGAATTGAAAAAGGGGGATAGTATTTATTTTTTCAATCAATGAATTATGAGGATAACAAATAGAAGAGGGGCGCTAAAGATGGGTAATATGTTTTCACTCCAGGGTAAAAATGCCATAGTAGTTGGTGGAGCTGGCGGACTTGGGCAAGCAATAGCGCAGGGGTTAGCTGAAAATGGTGCAAAAGTGGCTATCGCAAGCAGAAATGCGGACTCTCTCCAAAGAGCAGTTCGGGAAATTAAAGCGGCATGTGGCCTAGACATAAGCTATTATATTGCAGACGCCTCTGTCGAGGCGAGTGTTGAGGCTTTGGTATCAGATTCTGTAAGGGATTTGGGAAAGGTGGACATTCTGGTGAATGCCCAAGGTTTCAACAAGAAGCACAAAGCCGAAGATTTCCCGATGGATGTTTTTGAGCAAATGTTCGATGTGAATGTAGTTGGAGTAATGATGTGTTGCAAACATTTCGGCAAACACATGATCAAAAACGGTTACGGCAAAATTGTAAATTTATCCTCAGTACGCGGCAGGATTGCGACTAAAGGGGCAGGTAACGCAGGGTATTGCGGCACCAAGGGGGCGGTAGATATGATTACGCGACAGTTGGCTTCTGAGTTTGGCCAGTATAACATAACTGTAAATGCCATTGGGCCAACTGTTACTGAAACGCCTATGATGACAGATATATTGGACAGCCGTGGACCAAATGCCAGAAAGGATCTTGCCGACAATCTACCCATGAAACGGATGGCACTGCCGTCAGACTGTGTTGGTCCGGCAGTTTTCTTGTGCTCGGATGCGTCTGGCTTTGTAACTGGCAATATAATTTATCCGGATGGCGGACTGACTGCTATCGGTTAAAGTGGAAAGCTTTGCTGATGTTTTCAGGTAGCAGAAAATATTTAAATGGATGGTGATAGATTTATGAGTAAGAAACTAATTATAACCGCTGCGCTCTGCGGTGCCGGAACAATGAAGGCTCAGACGCCTCATGTGCCAATTACTCCGGATGAGATTGCGGCAGATGTTGTTGCTTGTGCTAAAGCCGGTGCGGCTGTCGCCCATATTCATGTCCGCGATGAAAATGGCAAGAATAGCATGGCGACAGAGGTATTTACCGAGGTAATAGGCAAGGTTCGTCAGGCTGTTGATGCTGCCGGGCTGGATGTCGTATTAAACCTTACGACTTCTGGCAGTGTTTGGCCCGAAGATTTGCGGGTGGCTCATTTACCGGTATTAATGCCCGAAATGTGTTCCTATGATCCTGGTTCTATGAATTGGGCAAACAGTTATGTTTTTCTTAATACGCCGCCGTTTCTGGAAAGACTCGGCGCTATGTGCCAGGAACTTCAGATCAAGCCCGAGATTGAAATTTTTGACGCTGGTATGATTGGTAATCTTGCGTATTATATCAAAAAAGGCGTGCTGAAAACGCCTTGTCACTGCCAGTTTGTACTGGGGGTATCGGGTGGTATGCCTGGCAATGTAGAAAGTCTTGCCTATTTACTGCCAAAGATTCCGAAAGATTCAACCTGGTCAATTTCCGGCATCGGCAAGAGTCACATGCCGATGATGCTGGCAGGGCTTGCAGCAGGTTGTGACGGACTTCGGGTCGGTCTTGAGGACAATATATTTTTGGAGAAGGGTGTTAATGCAACTAATGCCCAGTTAGTTACACGCGCGATCGAATTGAGCAAAGTGGCAGGACGGGAGATTGCAACCGCGGAAGAGGCTCGTCAGATTCTCGGCCTAAAAAAACACAAGTAAAAACGAAATCTATGAGTGTGAAACTGATTGACAATTATAATTTGCAGTGTTATTATAAATAACAATAAAATTGAATTTTGTTGATCGATCAGAAAACTGAAGGTCAAGATAATTTCTTGCTATAAAAGAAATTATCTTGGCCTTTCTTGTTTCAATGAAAGCATAGTAACTGTTATTAATAGAATTGAAACAGAGCTTATATCGATTTACCGCAATTTGCATCAACATCCTGAGCTATCGAATGAAGAATTCGAAACAACAAAACTAGTAAAGGAAAAATTAAGTGCAGTTGATATAAAAATATTGGATTTGCCATTAAATACAGGCTTAGTAGCGGAAATCATTGGTGATCAGCAAGGACCTATCATTGCGCTGCGTTGTGATATAGATGCTTTACCTATCAATGAAGAAGCTGATTTAGCGTATCAGTCAGAAGTCGGTGGTAAGATGCACGCATGCGGACATGATTTTCATACCGCAGTTATCATAGGAGCAGCCTACTTGCTAAAACAGCTTGAACATACTTTGCCTGGTACTGTAAGGTTTATCTTTCAGCCTGCGGAAGAAACTGCACATGGAGCGGAACAGATTCTCTCTACCGGTATTTTATCGAACGTTCAGGCAATTTTTGGATTGCATAACAAACCTAATTTACCAGTAGGCAGTATAGGAACTGCTGCTGGTGCACTGACAGCAGCAGTTGATCGTTTTGAAATTGAAATTTCCGGTGTTGGAACACATGCTGCTCATCCGGAAAAAGGAATAGATCCAATTATAGTTTCAGCTTATATAGTTACCGCGCTGCAGACAATCGTAAGTCGCAATATTAATGCATTTGACCAGGCGTTGGTTAGCATAACTCATTTAAAAAGCGGCAACACATGGAATGTAATTCCGGAAACAGCTTATCTGGAAGGAACGGTACGAACGCTTAATGCAGAAACGCGTAATTTCATTCCTCAGCGGCTTAGACAAATTATTAAAGGAATTGCGGAATCATTCGGAGCAACTGCTGAATTAAAATGGTATCCAGGTCCGCCTGCAACTAACAATACAACGGAATGGGTCAACGTAGCAATTGAGGTAGCTGAAGAAGTTGGTTATGAAATAGAAGAAGTTTCATTAGATTTAGGTGGCGAGGATTTTGCTTACTATCAGGAAAAAATACCGGGCGCATTTATTAATGTAGGAACGGGTTATTCATATCCACATCATCATCCTAAATTTGCAATAGATGAAGCAGCTATTTTGTCTGGTGCACAATATTTTGCCAAATTAGCGGAACGGGCTTTAGTCTATTTAAGTGAAATAGGCAATGTTAAAGATGCTGGTTAAGAAATGGGGAAAGAGCGAATGATTGAATTACAAAATGTGTATAAAGAATACAACAATAAAGATGTAAAAATAGAAGCACTAAAAGACATTAATATTAAAGTTGAAAAAGGGGATATTTTTGGGGTTATTGGTTTTAGCGGTGCCGGGAAAAGTACGTTGATCCGTATGGTTAATGCTTTGGAAAAACCATCATCCGGCAAGGTGGTTGTTGATGGGCAAGATATCAGTGACTTGACAACGAAGCAGTTACGTGGTGTTCGAAAGCAAATTGGAATGGTTTTTCAACATTTTAATTTACTTAATTCAAAGACGGTTTTTGATAATGTGGCAATTTCTTTAAAATTAAATAACTTGCCCAGAAAACAAATTCAAGAAAGGGTTAATGAATTACTTAAAATTGTTGGTCTAGAAAATAAGGCGCAAAATTATCCTGATGAATTGTCAGGAGGTCAGAAGCAACGGGTAGGAATTGCACGTGCTTTAGCGACCAATCCTTTAATTCTCTTGTGCGATGAAGCGACTTCTGCACTTGATCCTCAAACTACAGAATCAATTTTACAATTGCTTAAGCGGATTAATAAAGAATACAATCTTACGATTTTGATTATTACCCATGAAATGCATGTAATTAAGGAGATTTGTAATCGTGTAGCGGTTATGGAAAAAGGGGAAGTTATTGAGCAAGGTACAGTGTTAGATGTTTTTGGTAATCCGCAAGAACCAACAACAATAAATTTTGTTCGTACTGTTATCAATGATAAGGTGCCAGAAAGTGTTTTGGGAACGGTAAAGAGGGAAAACCAAAGTCGTATTTTTAAACTTAAATTTATTGGAGAAAAGGCGAAAAAGCCATTAATTTCAGCAATATCCAAACAGTTTGATGTAGGAGTTAATATTTTATTTGCTTCTGTTAACGAATTGCAGGGGATAACACTTGGAAAGTTAACGCTTGAGATTGAAGGGGCAGCGAAAGCTATTGAACAGGCATATCAGTTCATGCTTGTTCAGGGCGTAATGGTGAAGGAGGTGTATGAAAATGACAATTACGAATGAGCAGATACTCCAAGCAATAATTCAAACTTTGCAGATGGTTAGTCTGTCATTATTAGTAGGATCATTGATTGGCATCCCACTAGGAATATTATTGGTTATAACACGGAAAAATGGGATTTTAAAAAATAATGCAATTTTTTTCGTCTTAAGTAACATTATTAATATTGTCCGTTCAGTACCATTTATTATTTTGCTTGTCGCTGTTGTTCCATTTACAAGATTAATAGTTGGAACTTCAATTGGTACCAGTGCAGCAATTGTCCCGTTAATACTGTATGTAAGTCCTTATATTGCTAGGCTTGTTGAAAATTCTTTACTTGAAGTGGATAGTGGGATTATTGAAGCGGCAGAAGCCCTAGGGGCAACTCCACTGCAAATTATTTGGTATTTTCTTTTGCCGGAAGCTCTGGGGTCTTTAATTTTAGCATTAACAACGGCAACTATAGGTTTAATTGGTGCTACGGCTATGGCGGGAACTGTTGGTGGAGGTGGAATTGGAGATTTAGCGATTTCTTATGGTTATCAAAGATTTAATACTTTGGTAATTGTGGTTACCGTAATTATTTTAATTATTTTTGTACAATTAATTCAAGCATTAGGTAATAATCTATCCAGGAAAGTACGCAGAAATTAATTAATTATATAAAGGAGCATGAAAATGAAAAAGCTATTAACGAAAATTGTAATTACTCTTTGCATCGCGGTACTGGCGATTAGCATGGTGGGGTGCGGAAGTTCTGAAAGTAATACGAGTGAGAAAAAGATTTTGCGGATAGGTGTCTCGCCTGGACCATATAATGATTTGTTTAATCAAGCAGTAAAACCTATCTTAGAGAAGAAGGGCTACGAAATTAAATTGGTTAATTTCTCTGACTTATTACAATCAGAAGTAGCATTAACGGAAGGGAGTATTGACTTTAATGTAGCGCAGCATACGGCCTATGTTGATGCTTTTAATAAGGATAAACAAGCGCATCTTGTTCCTATTTTACATATACCAACAGTACCAGCAGGTATTTTTTCGAATAAATATGGATCCATTCAAGATGTGAAAGAAGGTGCAAAAATAGCGATTCCCTTAGATCCTTCTAATGCAGCCCGGGCATTTGCATTATTACAAAAGGCGGGTTGGATTAAATTAAAACCAGGAATAGATGTAACTCTTGCAACTAAAAATGATATTGTTGAGAACAATCATAAATTAGATATTACATTGATGGAGTCGGCGCAGATTCCACGGGCAATGGATGATGTTGATTTTGCTGTTTTACCTGGAAGTATAGTCTATGCGGCACATATTGATGCTGCAAAATCATTATTAACTGAAGATGTTGCCAAAAAGTTAGAGCTTAATGTAGTGGTTAACCAGGGAAATGAAAATAGCCAATGGGCACAAGATATTGTAGCGGCTTACAAATCTGATGAATTTAAGAAATATATGAGCGAAAATAATAAGAACAATTATTGGGTAATACCTGACGAATTAAAATAGCTCTCCGTTATACTTTGTGCAGATCAACTACATGTGTACTGTTGTCAGGAATATGCCTGGATGAAATAAATTATAGATTATATTAAACGTCCGTTATCATTATATAAGGTAAAATTTATATAATATATATGGGTTATAAAGATGTTATACGTGATGTATAGCATCTTTTTTTCGTTGTTTATATGTATAGTATATGGTAATATATACAATATATAATATTTCTAAGTGGTAAGGGGTGAATAGCACGAAGCATGTACAGGTAGCAACAAAAACATATAGGGATAATTCAGCAAAGAGTATAGACCTTCCCACTCTATTGATCGATTATGAAGGTGAAGTAAAGTTGCTGGAACAACTTCATGAATATCAGTTGAAGTATCGTAATAAAAGCAGGTCTTGGCATAACAAGTTGGTTCAGGTTGTAGGGCTATTGCTTGATTACATGGAGGCTAATCATGACAACTATACCTCTGCAAAAGAGTTTTTTGAAACTTTCACAGAAGCGTTATATTCAGGAACAATCAACGAGGAAGGCATTGACCCTTCGGGGTTGTATTGGATTCCGAGAAGTACAGAAACAGCAAATATGCTATTATCTGCACTAAATGGCTTTTCCGATTGGATGCATAAAGAATATGGTGCAGTACAGTTGAATCCTTGGAGAGAAGCAACCAGTTATGAGCAAAGATTCATGTGGATGGCTCAAATCAATAAGAGCCACCATTCCTTTTTGGGGCATTTGGATGATGTTTACGAAATGACAGAGACAGCGAAACAAGTTCGTAATGTCATGAGTCGCAGGAAACCTTATTCCGCGCATGGTGGCACAAAGGCTTTCCCAGAGGAACAAATCCATAATTTGCTTTGGGATGGTTTCAAGATAACACGCAAAAACAAGGAGTTGGATTTCCTTGACCGTTACAACTGGCGAGACATTGCGATTACAATACTCATGCATGGTGGCGGACTAAGGCACAGTGAGGTTTTTCATTTATGGGTACACGATGTATATGCTGACCCAGAAGACCCTGAACTGGCTGTTGTACGGATTTATCACCCAAGCGAGGGTAAAGCACCAGATGACTTTAAAAACCCCACAAACGGTAAATACGTTAGCAATAGAGAGGCGTACTTATTGTTGAAGTATGGTCTTTTACCCCGTAACCGCTATGCAGGCAATGATAAGCGATTTGCAGGTTGGAAAGAACCAAGGCTTGACAATGATGAAGATAAGTATATGCATGTTTATTGGCTTTCAAAGGAATGGGGCTACATCTTCATGTATGTCTGGAAAATGTATATGGCTCAAAGACTTCGTGAGGGTATACCAGACATGCACCCCTTTGCCTTTGTAAATCATCACCATAAATACAAAGGTGAAATGATGCCTTTACGAACCCAAAGAGAATCGCATAGAAAGGCTGTTGAAAAGATTGGTTTGGTTGTCAGCAAGAGTAACGGCACAACTGAGCACGGACATCGGCACGCTTACGGTCAGCGTCTAAAGGATGCAGGCATAGAGGATAGGATTAAACAAGTGGCTATGCATCACAAGTCTATCGAATCACAAAAAGTTTATACCGAACCGACTGTCTCGGATGTCACTTCTTCGCTTAACAATGCGACTGATTCCTTAGAAAAAGGGCTTAAACTTCCAGTAAAACCCGAAATAGACGCATGGTTCAATGAGGAAAAGCAATTTCAGAAACGTTATATTATGAGGAGGAAATAAATGAAGTATGATAATGGCTTCAAGTATAAAATGATTGCATTGCTCTGTGATGGAAAAACTGCAATGGAACTCAAAAGAGAATATTCTGTAGATTCAGGCAATGTTTTAAGATGGTTAAGAGCCTTTATTTCTGACGGCCCATTCGATGTGGACGAATTAAGCCCAGAAGAGATTGTGAACTTGGAAAAACTAAGAGAAAAAGCAACCCGCAGAGAATTGAGATTGAAGAAATCAGGACAAACCATGGATGTCACTCTTAAGTGGGTGATTGACTATGATGCTGAATGGGAAGAATGGCGAGCATTGGCAGAAGAATGGCTCAAGACTCAAGTCAGAGGAAAAGATCATGCTCTAAAATCACAGTCCGCATTTTTCCAAAAATACCTTATCAAGTATGATATAACAAGGTCCCCTAAAGATTTTCTGGCGAAAGGATACCCTGCTTCCGATTTTTATGAAGCTTGCTATTCGAGTTGGACATCAATAGACGATGCAATGAGAGAGGCAAAGAAGAATATTGATTTTATCGACTGGGTGATTCTGGAAAAGTTCTCTGTTGAAGATGATTTGGGGAACAAACAGATTCCTGCGGAATTCCAAAACCCATTGGTAAAATATCTTCCTGATTCCTATGGCGGCTCTAACCGTAACGAGTCTGATAAGAACGTCCTACCCTACCGTTATATCAAGGAATTGCGCTCAATATTATGTCCCACCAAAGCTACTCATTTTAGAGATTGGATATTTGCCCAAGAAGCAACTGATGCTAAAGGTGCAGGTGGTAATTGGTTTGTGGTTAATGAATCCCTGATAGATGAAAATGACCCTGATTGTGTCTTTAGAAAAAGGAAAACCTCAAAATATGAGAGGGATATCAAAAACCTTCCAGATATGGTTTGCGAGTTGTGGTCTCCTGTTGTATCTGTGGCGTTATTGACCAAACTTTTATTGCCCCTTAGAACATACCAAGTAAGGATGCTCGACAGCGGTGAAATGGATACCTATAAATATGTTCAACCGAAAAGGAATATGCAGGGTTATTGGGTCATGAACGATTCACCACTAAACAAAGGTGATAAAAATAATCCCTTCGAAAAGGGCGTCTTGCGAAAGTTCAAAGACCCCACAGCCAAGATTGAAATGACAGGATTTTATATCAATACAAACAAGACGGCGGACATCAATAACGCGGAAGACCAAAAGGGGTACGAAATCCCGTGGCAATATGAAGAAGTGCAATACTGGCTTGCAAAACTTCGTGACTGGCAACAGAAGTACAACCCCGTAGACAAACCTACGCCTTGGACAGATTTGGAACGAAATCACCTCGGGAGCGTTAAAGACAGGAAAATACTCAAACAAATGGGTTCAACAACCTTTCTTTTCCGAAATTCTTCTGCTCCGAAGGAAGAACGCCTCCCAGTAAGGCAACAAGGACTTGACCCCCTATGGTATAAAGCACTTACCGAATTGGAGGATAAATTAAAATCAGCGGAAGTTTCAGAAGCAGAAAAGTCCATTCGTTTCATCAAGAACAAATCGACTACGCTCTACCCACTCCACTCTTTGAGGGTGTCCTTGATAACTGCATACGCTCTGGAAGGCGGGGTTCCGATGCCGATACTATCCAAGGCGATTGCAGGACATGCAAGACTTGTGATGACGCTTTACTATACAAAGGCGGGTATTTCATATGTGACCGATAAAATGAAACAGGCAGAACAAAATATATTAGAAAGCGACAAGGAATCCTTCGGAAGATTTCTAAGAGATGCTAAATATGAACAACTCGAATCCAGCATCGCTACCAACGATCCCGTCGCATATCAAGCCGTCATAAAGGCCCAACAATCAGGTGCGGGTATCATTATCGGTGACAAGGGCATCTGTCCAAAAGCAAACTTCGGCTGTGAAAATGGTGGTGTTTTTGTCAATGATGATAGAGGGAGCACTACTTTCGGGCCTGTAGCGGGGTTTCCAGAGCAAAACTGTGTTAGGTGTCGATGGTTTGTAACTGGACCTGCATTTCTGCCAGGTCTGGTACATCATTTCAACATCATAGGCTACAATATGAGTGAAACAGGGAAACGGGTGATGCATTATCAGACCGAGATTGAAAAACTGGAAAATCTTAAATATGAGTGTGAAGTCAATGGGCAGGTGTTTACAAAACAGTCGGAGTTGCTTAATTTCGAAAAGTTATATCAACAAGAGATACAGAAGAATGATAAGCTTGCCAACGATTATAATGCAACACTTCGACTTATTGATAAGTGTATAGCAATAGCACAAATCACCCCTTCTGGTGAAGGCGTTCAATTGGTTCCTGTCGGCTCGATGGATGACATAGACTTGAGAATTAATCTTGTCGAACATGAATTGGAACAACTTCAAGTCCTGTGCAACGGAGCCGAAATATTCCCCGAAACCGATGCGAGTAAAGCGGTACTTCAAAGGTCTCAAATCATTGACCTTACACTTGCGAGAAACGACAAGAAGCCTGTCATGTTCTCATTGACAGAGGAAGAACAATTAATCGCAGGAAATCAATTTATGAGGCTTTTAATGCAAAGAGCAGGAAGTTTGAAAGATGCTGTTCCTTATGCTATTGGAAGAAAATCACTTGAAGAAATAGGACTTGTAAATGAATTCATTGAAAAAATTGAGTCTTGTGAACTTAACGAACCAAACTTGCTCCTTGTACATAAAGAAGCAGCCGCTTGTCTAGAATAATTGGAGGACAATAGCATGGTTAATATGAATCCAGATGAACTGTACCTAAAACTTCATGAAAATGCGTCTGTTCGAAAAAAACGAACCTTAGAACTAATCCATGAAACTTGTAAGATACAATTCAAATCTGATGTCAATGATTTCTCGATTGGGACTATTGCAAACCTAATGAAAGATAAAGGTGGTCCCACGGAACAGGCAATGCGTAACAATACGCCATCTGCTTCTGACTATCGTGCATTAATTAGCAAATGGGCAGAGTATTCGAATACTTCATTAAAGAAGCCTAAAAAGCAAAATTCAAAACCCATAAATGATGAAATTCTAGCAAATGTAACCGACCCAACAGCCAGAGCGTTAGTCGGAATGCTTATAGCTGAAAACAAAAAACTTAAAAACGAGAATTCTCTATTGAAACAGCAGACAACGCTAACCATAGATATGCGTAAGTCAAAAGATGAAGTTTTGGGTATTGGAAAGAATACCGTTTTAGTATCTCCTTCGTACAATTTATCGGAGACTGAAATAAAAGCATTGAGAGAGGCAATTTCTGATGATTTTATGAATCATCGTGGTTGGACCGTTGATGAATACGGCAGAGTGAAAGAAAAAGGCATCTTGGTCTATCGAGCTGGTTATGTTAGTGCAATTAAGAAAGTTCTAAGTGATTAATAGTAACAATAAAAAACATCCATTATCTTTAAAATCAATTGAAGGCGGGTAGTCCGTCCACTTGATGAGTTGGTAATTTAAAAAAGGCACCGTTATCGTAAACCGTTCCGTTGAGAAGTTGATTTTCGAAAGTAAGGGTATAAAACGATTGAAACTGGCAGACAATTAGTTCTGCCAGTTTTCCTTTTATATCGCGCCAACACAACGGTTGGAGATTGCTGATCGTAAATATTCATTACGGGATATTCTTTACCCCTAATATAAAAGCCGACAAGAAAACCACCAGACAAAGATGCCTGGTGGTTTTCTATTTAGGAAATGCCTTATCTATACGAGGGGTTCCATTTGTAGGTGTAAGGTATGTTAAACACTTTTGTTAAGGATACAGCTTCCGACATTTTCAGGAGCCAAACATGCATTACAACTTACGCAGCGTGTTCTCTTTGAATGTTCTTTTTCATAGCGAATTGGCAGGTTGGGGTCAGATAGGAAAGGACGTGCCATGCCAAAGTACCCAATATTAGTGTTATTGAGCAACTGCTCCATTTGTGTATAATCGCGATTCCCGCCAGTGAGAACAACAGCCACTTGATTGTCTTCGGATATCATCGCAGCTTCGTCCTTGAAGTATGGGGTCTTATCTTGCAATCTATCAATCCAGTTTCCACTAACCTCAATAGCATTTACTCCTAGTCTTGACAGTTCGGCGCAGACATAACGGAAATCATCTACGGATATTCCTCCTTCGATGCCATCCGTACAGTTAATCTTTATCCAAATTGGATATTCATTTCCTACGGCTTGCCTCACAGTTGAATATGTTTCGAGTATCATTCTTGCCCGATTCTCAATGGGGCCACCATAACTATCGCTTCGTCGATTATAGTACGGTGTTAAGAACTGACTAAGAAGAAATCCGTGTGCTGCGTGAATTTCAATTCCATCGAATCCGGCTTTTTTAGCTCGAACGGCAGCTTGCGCGAACTTAGTTTGAATATCTTTAATTTCACTGATGGTCATTTCTTTCGGCACTATTCCGTTATTGATATTTGCCACGGCACTTGGTCCAAGTATAGACCTATTGCCAGGGTCACCCATCACATATGATCCTATATATACCAATTGAAGAATAATATTAGCCTTATAAGCATGAACGATATCAGTCATTTTTATATACTCGTCAACAAATGAATTTGCATACATCGCCGGTATAGCATATGAACCTTCCATTTCATCTACCAGCGTGAACCCTGTAATAATTGTTCCTACTCCGCCCTTAGCCAGCGTTTCATATTTTTTCAATATGGTTTCTGTCAGATGGCCTCCAGTCTCCGCAGCATCACCAATAGCAGCAGAAATAAAACGGTTTTTAAGAGACATACTACCAATTTTCGTTGTGTCTAGTAATGTTTTCATAATACTTGCTCCCTTTATAATTAAATTCTGTTCGTGAGTGATTTCGTGTTATGCAATAAGGTAAGCTCTGATTTCAATTATTTATGAAGTTGTTGCAAATAAAGTATTGCACGGGCTTCCGAATAATATTCAGTAATAAAATTCGAAACTGCAAACCATATCAACCCAACAGCAATGCCTTTATATAGAGATTGCTTAGAAGGAAACAGCAGTAATAACAGTCCGGCATTTATTGCTACAACTTGCACTATTCTAATATACCTATATCTATCAATTACAGCACTCATTCTCACTGCTTCTTGGTTGAGAACGCTTTGGGGGTCATTTTGGTATTGTTCTGATAAAGCGGCAACTTGTCCATCTGTTCGTAAAAAAACATAAGCACTCGGCGGACCAATAAGGAAAGCTACCAATAGCAAGGTATACCCTAGCCCTTCCCAAAAGGGTTTTTTTAAAACAAAGATAAAATAGACGGACAAAGCAATCGCTATAACTGCTGTTAGAAATCCTCTAGCTGATGCTTCACTTTCTGCCAGAAAATAGCTTGCAGAATGAGGAAAGTTTTCCATTTTTCACACTCCTAAATAGTATTTACATATTTATAGCTTGCATGCTATCTGTAATTTCCTCCATTTTTCTCAATTTTCACAGTTATAAAAGAATGTCCTTACTTTCGATAATAGAAGTTTGAGCGCCTTGTTTAGCCACTTTGATCATCGTCCGTCCCAATATCTCTGTTGTTGTAACATATTGCGGAAAAAGCCTCTTCAATATAGGATACAGAATGCCCAACCCACTATACAGCAATCGATATAACCTGGTTCTTGATACAATACCACCACATGGCTGAATATACGCTGGGCGAATCATATAAGCAGCCTTAAACGGCAACCGTAGCAATGCGTTTTCAGTTTTGCCCTTTACTCTTGCCCACATGACACGCCCTTGCTCGGTACTATCGGCACCTGATCCTGACACGTAAATAAAGGTCATTTTGGTATTAAGTTTAACCAGGGTTTGCGCTACCGCCATTGTGATATCATAGGTAACTTGCTGATACTCTCGTTCGTTCATGCCTGCTGAACTAACCCCGAGACAGAAAAAGCACGCATCATAGCCCGCAAGATTACCCTCAATTGCCGCCAAATCTAGCAAGTCTTTGTGTAGAATCTCTTTCAGTTTTTCATGCTGAAGCCCGGTCACACTGCGTCCTACCGTCAGAACAGCATCAATCTCGGCATCAAGTAGGCACTCTTGTAAGACACTTCTGCCAATCATGCCGGTAGCACCGAAAACTATAACTTTCATAATAATTCTCCTATCTATTACACTTTATCATTTTCACAACTATCGAAATGTAGTTTAAAAAAAGTGAAGCAGCAGTGGCTATTTCTGGTTTAATCCCAACATCTTGCTAACTTCGTCAACGAGTTCTTCATTGATTTTGCAGACTAAAAATTTACCCCTTTTTTCAGTAGTAATCAGTTCAGCATTCGCCAATTCTTTTATATGATGTGAAATTGTTGAAGCACCAATATTCAGGCAATCAATGATGTCTGTAATAAAACATTCAGACCCGCTCTGAAAACTAGCCTCGTGTGCTTCGGCAATTTTTAGGTATAGTTCTAATCGATTTGGATGTGAAAGTGCCTTAAATATCTTTGCAGCTTTTTTAGTATCCACTTTTAATGCCCCTAAAATTATTTTATGTTTCGATAACCGTCGAATTAATAATATTCATTTATAGTGTTTTTGTCAATAGCTTAACAATATAAACTCATACAGGCTGGCTAAATTAACTGTCAAATCATATGTCAGTTATATGACAAAGAGCACCAATTTTCGGTGCTCTTTTCACATATCAACTCATTAATGGAACGGTTTAACCGTTATCGGTTCCTTTTGATTTCCACAATGCCCATGACTTAAACAACATTCGAAACGGTAGTTCTGAACAAACGATCAAGAAACACCTCCGGGAACGAATGGCGAACTCAAAAGTTCTAATAGTCCTGGTCGGCGAAAAAACTAAAAACCTTCATAAATTTGTTCGCTGGGAGCAAGAGATTGCACTTGAAATGGGTATACCGATCATTGCGGTCAATCTAAATGGCAACCGGCGCATGGACCCAGACAGATGTCCTCCCATAATTCGTGACGAGCTTGCAATTCATGTTTCATTTGGCTCGAAAATAATAAAGCATGCCTTGAATAATTAGCAGCAGCAACACTATGATTTAAAGAAGGCCGGCAAGATCGATTGGTACTACTACAATGATAACGTCTACAATGAAATCGGACAAAAATAACGAGATGTACCCGAAATAAAATTACGGCAGCACTTTTTTGTGCATGTCTATAAAACCGTTGAAAACAAAGGAAAAACTGGCAGAGTAACACCTGCCAGTTTTATGCATTTTAATGCCTAAGTTTTGAAAATCAAATTCTCGATGAAACGATTTAGCTGACCAGCTTCTTTTTTCTTAGGAAACACTGCTCGAACCCAATATTAAAACATTTTACCCTGGCGACCAACCATCATAGCCAGCACAGTTTGAAGTCGCCTCGCACCTAACCGTTGTGTAACTGTAGGATTAAATTCACCTGGTCCGAGGAACATCTTGTTTCCACAGTTGTCGGCATAATGACTCACCAATGATCTCAATTCATTTGCGTCAATCAGCCTGGCGTTATAATCGTCAATAGCCGTCTTTAATTCTACTGCTAGTAATTTTACCGTGCTAGGATAAAGCTGATATTTGTCTCCCATGCGCCCTCCTCTTTGTACTTCTATTGTATCAAATTAATATTAACACTATAAGGTAAATCTTTCTTATTCCAACAAAAACGATACCCCCGGTGCCAAGCATGTCGTAATTTATATACTTATTAAAAGTTTGTAAAGCCGGTAAAATCAAAGAAAAAATGGCAGTGAAAATATGCTGCCATTTTTCATGTCATTATTCTTGTTTTTTCGCTTACCAACACGTTAGGTGAACGGACTATGAAGGTGGATGTGTTTTTCTTTAGATATATTATACACATATATTACACATAATATATCTCGAACGTTTGCAACATAAGGCTCATAGTATATATATTATATTTTTACCTTATATTCTGAGAATGGACGTTTTTTTTTGAGGAAAGAGGTTGGACTTCAGCTTTAAAGGCGGTCTTAACGAAGTATTAATTATTTGATAACAAAAGTATGATGACAAAAGTATATAGTAAAAATAGAAAGGAGTGTATAAGTAGTAGTATGAAAAACAATAAAAATTATTGGAAGCAATTTCTGGTCGGTGGGATGGCTGCTGTTACGATGGCAACAGGTGCAAACTTAGTTGACATGCAAGCGGTTTACGCCAAAGTCGCATGGGACGGCTTTGACTTTGATGGCTACCGCAGTGGTCGCGATGCTTGTTCAGAGAATACGGGATTTCGTTTGTCTTTGCATTGAACTGTGTAAAACTGCCCAAGACAGTCATAGTGTTATCAGCCGCAATTCATTCTTAGCTTCTTGGTTGGCGAAAGGTTCGGAGGGAAAATACATAGAATTTTATGGAGGACTACAATGAAAAAACAATTATTAGCGACTGTGACAGCAAGTGTTATCATTTTAGGAGCAGGGACTGCGTTTGCAGCCGAAGATTCTAGTCAAGAAATTAAATTTGATGGTAGTTTTTCCATACATTATCGTGATCAGCGTGATACTTATAGTGGTTCGGATCTTACTAGAACGGCTTGGAAGAGTACATTTACATTAAATGTAGATGCGCCATTGGCTCAAAATCTGGATGCTTATACAAGCTTCAGTTATCAAAATATTAATACCAACGCGAGTGGTGGGTTTAGTGCTGATTATTTAAACAGTACAGATAACAATAATGCTGCAATTAGTGCATTTGGTCTAAAATACAAGAATGCCGGATATTCTTATGTTGTTGGTTCTCAGTCAATGTCACTTGGCGGGGGACTTGCTTATGCTAATTATTATATTGGTCGGCATGATTTGCCATATGCGTTAAATGTCAGCAAAAAAGTAGGAGCTACTGATCTAAACCTAATTGTCGCCAAGACCAACTATCAAAATGGTATTGATAACGATAAATTTTATGCAGTACAAGGGAGTTATGCCATTTCTCCTGCCAGCAACATAGGTGCTATGTTTGCGCATGCAGCTTATGGCAAAGATACTGTGAGCTCGTACGCCTTAAAAGATAGTAGTACCAATTTTTATAGTGCTTACGGTTCTCATAAATTATCAGAAACGGTTAATATTTCCGGAGAATATCTAAAAGCTAGCACTCAAACGGATAATCAAGCTTTTCAAGCCAATTTAAGCTATAAAGTGGATGAGAAAAATACATTGGCAGCAGGCTATTACTATGTAGAAGACCAAGCCAGTATTGTGGACTACAATGGTTACGGGATGACAACTGCCCCTAATAATAATACCAAAGGCTATCTTGTTTCATGGAAGCATAATTTTAATAAAAATCTTAGTTTGAAGATTGGCGATTATAATTATAAAAAGATAAATGATAGTTCATACATTGGTGCTGGTTCTGACCGCAATAGATTATTTGCTACTGCAGCAGTAAATTTTTAAACTGGTACTTATTTTGTTGCTAGGCTTTTTTTCTGCTCTGCTTAACCGCCAAACATCATTCAAAAATCAACTTTAGGGGAGATTAATCATGAAGTCAAAACGTTCTTTGCTTTTTAGCGCTTTTTTAAGCATAGCTATTCTTGTTGCAGGGGTACCTTGTGCATATGCTGAGGTCCAAGGAAACTTGATTGGCAAATTCGGGATGATTACCGACATCCATCATGCTGCTAAAGCTGATGATATAAACGATTACGCATGCGAGTACTACAGTGCGGCTCTTGCTAAAGTCGATGTTTTTACAAAACAAATGAACAGCATGAACATTCCATTTATTATTGAAGTGGGAGATTTTAACGATCAACCAGCCGATGGCAGTGTCAGCGCAGTAGGGATGAAAGATGCTTGTTTAAAATACACCACAGAAGTGGAAAAAGTTTTTTCGCAATTTAAAGGCAACCGCTACCACGTTATGGGTAACCATGAGATGAAGTTTTGCACCAAGGAGGAATTTGCCTCGAAAATAGTTAACACAGGTATTCCTTCTAAAGAAGGCGTTCATTACTATTCCTTCAATTCCGGTAAAATTCATTATGTAGTGCTCGATGCTGCCTACAAGGCAGATGGTACCCCGTTGGGCGGAAATACTACTTTCAATTGGAAAGATACGTTCATTCCTGAACAAGAATTAGCGTGGTTAAAATCTGATTTGGCGGCCAATGATGGACCGACGATTGTTTTTGTCCATCAATTATTGCAGGTTCCTGCCGCTAATATCGAGCCACCCCATGCTGTTGCCAATGCCGCTCAAGTACGTGCCATTTTGGAAGCCGACAAACAGGTGGTGGCCGTATTCCAAGGACATTATCATCATGGAAGTTTCGTGGAGTTGAATGGCATTCATTACATCAATCTGGCTGCAAATGATGGTTTCGGAAGTGATCCTGTCATTCATAATCAATACTCGGTGGTTGATGTGTATCAAACAGGAAACGGGAAGTATCAAGTTAATCTTACCGGTTACGGATTGCAATCATCTTTTACTTTTCCTGCTTTGATCAAACGATAAGATAATTTGAATTTATAGCGTTGTTAAAGTTATGTTAATCAGGTGTTAATATATAGTTGATTTCCAGGCGGGTGTTCCTATAAAATAGAATGTATACTAACGCTATTTTGAGAGATAATAATCAGCGTAAGGGATCTGTAATGGTTGAGCCAAGATTAATATCGGGTTTCGGAAACGGAGCTCGGTATTAGTCGGTCAAAGATTATTGTCGGGTCGAAAGGCTCGGCAGTAGTCGGCGAGAAGATTGCTATATGTCTTGAAAGGCTGTGCGGTAGCCCAACTGTTATCGTATGGTCCCAAGGGATGTATGGTGGTCGAGCTAAGACTATCATAGGTTGTGAATTTAACGGGTCGTTTGCAGTTGGGAGATTGCAGGCGGTTCAGTAGCTATCTGTGGTAGTCGAGCAAAGGTCAGTATTGGTTGTGTAATGC
>JAGGAC010000148.1 GCA_017889635.1 Bacillota bacterium | reverse complement strand
GCCTTTATGATAGGACGTTATATTGGTGAACCCTTTATAAAGAGATGGGGGAGATATATTGGAATAACCCCGGAACGTCTTGACAAGGCAAAGGAACTTTTACAAAAGTCGGCTCCGGCTTATGTTGTCGGTGGCCGCTTTATACCAACAGTAGGAAACGTTACCCCTTACGTAGCAGGCATCAGCGGTATTTCTATTGCCAGATTTCTTATTTACGACATGTTACACGCGGTTCTATGGCTAACTATCTTTTTGGGTGCTGGGGCTGTATTAGGCAGTCAATGGAATAGGATGGTAGACAGTCTGTGGCTCAAATGGGTTACCATTGGAGGCGGTTTATTGATATTGGTGTATGTGTTTAGAGATTTTCTTTCTGTACGTAGCAAAGACTAGAGTGCAAATTCGTTGTCCCAATGATATGGAGAACCATATCATTGGGAACACGGATTAAAGCGGCCAAAACCCATTTAAGGTAGACCAAAATTACCTTTAATCGACAACCAAGTTCCATCTTTATATTTACTGGCGTCTTTAACTTCGCATAAGACACCGTAAGGCAGAGCGTCTGATGGGCAGCACACAATTACATAACGTACCAAGGAGAATTGGTTATTAGTAATGCCAGGAGGTCTAAATACAAAGCCTGTCATAGTTAATTCTTTACTTATGTAATCATTCGGGTATAGTTCCAGTTCGCTCATAATTTCACTATAATCTGGATCAGTAACTTCAATAAGCTGTAACTGGTGTAGCTTAGACGCTAAAGGTCTTGGGTATTCCTCCAGAGTAACCGCAGGGACAGACAACTGGCTGTTCAATCCTTTGGCATTAACAAGGTTCGCATTGAGGGTATTGCTTGACACTGCGAATGATAGCCCGAGTACGAATATAAAAGGAGTATATATCCATAAAAAACTATGATTGTGACCATGCTGATCTTTAAAGGTATAGGCCGGGCGAAAAATGTTTGCTAACTGGGTGATACACATGGGAAATAACAAGTAACTGGTTATTTTAGTTAAGCATAAAAATTGGGGGTTAACATATAATAAAATTATAAATCCTAGCAGAATTATTGCCCGTACGAAAGCGTCGAAATCAAATACATACCTGTTTCTTGACCTGCGGTTCAAACTAACACTTCCTCGTATAATAAGTTTTGCAGGAAGAGTTTTTGCATTCCTGCACATTGCCAGCAAGCCAATCGGCTTGAAAATACCCATGATATAATTGACATAAGTCAATCAGGTAAAAGTTCTTCCACTTCCTGTTGAACCGCAAGGTTACTTCATCGTAAGTCTGTTCCCCTGAACCGGAAGTTAGCTTCAAACCGACGGCTGTTTGTTGGAATTGTGGCTTACCTCTTAGCAGTGGAGGTTCGCAATAAGCCACTTCCAAGTGAATTCTAATATGCGAGGGTGTTGATGCTCCGGTATCGTGGGTATTACCAAGCCGATTGACTCAAAATCTCACGCAGAAATGAGGTGATAAATTGAATCAATTATTTGTTGGCATTGATGCGGGAAGCCGCAACAATGCGGTTTACATCATGCTGCCAGACGGATCGAAGCACAGTTCCTTTGCTGTCCAGAACAATCTCGGCGGTGCTCAAGCCCTGTCAAAGCGGGTAGTGGCCGCGTTGACGGAAAAAGGATTATCGAACGTTGTTCTCGGTCTTGAAGCTACTTCGGTTTATGGGGATAATCTCGTTTGCTTTTTGCGAGAAGACGGTGCGCTGAGTCGCTTCAACAAAAAGATCCATGTGCTTAATCCAAAACAGGTCAAGAAATTCAAGGATGCTTACCCAGACCTTCCAAAAAACGATGTCGTGGATGCTTTTGTTATTGCCGACAACCTTCGCTTTGGACGGATTTCTGCTGCAATCTTTATGGATGACTATCGCTACAAGGCCCTGCAAACCCTCACCAGAGCACGCTTCTTCGCTGTACAAAATCTGACCAGAGAAAAGCAAAGGTTCATGAACTACCTTTTTATGAAATGCTCTGGCCTAGCACAGGAAAAAACTTTTTCCAATAACTATGGGGCTGCTGCTTTAGCTGTTCTGGAGGAGTTTAAATCGCCCGATGACTTAGCAAACATCGCTTTGGATAAACTCACAGCCTTTATTGCTGAAAAAGGTAAAAACCGATCTCCAGATCCTGAAAAGATTGCCAAAGCGGTACAAGCCGCTGCCAGAGGTTCTTATCGCCTACCGAAAACAGTAAACGACTCCATGAATCAAGTGCTGTCAATTTCGATTTCCTCTATGCGAGCTATGCAAGCACAAATCAAGGCGCTGGATAAAGAGATTGAACGCCAGGTTGACAATATTCCCAATACCCTAACCTCTGTTCCAGGCATTGGCCTTGTCCTTTCTGCCGGTATCATCGCGGAAATTGGGGATACCAGCCGTTTTAAGAGTCATGCGGCTGTTGCCAAATATGCCGGCCTTGCGTGGTCCCAACATCAGTCCGGCCAATTTGAGGCCCAAAATACCCGCCTCATTAGGTCTGGCAACCGTTTTCTCAAATACTACTTGTGTGAGGCTGCCTATGCTCTTGTGCGTTGCGACACGGAGCATCGTCGCTACTATGACCTCAAATACAAAGAGGTCAACAAGTACCAGCACAAACGCGCACTCGCTCTCACTGCCCGAAAATTGGTCCGGTTGGTCTTCAGACTGCTGAAGGACAATCGTCTATATATCGCTGCGGTTACGGCATAACCGTACCGTTGAGTATTACCCCGTTTTTAAGAAATCAAGGCCGGGGCTTAGTTGATAGTTCTCTTTTTGCGCCTTTATTACAGTATTATCAGCCTTTAGTTAATTTTATCTGTTTTCTTTTTTCTTGCCATATTACCGACGGACTTATAAAGTATTAATAAAATAAGCTGCAATACTACATAAGACCGAAACAACAACGATCAGCCAAACAACAAAGCGTATTCGAAATGCATGCAGTAACATGAGAGTGTTCTTGAAGTCAATCATTGGCCCGAATACCATAAAGGCGACCAGCGAGCCTGTTGAAAAACTGGTGGTTAACGAAGCGGCGATAAAGGCGTCGGCGGACGAGCACACCGAAATTCCAAACGCAAATAACATCATAACGCCGATAGATAAAAACGAATGTTGGCCCACAGCCAAGAGGTATGCGCGGGGGATAATAATTTGGCTAAAAGCTCCTAAAGTTGCACCAAAAATCAAATACTTGCCCATTTCAAAAAACTCGTTGCTGGCATCGTGAATTGTTCGGAATATCTTTTCTGTAAAAGATGGCTGAATAATATAGTCATTGTCTGTATGATGGTCGCAGCAACCACAAGCGTGTTGATGAGCATGGGAGGTAGTTTTTAGTTCATTTCCTTTAAAAAATGCGCTAGTCAACCAACCGGC
>JAGGAC010000031.1 GCA_017889635.1 Bacillota bacterium | reverse complement strand
TAATGGATTATAGTAAATATTTTCAGGAAGAGCTTAGTGACGAAGAAATATTGCGGGCTTTTGCGATAGTCATGCCTTTTCTGAATGACATGGTACGGGATGATATGGCCTTTGGATTGTCAGACCTTAGCAAGTATCTTGCCTATGCTAAAGCAGAAACCTTTGATCTAAACGTAAAGTATGGCGATGAGGTAATTGACGTCGTAAAAGAATGTCTTCGGACCGGTAAAATTCAAAAAGCGGATATTCCGGAGCAGGTACTTGGCACAGCAATTAA
This sequence comes from Bacillota bacterium, assembly GCA_017889635.1. Taxonomy (GTDB): domain Bacteria; phylum Bacillota; class Negativicutes; order Sporomusales; family CTSoil-080; genus CTSoil-080. The sequence goes on along the minus strand of JAGGAC010000031.1, from coordinate 28,681 downwards.
AGTAATTATTAAGCCAATAATAAATAAAGGAAAAGTTATTGGTTCATTAAGCGATGGAATCGCTATGGGGGATATCAAAAAACTAATATCCAACATAAGCGAATTGGAAGAATCAATCGGTCAAATATCTCTTAGCATGACAGATATGGCCAAATCATCAGTTGATTTGGCAGCAACCGGTCAGAAAACCGCTCAATTAACGAAGGAAGCGCGTGATGCGACCAAACAAACTGAGGAAGTATTAAAATTAATAAGAAGCATTGCTGATCAGACTAATTTATTAGGCTTAAATGCCTCAATTGAAGCCGCCCGTGCCGGAACCGAAGGCCGCGGTTTCTCAGTCGTAGCTGAGGAAGTAAGAAAATTAGCTGGTCAAACGAAGGAATCGGCAGCGTCAATAAAAGTAATCGTCGAAAGAATTGATAAAGCCATCCGAGATATTTCTAACGTTGTTGAAGAAACAGCCGCTACCAGCGAAGAACAAGCAGCAACAAATGAGGAGATCAGTGCCAATTTAGAAAATATCAACCACAATGTTGCCAGTTTAAGTGAGTTTGGCAAGAAATTTTTATAGGAAGAAACTCTTTTTCCTCTACCATAATTAAAAAGACAACAGCCCTGCAGGCTGCTGTCTTTTTAATTATGGGTGCTATTATCACGAAACTACTTGGACAAATACCTTTACCAACTTAGGATCAAATTGCGTGCCGGCACACCGCTCAAGCTCAGCTACCGCTACTTTTTTAGTTAACGCCTTACGATAAGGCCGATCACTTATCATTGCGTCATAGGCATCGGCAATAGCTAATATCCGGCATTCCAGCGGTATTTCCTCCCCACCGATCCCCAAAGGATACCCTTTGCCGTTCCACCATTCTTGATGCATCAATATCCATGGCGCTATCGGCAGCAAAGTCATCGATGCCTGGGCAATACGAAAACCGATTTCACAGTGCCGCTGCATCTCCTGTCTTTCGGCTTCGTTTAATGGGCCTGGCTTTTTTAAAATGTTGTCCGCTATACCAGCCTTGCCGATATCATGAAACTTGGCAAAAAGTTGGAGACTTGCCATACTGTTCGATGGTACACCAAGCTTGATTGCAAACTTCAAGACTAAATCCTGCAATCTTTCAGAATGTTCCTCGGTCATAAAATCCCGTTCCTGCAGCAATTTCATCATTGTCTGAACGATTGCACTATGAGCGCTTTGCGAATGAAGCAGTTTCTCTTTGTACATTTGATTATCTGCTTCTTTGACGACATCCTCCAGCGATGTCGCCGCATCATTTTTCACACAATAGCCAATGGATATACTAACAGGAGCAACCACATTCTGCTGATTATATGCCGTTATCTCACTTTCCATTTTTTTTAATACCGACTGGACTGCTGCTTCAGTTGCCTGCGGCAGAATAATCAAGAACTCATCGCCGCCAATGCGAAACGGGATATCTTCAGTGCGAATACTGCGGCGAATAATTTCCGCTGAAGCCACAAGAAACTGATCGCCTACGGCATGGCCAAACGAATCGTTAACCAATTTTAGCCCGTCTGTATCGCAAACAATAATACCAACCGGAAAAACATTGTTATCCTGCAATTGTTGCATTTCTAATTCTAAATAAGCACGATTATAAAGACCGGTTAACGTGTCATGCATACTTAAATATCGCAACTCTTCATGAATTGTTGTCAGAGAATCATAAGCCTTCCGCAATTTATCAGTTACTTCGTTATACTCGCGTGAACTTATATCAATGCTTCTTTCCATCAACCCTATGTCATTCTCAAATTCATAATAAGTGGAGTTTACTGCCTGGATAAAATTCTCCAGGTATACCGGTACAGGGTCCAAGCGCAATTTCTTTTGCAACTGCTTCTTTAAAAGCTTGTGTATCTCCTCCATCTAAACCTCGGCAAAAGTTGTGATGGTCATAGTCTGGTTGTAAAGTTCACATGGCGACCCCTCACTAGAATGGGATATTTCACCATAAGAATAAAAACCAGTATAAGCAACATCTTGTCCCAACACTTCTCTAGTCACATCCACTTCATCATCCACCCTTTGTTTCAATACCAGCTTTCTTCCCACACAACTTATCAAGATCGCAAGTTTCGGGGACCGGTGTTGAATCACTTTGGTACTCATTTCCGCTGCATGCAAGGCGCCGTTTATCAAACTATTTGTATTCGCTTTCATCAGTTTCGCATAATACCCTTCCGGAATGTTTCCGGCAAAAGTTAAACTCTTAGCCGCTTCATCCAATCCCAAAATCGTTCTCACCAATTCGTACCCGCCAGCCTTTGATCGTATGCTTAAAGGAAAATAAAATGCCGATAAAGGCAGCATTTTTGAATATTGCTCACCCAGATATTCTTTGTACAAATCCAGTACCGGCTTCCCATCAAGCTCATACAAAACATTGTCTTTTGAACGGGTTACAAGTCTTTCGATTCCGAAGGTATCCCACCCTCCGACCGATCCATAACCTATTTTTATATTATCACCATAAAAAGCGGCAAGTGCAACCACATTCTTCTCAGCATAATTATTGGCAATCACATAGGTTTCCTTAAATTGACTGCCGTCACCAGCCAACCCACCGGTCACTGTAACATTTGCAGGCAAATGGTCGCGCAAGCCGGCTACCAACCTGCTGCCATTCACATTCACACCTTCGGAAAGCAAAAAAACATGTCTTAACCCGTCATGAGGCACCATTCTGGCAAGCGCCTCAGAAGCGCTGTAATCATCTTGATAATCCGCAAGATTAACGGAGGCAAACTCTACCGGTGTTTTCTCAAAACAGATGGCTGTCGCGGTTAAAGTATTATTGGCAACCTCAGTATTGAATATTTCGCCGGAGGTTGAACAACCGATTAAATAAGAACCCGGATAGCTAGAACGCAAATCATCAACAATAGCTCTGTCTCCAACTAAATTTTTTGAGCCGAAAACCAATACCATCTGAGCTTTAATTGCAATTCCACTTTTTTTAATGAACTCCTTTTTTTTAGATCCATAATAAATTAACTGCTCAACAATCATTTTTTCACCACCATTTTACTATCGCGTTATTGCCAATTATGTATTTACTCCAAAACTGCAGCCCCTGTTAACCCGTATGTCCGGATTAAAAAACCATATTGCTATATTTTAAACTTTTGAATAGCACTTTGTAACTCTTCTGCCATCTTAGCGAGACTTTGACTGCCTTCTCCAATTTGCTCTATAGCTACAGTTTGTTCTTCAGTTGCAGCGGATACGGTTTGTGATTGGCCCAAAATTTCTTTACTTACCAACTGCCTTCTTTCGCAGCACTGGCAGATTTCCCCGACATTCCCTGTTGCATCTCCAAAATCGTGAAATATTCCAAATATCTGCTTCATTAGCTCTTAATAGTTGCGAGTGGCCTTTCGCCTATTTTTGCACCAACTTAAAATCTTCTGAAAAATTGCATTTTCCCCACCCTCTTTAAGTATGATTTATCCCCCGCGTAGCAATATATAGTTCAATTGTACTATATTGTCGGATTATGTCGCAACGCATTTTTTTGCTGTCCTTGGCTTACAAAAAAAGACTTCGCCTCACCCCAACATTTTCGCCGCTAAAGTAGCAGCATATAATTTTGAATAATGCAGCAAAGGATCTCGGTCCTATAGCGAGAAATGATATATGTTAATACCATACTTTTCATACTAGGAGGACACTGCAATCTTGCTTGACAAAGTCATTGATGTAATTCAAGAAAATACCCCCACAATACAGCTTCACAAAGTTACATCCGAATCAGTCCGTCTGGGGATACTGTTGGCAATAGTCGGCGGCTTTTTGGATGCTTATACATTCGTAGGCAGAGATGGTGTTTTTGCCAATGCTCAAACAGGAAACATCGTGTTATTCGGCGCTGAAGCGGCAGCAGGAAATTGGCAGCAGGCCTTGCTCAGCGTTCCGCCCATTCTGGCGTTCATCATTGGAGTAATAATCGCTGAATCGCTAAAAAAAACCTCGCCTTTTCCGTTTATCAAAGATTCATCCCGAGCCGTATTAATTATTGAGATTATCACCCTCTTTATCATCGGCTTTATCCCCAGTACTATCCCAAACATCTTTGTAACTGTTACAATCTCATTTGTCTCTTCACTGCAAATTTCAGCGTTTCGCAAACTGGTTAATTCTCCCTATAGCACAACAATGGTCACCGGCAATTTACGTACAGCTTCACAAGCAGCATACATTGCCTTCACCAAAAAAGACCACGCCTCAGCTATCACAGCCGTTCGTTACTTTACAGTCATCTTTGCATTCTTAATTGGCGCCTTTCTCGGCGGCCTGGCAACATTGGCGCTTGGCGCTAAAGCAATATTCGGCGCTGTATTTATATTGCTTTGTTCGCTAATTTTATTTATCATTGACGAACACAGCTTAACCGCAAACGAATAGCATCCCAAACATCAAAAACCAGCCGTCAGATAAAATCTCTGACGGCTGGTTTTAACTAGCCCAGCCCATAATTAAAATTTGACTGTTAAACCAGCTCCCACCCCCTTTACGGTAGCATCAAATTTATAAGCGGCAAAAGCAGGGATGGTTAATTTATCAACCTGCAAATAACGGTAATCAACATTAAATTCAACATCCTTGGTTAGTTTGTAGCCAAGTCCCACTTTCCATGCCGTTAGGTTTTTACCAAGGGCTCCTACTTCATACAAACTGACTTTTCCACCAAGCTTCTGTTTTCCGCTAAGACCGTATTGCCAAATCTTTTTTGTTTCTGCCGCGTAGTGGGTTATTCCTGGACCTGGGTCGCCATCAAATTTTAGTTTATTATCACTTAGTCCGGCAAAAAGCGCGATGTTATTATTTACTTTATAAAGCAAATTAAATTCTTTATTCTGGAGCGTAAACTGGTTGGAATAGGAAGATATGACCGCCCTCTCAATAGTTGTTTGCGGGTTATAGGCTGCATACTGCACCGCAAGCTTATGGCCGATGCTTTTCGTAACCGTAAGATCATAAACATTATCACCAGCGAAAGTTTTAGAACTAGTACCCCTTTCAACAGTAAAATCAGCTGATGATCGCAGCATAAAATCTACTGAAGTTGCGCCGGCTGAATAATCCATAAGTGGTGATGCCATAAGAGTACTGCTGTTCATCATGATAACAATAAATGCGAATAAAAACTTTTTCAAATCAATTCTCCTTTTAAATTTAGTATTATGTACAAAATATAAAAATTGCCAGGTTGCAATTTTTATTGCAACCTGGCAATCATAGACTTTTACATCCTTAGACCCACGGCTTTGCGTCTCTTCCTTTCGAAAGATTTGCCCAGCAAACATATCGGTGTTACATTAATAGATTATATTTGATTTCCCTTTGGTTGGCAATACATATTTTTATGCTTTTCTTTTATAATACAAATATTTTTATATCATAAAATGTATTAATGCATTTTATTAGTATAGATACCTTTTCGCTTTACATTCAAATAATCTTACAACTGGAAAATGGGTTGAATTGCCTGACTTTTATTTTCCATATTGCCCAATTGTTTCCAATATGATAAACTTGTAGTAATAACGATTATCATTATCCTGCTAGCAGCCAATATAAAATTAGCTTAATTGCTCGCCGGTACGGTAATGTATGCAGAATTCCGACTGAACAGTCAGTCCAATATTTCTCTAGCGATACATATACCCAAAACGTTTACCAAGTTGTACTTTTTCATCTAGTGAAGAATACAATAGTAATAATCTATCACAAAGAAGGATTGGTTAAGTTGAAATTAAATTTATTAACAAAATTCTTTCCTAAGAAAAAAAATAATCGTATCATTGACCATCATTTGCTCGACTTTTTAAGCAACGAAGAAATTATAACTCTTATAAAAAATAACCCCCCTAAGCCGCAAGGCTAATCATAGGTATTCTAATATGGCTGTCTGTTGCAAATTCTTTAATCCCCTCCAGCCATTGGTCACCCTAACATGATACTCAACATATTATGTAGTAGAAGTTCCCTCAAATCTAGAAAGGTCGTGTTCCGATGGCTACTTATCGTGATTGGGATTGGGAATGGGAAGATCCCGACATGGAAGATTATGATTACGACGATATGGAATCCGATGCTTACCAATGTAAACCTGCATCAAACCCACACCAACAATGCCCTCCTCGGCAATGTCACCCGCAGCAATGTTCACCACGGCAATGTAATCCTCAGTCTTGTTTACCAAACTTATGCGCTCCGCGTAGTTGCAGGCCTACGCCTTGCCTTCCTCACCAGTGCTACCCTCGGCGCTGTGCTCCCCAATGTTACCCGAGAACTTGTGCTCCCCGGTAGAAAGAATACAGCCGGAAAGACTCCGCCCTAAGAGGACGGAGTCTTTCCGGCTGTTAACGAGTTAACCCCGCTGCTGCTATCCTTTTCAAGCGAAGTCTTATTCAATAGAGTTTGCTCCGTAAATACCATCGTACGGCGCGCCTGATCAAACTTCCAGGTAGTCTCGCTTCTGCCTGTGTACTCCACGCTTCGTACCCAACCGTCAGTTTTATAGATCAAGGACTCTAAATTTTTGACAGCATTAATTCCGCTCGTACTGGTAAATTTGAGTATCGCCCCAGCATTATTTTGCCAGTTTATTAAATGCAAGCTGCCATTCTCTACATAAAAGGCTCTTATATTTGCATCACCATTTCCTGTTAATTGCTGCGTAACAATTAAAATATCAGGTTGTCCTTCATATTTAGATCTAACCACATACGCTCTGTTTTTATAAGCAGTATCACAGATGTTTAAAGTACCTTTCCTACAGTCTTTCTCCTCAAATCCAAACAGTGTATTATTTTGCCGCACCGCAACCTTACCATTATGCGCTGCTATTGCCGCATAATAATTTCCCCTAAAAACTTGATCAGTTTCATTGAACCAGGTACGAACTCCACTCGGCAATTTTTTTTCATCAGTTGAAAAAATATAAACCATATAACGCTTACCGCTGATATCTTTCATATTTAAAGCATACCGACTGTGATAAGCAAGATAAGAAACAGCAATCTTGCTGTTAGCATTTACACACGACACGGCTGAAAGGATCAGCAATATAATAATAAGTATCGATAACCTTCTCATAACATATCACCAATCCCTTAAGTAGATTCTATTTTTATTTCTGCAATTCGCAATAATCTGCCATCGCCATATGCACCACAGCAAGGCGCTTAAGCCCATGCTTGGCTGCAACTTCACCTTTAGACGGCAACGGCTTACTGTTATCCATAAAAGTCGCCTCCTTCTTATGCCTAATTATATGGGTAATTGTTACCAATTTCAATCTTATATAATTACAAACCGAAGTTTGCACAACGTAAAAACGTCAAGCCATCAGCCATTGAGTCCCCGCACCGTTGATACCGCAGCCATACATGAAATATTCATTTTATCCGATGGATAATTCGACTAAAATTCGTTTCCAGAGATCAAGACATTTTTTTATATTCCCTTTGTATTGGACGATTCTTTCACGTTCCTTATTACGGCTGTAGTCATGAACTAAAGGCCCAATGCGTCAATGAGCTTCATATCAGTGATACCAGTAACTTGAAATCCATTGTCATGTTGAAACCGTTTCAAAGCCCCCTCAGTATCCTTGTTGAAAATGCCATCGGCTTTGCCTTCATAATAGCCTAATTCTCTCAACTTCCTTTGTAATTGAACCACGTCGGCCCCTGTGGATTCATACTTGAGTTGGCGCTGAATGCTTATCGCCCGGTCCTCAATACGTACCGGGGTTCCTATAGGCACCCATTCAAAAAGTTCCTCGATATCCTTATTGCGCATTCGTATACAGCCCTTGCTAACAAACTTTCCTATACTCCACGGCTGGTTTGTACCATGAATTCCATAACCACCCCAAGGAATATCTAAACCAAGAAAGCGAGTGCCAAAAATATCACCTGCACGATAAGACTTCCAAATTACTGCCCAGTCACCGATCGGTGTAGGCGTTTCACTCTTCCCAACCGCTATGCGGTATCTTTTATATATCTTCCCATTATTATACAGCTCCAAAATATGATCAGGAATTTTGACAACGATTGATATTGAGCCGGTAGGTGCTACCGACGGCTGATCGGAAATGCCCGAAAGTTGTATTTCGTCCATATACTTTAAGCCTATTATACCGAATAGTAAGCTGAAAAAAACTAATGTCGAAATCACCCCATACATTTTGGGTGATCTTATATTAATTACGCGTATCATGCTTACACCTTTCCACTTCATAGCGCTCTCACAATCTATGCGCAACCTAGCGACAATATACGAAAACATTAGCTGCAAGATACATTACGCAGGCCTATTGCCCAGTCTTTCTTTTTTTGTTTGCGGTAATTCTTGCTTCGGAGATGAAAATTATCCCGAATGCAGTATATACTCCTATTCCATATTCATTCTTCTCGCATAGAAAAATAGAAAGATCCGTGAATTGGCGCCTTCCATTTCTGCCCATTCACGGATCTTCCATGATCGTTTTTCATTACTCCTGCGGTCTTTTTAGCTAACCTCTGCTTGAATTGCTAGTCGCAGCATTCAAAATTCGCTTTAAAAACGGATACTTTGATTCCTGATTCCAGGTTGAAAGTCATTAGCCTTATTTCCCGGTCTCAAACCGAAATGTCTGGTCAGGATCGACTAGCGCGAGAACGCGGACAATACAACCGTCTCCCCCCATCCAGCGCCAGGGAAAAGCCATGAAAAAGCACCGCTTGCCGGTAACTTTATCCAAATCTCCGCCGATGTTTTCGATTCCCGGTATGCCGCCTTTAACCATAAGATTTTTGTGAGCGTCTTCCCAATTCGGAAAATCAACTTTCGGATCACGGCCATATTCCCTTTTCCACTCTTCGATCAGGTGCGGCTGCGTTGGGCCAAGGCCATGATCAACCAATTTGGTTGCAAGCGGATGATCGTTGGCCTGGTGTCCATAGCCGACCAATTTTACTTTTTTATCCACCAGCCATTGGGCACCGGCACCGTTGATGCCGCAGCCATACGCAAAGTATTCGTCAGTATCTGCCCATTTGTGATGAAACCCGGTGTTAATCATAACAATGTCGCCTTCCTGGATTTTGGGGCAGGCATTTTCAAGATCCTCAGGAGTTATAATCCCCCACTTCTCCTTGGGAATCGAAACAGCGACCCCGGTACCGCAAAGTTTCCACAGCGGATAATCGGAAATATCGGGCGTGTTCTCGGTAACATGAAGCGGAGCATCCATGTGGGTGCCGCGGTGCATAATGCCCTCCCAGTTTACTTCATAGATACCGTCCTTAGCATGAAACTTATTTATCGATACATTAACACCGGGGCTTGAAGGCCATTCCGGCATAAATTGATGAAACGAATGACTTAAATTATATATTTGAAGACTCATAATCTTACTCCTTTATATAGATTATTCGTTCCCGGAATCGATACGGCAATTGCCTGCAGGATCAATCATCGCCACAAACCTGACCGGACATGCATCGCCGTGTTCAAATTTCCATGGCATAGCAACAAAGGTTGCACGTTTTTCCAACAACAGGTCAACATCGCCGCCAACTTGTTCGATCGTAGGAATCCCAGCGCTTAGCAGCGTTTTATGAGCCACGTTCCACGCACCATGCTCCTTTTTGGGGTCAAGCCCGGTTGCTGTTTGATATTCGCCAGCCAAACGCCTCATGGTTGGTCCGCCGCGGTGAGGTCCAAGCGAGGTCGCTAACGGATGGTCTATCTGCTGCGTATCGATGGCAACCAACTTACACTCTTTCTTTACCAGCCATTCGGCAGCGTCCTTCGCCAATCCCGGAGACTCGCCATAATATTCCAGCGAATCAGAATATTTATGATGCCAGCCTGTGACAATAACGACGATATCCCCTTGCCGTACTTTTGGTGTAGCACCTTCCAAGTCTTGAGCGGTAATCACTTCATAGCTCCCTTTAGGAATACTCAGCACGACACCGTTGCCAAATAGACGCTCTTCCGGAATCGCGGATAAATCCGCGCCACGTTGGATCATGTGCAAAGGCGCGTTCATATGCGTGCCGGTATGCATTACCGTATTGACTTTCCATGCCAAAACACCGTGCTGCGCGTGTTTGACACCGCGAAACATCTTTACGTCAGCTTGCCCAGGGTATGATGGTACACCATGCCCCCAGACATGGCTGAGTTCCAGCAATTGCAAGCCTGAATAAGGGTCGGTAACAAATGACATAATAATATCTCGCTCCTTCTCCTAGAATATTAATATTTAAATGCCGCCTGATTCTGATCAATACGAAAAAATCAGCCGGAACATCTACACCATACCCACCTTTCCAGTAGTATCAAAAAAACCAAAAAGCCCAGCTCATAACTATACAACAACATAAGTTGTCGTAATGTAATGAGCTGGGCTTAGATTTTGAGGAACAGGATTTTTTCTTGATCCCTAATTTAAGCGACCCACAGCAATTATTCCATTTTGGATAAAATTTACACTTTTATTATAATCCCTTATACATCAATAATCAAGGCTAAATATTATTTGCTACAATGAAGCTTGAATATTATACTTTTTAATTTTCCGAATCAAAGTTGTCCGGGCAATTTTAAGCGTCTTTGCGGCAGCGACCTGATTATAATTGCAATCTTGTAAAACTCGTTCAATGGCGGTTTTCTCTATATTTTCAAGACTCTGGGGCGATGCAATAGCTTTTTCATTACTAATTTGAGTTGCTTCTAATAAATATGCGGTTTTATGTGCCGCTGCAAAAGAATTTAGCGGCGACTGGGACAAAACCGCGAAAACATCTTCAGCGCCGATAACCTGATTATGCTTCAAAACACCAAACCGATTAATGACATTTTTCAACTGGCGGACATTACCTGGCCAATTATACTGCATTAATGCCTTGATGGCATCTTTTTTTAACTTAATATTGAGTTTCCCGGAATTGATAAAGTATTCGACAAGCAACGGAATATCTTCCATCCGCGCTCTTAATGGCGGAACATAGATTTCCAATGTATTTAAACGATAATATAAGTCTTCCCGAAACTTTTTTTCACGGCATAAAGTTGGAAGATTGGCATTAGTTAAGGCAATAACTCGGGCATTGGTTGGTATCAGCTTGCTGCCTCCGACTCTTTCAAATTCCTTTTCTTCTAAAACCCGCAGCAGTTTTGTCTGCAATAAAATATCCATTTCGCCGATTTCGTCAAGCAGAATAGAGCCGTTATTAGCCATTTCAAACTTACCTATCTTAGTGGAAAAGGCTCCGGTAAAAGCCCCCTTTTCATAACCGAACAATTCGGATTCCAGGAGATTATTAGGAATAGCACTGCAGTTAATTTTAACAAACGGTTGCAAAAAGGTATGTTTATTCTCAGAATGAATGGCATTAGCGAGAATTTCTTTACCGGTGCCGGTTTCGCCAATTAATAGTATTGGATAATTGGAATTTGCCGCACTTTTGGCATTGGCAAGCAAGTTTTTCACAATGTCACTGTTGCCGATAAAGTCTTGAAAAGTATAAGAACTTTCACGCCGGGCAATTTTATTATACATCTCAAAATATTCCTTGCTGCGGGTAGTTGAGAGTTCAGAAATAAGTTTATTTACCGTAGATAAACTACTAAAAAAGACAATTCCAATGGCTCCAATAATTTCTCCCTTATCAATCACCGGTATGTGATTAGCAATAGCAACTTTATCACGAAGAACAAGCAAACTGCCCTTATCGGCTACTCCAGTGCGCAAAACTTCAGTAAACTTATGGTTTGCAACCTCTTCACCAATATGCTTTCCGATAGCTTGTTCAGGCAGTAAGCCGGAAAAAAGCTGACTGGATTTTGAGAAAAATATTATCCGCTCATCTTTATCAACCGCAATAGCCTGATCAAAGGTATTATCTAATAGCGTGTCTAATATGCCGCCCCTGGTAAAAAAAGTATCTTTGCTTAGTTCCAAATGCATGTCATCACTCCTGCTTACAGTTTATTACTAAGTGCAGCATTTTACAACACAATCAGCAAAACGATGCATAATATGCAGCGTTTCGATACACAATCACCAAGCATTTTATCAGCAAGCGCCGAAGTTGCTGCAATGTATAGTACAATGGATTTGGTATGCAAATTGCTACACTATCAATTAGGCAACTTGCTATTAGTTTAAAAGCAAAGGAGATATATATTATGGAAATGTCAAAGTTACTCATTATTCATAAATTGAATGATGAAAATGACCGGCCGGCCCTGGAAAGATGGTTTCAACGCTATCACGTACCCGAAGTTCTGACGCAAAGTCCCTGGACAGTAAAATATGTGCTTTATCGTGTAGTCCCAGCGCCTCCCGGCGGCGAAAACTATGGGTACTTCAATTACAGAGTTCATGAGAATTGGGTTCCCGACAAATCCCTCCGCCGCGGGGTAAAAGGAATCCTGGCGATGACCAAACAACCGGGGGCTTGTGATGCTATTGTTGTTAATATGCCGGCAGAGCCAACCGAAGATTTCCTGGGCGGCAACTGTAGTATTGATGATCATACAATCCTTCGCTGGGTAACAGCTTTTAGATATCCGGACAACATATCTGTCGCAGAGGGTGAAGACTGGTATCTTAATACCCATGTCCCTGAAGTTATGAAGCAGCCTGGTCTAACCAGATTTTTTAGCACCAAAGCCTACATATCCGAAAAAAGCCCCTTACCCCAGGGCGATGATTTCATGGATCATGAAGTTCTGTTTTTCAAACAATGGCATCGGGTGTCCGAAATGTGGTATGAGAATAATAACGGCTGGGTTGATTCGATTATTAACAATCCGCCGCACTATACCAAACCAAACTGGGCAACCCATGATAAATATCCCTTCTTAATCCCCGGCAGTGAGTTTATCAGTACCTTTATTCTAGAGCGTCCCGACCACGATTATATTAAAGAATTCAAACCACAATATTTCTAAGGAACAGTTTTTCCGAACCAAAAACCTATCAGCAAAAACAAAGTGGGTTAATCGCTTAGGCGAATTAGCCCACTTTGTTTTTGCTTTTCAGCCAGGTTGGCGTTGAAAATATTTCAGATTCATGATATATTTATATCACAAAATATTTTAGTACCAGGTGCTATTATCTAGTATAATACATTGGGAGGTAATTATGAATATCAAGTCTAATGCGAAAATAGTCGGATTGGGAACATACTTACCACATAAAAAACTCACTAATTATGATCTTGAAAAAATGGTTGATACAAGCGACGAATGGATAGTCCGTCGTACCGGGGTGAGAGAAAGACGCCTAGCGGAAAAGGAAGAATTCTCAAGTGATCTGGCAATAAAGGCTGTTGAAAACTTAATTAATCGCTATAATGTTCGAATCAATGATGTCGATATGATTATCGTTACAACGTTTACTCCTGACCATTTTGCACCAACTGTTGCGGCACTAGTTCAAGGCCATTTCGGCATTGAAACATGCGGAACAATGGATCTAAACTCAGGCTGTACAGGATTTGTCTATGGAATATGTGTAGCTGATTCTTTAATTGCAACTGGACATAGTAATAAAGTATTAGTTATTGCCGCAGAAGTTGCCTCTAAAGTTATAGATTACTCAGACAGAAATACCTGTGTGCTGTTTGGTGATGCTGCGGTAGCTACACTCATTGAACGAACCGATGAAAAAGGAAGTTTCATTGCTTCATATTTTACTTCAGAGGGAAAGTTAGCTCAAAATGTTACGTGCAGCAACTTATCAGACAAAGTAAACGGCCAAGTTTTAGGCAAAAAACGGTTGTTTCAACAAGAAGGCCGCTCTCTATACGAATATGTGGTTAAGAATATTCCTGATGCTATTTATAATCTATTGCAACGAAGTAATCTGACTTTTGACGACATTAACTGGTTTGTTCCTCATAGCGCAAATTTGCGTATGATAAAAGCTATTTGCGAACGACTTAATTTCCCAATCGAAAAAACTTTGCTAAGCAATGAGTATTATGGAAATACGTCATCAGCATCAATACCGCTTGCAATTTGGCTTGCTTTAGAAGAATCGAAAATTAAATCCGGCGATAAAATGATATTATATGGCTTTGGTGCCGGCTTAACGCATGGCGGTATTGTACTTGAGTGGTAGAACGTGAATTTTCTTCGGCTGATTCGGCATATAAAAAACCCGCCTTAATTAGATGTTAGGCGGGTTTTCGAACCTATTTTTGACACATTCCCTGTTTCTCAGTTAAAAGAGATACCATAATTGACCTGTAATCAGCTTCCGCTCGGTCTGACCATTAAACGACTTCAGCGGATTATAGGTTGCCGTCAAAACCATCCGCTGCGCCAGCGTTGTTTCAACGCCATAACTGAAGCCTTTCAAATTATTGGCACTGCCGCCGCCCGAACCGGCGCTCCAATTATAAGCGGTAGGCCAAGCATTGGGCGAAGCGTTAGCATATAAATCAAAACCGTCAGCAGCCTTTTCATACTGTACCCACAGGCCGGTCGAACCGACTTCGAACGGGTTGGCGCCTTTATACTGCGCCTTTATGAAATAGGCATAAGGATCATCTAAACCTGATTTTGTCTTCGCAAAGTCGCAGCGGTTGACAGCATACTCACCGGTCAGCGCAATTGTTGGAATACCCTTATACTCGAATCCGACTGCTGCCGAATCATAATAAGCCTTTTGTTTATCGGCTACATAGGCCAGCGACATATTAAAGTCTTTGCTGAAATTGTATTGCAAATCACCGGCTTTATAGTTGATGTCTTGACCAGACATATGAATCGCATACAGGTTAGCGCTTACTCTAGAATTAGCGAACGCCACATGACCGCCGTCCATCAGCGGCGTAGACATCAATGTGCCTTTGCCGATTGTCGGGAAAAACCGTCCGGCGCTCAGTTCCACTTGACCGGCCTGATAGGCCATGAAGGCTTTCTTCACAATAATCGAGCCGCTTCCAATACCGCTATCATCCAGGTTGTCTGATGCCGTCTCATTCTGCAGACTGCCTTCGAAACGGGTTGTTCCGTCAAACTGATTGGCAATGTTGACCCAGATTTCATTGCGGCTTCTAACCTTTGTCGGAGTATCATAACCCATTTTAGTAAAATAAACACTATTATAAGTTTCCGCATTTTCATAGCGGTACTTAAACCAGCCATCAATCTTCAGCGGCCCGACTTTATTTTCCAGCGAAGTAACCCGGACGCCGAGCGTCTTGAGTTCATTGTCAAACTCTTTGGCCAGCTTATTGATCAGCAATTTATTTGCCGCATTGGCTCGGTCTTCCCTGGCAACAGCTCTGGCTACGATTTGCGCGATTTCATAACGGGTCAGCGTTTTATCGCCATTGAATTTTCCGTCAGCGCCATCGATAATGCCGGCGTCAGCCAGCTTTTTAACAGCGCCATAGGCCCAATGGTTCGCCGGAACATCACTGAAGGGATTGGCAGCCGCTGCCGCCACAGAGGCAAAACAAAATGTCACTAACATAATCAAGGTAATTATGGTCTTTCTCATAAAAACCCCCACCTTTTTTTCTTTTATGTCAGTCCAAATGCATTGCACTGACATCCTCATACAGCACTACAAGCCAGCAAAATTCGATATTACAATAACTAGTGGAATATCCCATGTTCCTTCCCCATAGTCGTAAATCGCCTTTGCCGGCTTGGCCGAAAAACCGTAAAAAGGTCAGCCAAGCCTTTAACGGCTGACCTTTTTACAACTTATAGCTTCCAATATATTAACTTAAGCTTTAAAAGTATTTGAATTATTAGCCTTTAAGAAATCCTTGGGCGGATTCATCCCAAATGCAAATAAGAAGCCAATAACTGCGACAATAACAACAATATTGATTGGCATCTGATACATCCCGGTCGTATGCAAAGCAGTTGCGCCAAGTGTTACACCTATCGTTCCGCCGAACATGCTCAGGCCTTGCGCCACTGAACCCAGTTTACCGGTAATATTTTCCGGATAATTTTTAGCGAAAAACGCCATCGACACCGGAGTAAGCATTGCAAGGAAGAACCCTGCCAAAACCAGGCAAACCAACAGCACTGAAGAGCTGGCAACAATAAAGTTGAGCTTAATGGCAAACGCAAATATCGCGAAAAGAATAAAGGAAACTAACACAACCGGTTTCGAACTGCCATTAAAGAATTTCTCCACAATATAACCACTCAAGATCGCGCCAATCATGAAGACAATCTGAACAGTTGACATGATACTGCCGGACGTCATTGTTCCCATGCCTAACCCTACCGGCGGATCGATCGCTATATAGCTTGGCACGATATCATTGAATCCTTGGTATATCCAGCCAGCCAAAACAACGCAGCCGATAACCAGCCAAGTAGCCGGCATTTTAAGCGCCAATTTAAAGGCACTCTCGGAGCCGGCAGCCGTCTGTACTTTGACTTCCTCGATCACTGGAGGTTTTGGTCCAGCGAAGATGCACAACGAAAGGATCAATGCGATAACGCCGACAACGCTGACTGCCGCCATCGTCATTGCCCAGTCTCCGGTAAGTTCAAAAAATGCAGGAGAAATCATAAAGCCAAGTGCTACTCCCAAACCCATTGCTACCCCTTGAATCCCTGTTACAAAACCACGCTCTTTAGCCGGAAACCATTCCGCAGCAATTCTGACAGTAGAACCCATAATCGGACCGCCGCCAATACTTTGGATCGATCTAAGTACGGCTAATCCCATGATAGAAGTGCCAAAAACCGGCATCAGTACCGAACTAATAATCATCAATAACAAACATGCAACCCATACCCGCACCGTACCAAAACGGTCAAGAAACCATCCGCCGACAATACAAGCAATAGCGCCGAATAAGTTGTATGTTCCCATTGTTGCTCCAACAGTCTCTCCCAAGCTAACTCCAAGTGCTTTGGCTATTGGACCTATTAATGTTGTAGGTGCAATTAAACAAACTGCATTTGTCGCAGTCGCTAAGCAAAGTGCAATGAACACAAACCAACGAAACTTTGGATATACGGGCTCGTTACTCATTCTTTTCCCCCCTTAAATATGCCTTGATCATTTCGCTGAGCCTTGTAAACCAAACTTGGGAGCTGGCAACCACCACCTTTTTTCAAGATACAAGCATACCTTGTTATCTCCTCACCTCCATCCTGCCCATAGCCAGCACGGCGTATCGCGTCCGAAAATAAATACTCCTGTTAATTAAGAAAAAGAAACAGAATCTATAATGCAGACGCCAAAGCCAGTCTCCTTCTCAGAAGAACCGCTATCGCCGCCGCTGACAACCAATTCGCGCTTTTCAGACTAATTTGATGTGTTCGTTATAATATACAGATAATTCTGCGAAAAAATTACCCAAATTGGGGAGATATTTTAATGCTACCCGGCCAAAAATATTGCTGCCGCAGCAGTATGTATTGTTTCCAAAACTGTATATTTTTACTAAATTATAACATTTATTGTAACGAAAGCAAATTATTATTTTCAAAATATTTTCTATATTGTTGTACAAGCCAAAATACACCGGACAAAAATACCGGCTAAGAAAGCTCAAGAGCTTTCTTAGCCGGTTACTGAAATTACAGACATTAAATTTTGTGGTATAGCACAAAGCTGCTTTTTATCTTACATTTCTCTTGACCGAAGCTATTAAATCAACCGGGATACTTTTTCGATATCGGTTGCCGACGAGGCCAATTGCTGCGCAGCAATAGATATTTGTTCGGTCGCTTTCGCTTGTAATTCGCTCTGTTCGGCACAACTTGCCAGCTTATTTTCGAGTTCACGAATCCCGGTTTGAATACTCATCAATATTTTGGTAATGTCTTGAGTCGATGAAGCGCTCGATACAGCCATATTTCTTATCTCATTAGCCACAACCGCAAAGCCTCTTCCATTGTCGCCCGCACGCGCAGCCTCAATAGCCGCATTTAATCCAAGCAGGTTTGAATTCGCTGCAATACGTCGAATGAACTCGACGATTTCATTCGTTTTTTCCAGATCTTTTACCATTCGTTCCCCATCAGTTTTAAGAATATTGATCAGGTCTGCCAACCCCGTAGCGCGCGCGGCAATTTCTTCGATTGTCGCGGAAATCTCTTCTGATGAGGCTGCCATAGCTTGTGCAGTACAGCTTAACATTTCCTGATTCACCAGGCTGATTCCCAGGGTTATTACCCCGATGGTTGTTCCGTCAGCATTTTTTATAGGAAGCGAAGAAGATTTGAATGGTACGCCATAGACCTCTTTAGGCACATTTGAAAAAGCAGGCTGTCCGCTCTCCAATACCTTCTTGAAACCTGCTTTCTCCGGGATAGGAGCACCGACAGGCAGCTTAACATCAACTTCTTTGCCTGGTAAATAATATAAGAAACTCTCCCGATCAGTAACTCCGAACATAACATCCAGAGGAAAAAGCTGCTGAATCATTGGTAAAACGGCCTTCAAATGTTCCAGCACATCATTCATCGCTACATTTTGCCCCAAGTCACGCATAAGATGCCCCCTAATCAAAACAACTTTCCTAATAGCCTATCCAGTATATTTCTCGCCAACGTCATCCATCCCCCTTCTTTCTTTCGATAAAATTCGCTATAAATTGACATGACAGATAAACCTTAGCCACTGATAATATATAAAAAGACGTTTACGGTTACAAAGCACCATAAACGCCTTTTTATATTAAAATTTTAGACCGTTACCATCGGTATTAGTAGCTTAGCTTTTCGATTATCATTTCAGCACCGTAACTAAAAGTTTCACTGAATGTCCAATAAGGCTCCGGCATCCTGGGTATATTTTGCGGCACCTGAGTATTGCTGTAAGAACTATAGGGCGATATTTGAATATCAGGTGTTGGATTTACGGTCGCGGTTTCGGCATCTTTTAACACCGAAGTCGTTGTTGCATCCGTTACCCAAGAAGTGTTGCCAGCCACATCACAAGAGCAGTCGGTGCATATAAGCATGTGCCAAATCTTCCATACTCCATCCTCCTTAATAAAGTCTACGCCGTACTTTTCCCACATCCATTGGGCGCTCGGATATCCGTCGCTGCCAATCCCGGTAACCTGGCCAGGCGTATACCACATTCCTTTAGCGGTTTGACCATCACCGGCGATTTCGATAATTGGCGTTGTCAGGGTGTGCATCATCAATATTCCTGCTCCCAGAGCATCTTCCGCAACATCGGGATAATTTACCCGCAGCCGCGCAAGGTCGGCTTCCAGATTTGCCTGATGGATTGTGCCATAAGCATTCATAATCGAATCATAGCCCACCCAATAGCCCGCGTTTAACGCGAAGCTGACATCGGGAGCGGTTTTCGTCCATATATTTTCCAGTTCCTCAATATTGGTCCCAAGGGCATGATAGTACTCATGTTTACTCATTACAATCTGAACCTCATTAATATCCAAGGCTTTCTGGACTTTTTCCTCTAACGTCAGTTCCCTGCTCATAATAAATACCTCCCAAATAAGAATTTGTTTTATTTGGGGCCCCAATCATATTTTACATTACCCATTTATAACCTCAATAATATTAACCAGTTATGATATTTGTTAGATACTTTTCGATTGTTCCTCTTCAGCTATGACTATATGTTAAAAGACGTTTACGGTTGCAAAGCAACCATAAACGCCTTTTAACACTAACATTTTCAGATCGTTACTATTGAAATTAGCTCAACTTTTCGATTATCCATTCAGCGCCATAACTAAACGTTTCACTGAATGTCCAATATGGCTCCGGCATCTTGGGTATATCCTGCGGCACCTGAGTATTGCTGTAAGAACTATAGGTCGTTATTTCAATATCAGGTGTTGGCGATACTGTTGCAGTTTCCGTATCTTTCAACACTGCTGAAGTGGTTGCCTCCGTTACCCACGAAGTGTCACCGGCAACCGGGCAAGTGCAATCGGTGCATATATGCATGTGCCAGATCTTCCATTCCCCGTCTTCTTTAACAAAGTCTACGCCATATTTTTCCCAGATCCACATAGCGCTTGGATATCCATCGCCACCGATCTCAGTAACCTGGCCGGGCGTATACCACAAGCCTTTAGCGGTTTGACCGTCACCGGCAATTTCGATAATTGGTGTTGTAAGAGTGTGCATAAGCAATGTACCTGCTCCCAGGGCATCTTCGGCAACATCAGGATAATTGGCACGCAATAGCGCAAGAGCGGCTTCCTGATTTGCTAAATGGATTGTGCCATAAGCATTCATAATGGAATCATAACCCACCCAATACCCGGTGTTTTGAGCAAAAGTAGCATTTGGAGCTTTTTTAGTCCATATCGCTTCCAGTTCTTCAATATTTTGTCCAAGGCCATGATAATAAGCATGTTTACTCATTACAATCTGAACTTCGTTGATATCCAAAGCCTTCTGGACTTTTTCCTCTAATGTTAATTCCCTACTCATAATAAATAACCTCCCAAATATTAATTTGTTTATTTGGGGCCCCAATCACATTTTACATTACCCATTTATAAACTCAATAATATTAACCAGTTATGATATTTGTTAGATACATTTCCGAGTAATACTCTTGTATAGAAGACCCTGCAAATAATCCTTGAAATGAAAAATCCCCTCACTGGAGATCAGTGAGGGGGTAGGCATCACAGCTAAAATTGACTTGCAAATTACGCTCGCGCTTCAAGCAGTCTGGTCACTTCCTGGATAATAAATTCGACATCGGCAAGCAAACTATACAATTTTTTACCGCTAGGCATGGTTTTTTCCTGTTGAATAAACACGCACCCGTCTTGCTGCAAAGACTTAATGTTTCTTTGCACAACCGGCTTCTGGTACATTTTCGGATTCATATGGGGAGCAAAAACAGTTATTGCCTCTGTTGACAGAATAGTGGTTGACAACATGTCGTCCGCTATGCCGCCGGCCGCTTTTCCGATAAAGTTTGCAGTCGAGGGAGCAATCAGCAACAAATCTGCTTTGTCGGCCAGCTTTTTATGCCCCGCGTTCCAGGAAACCGGATCGGCGAATTGATCCTGCACAACAGGATTGCCTGATACATTGCGAAAAGTCAGCGGTGTAACGAATTTGGTGGCACTCTCCGTCATAATTACGTCTACATTGGCCTGTAGCGCTACCAGACCGCTTACAATATCTGCCGCCTTATATGCCGTACTGCATCCCGTCACTCCAATTACGATGTTTTTCCCTTTAAGCATTTTTCTATCCCTTTTCTTTATTTATATTTGTATTTAATTACCATTATAACAAATAAACACACCAGATAGAACCCCTGTTCAGACAAGCCCCCTCCCCACTTACAGGCTGCCAATAAGTCCATACATGTTTATCCCATTTTAAGATAAAACTAAAATCAGCCTCTAAGGGGGATTGGTTATGAATAAATTACCGCGCTTCAAATTTTTTAAGTTATCGGCTGTGCAGCCTAATTCTTCACTCAGCGAAACACGGCAAAAACTGGCGGAGTTTCAAAAACAAGTTCAACAAAGTAAAGCAATTGAATCCGCAATCAACAATGTTGTTAAAGATCTACATAAAGTTCCAGCTCAGGATGAACAGCCTTTCATCTTCACAAATAATATTGAAATTAATGAGCAGTTAGTGCGCAGCGCCTTATCACGCTGTGACGATATTACGTATCGCCAGTTTCGGGCCGGCAAGGCCAAGGCATTGTTAGTGTATTTAAGCGGACTAACCGATACAAACAAATTAGAAACCACGGTAATTGAAAGTTTAACCGGCCGGTTAAACAGCAATGAGACCTTGGGTAACATAAACGAAATTACTAATCTCTTAATCACTGCCGCGAATGTTACAGTTGTTCCCAAACCTAAAGAAGCAATAGCCAACATTCTTAAGGGCAATCCGCTTTTATTAATCGACGGTATCTCTGACGCGGTGTCCATTGATGCCGCCAAATATGAAAAAAGACAAATCAGTAAGGCTGAAAACGAAGATGCCGCCAAAGGACCTCATGATTCCTTTAATGAAACACTTAGCGACAACATCGCTTTAGTAAGACGCCGGACAAAGGACCCGGATTTAAAGGTTGAAATCTTTGAAATTGGGGTCAGAACCCAAACTTCAGTTGCCCTGTTATATGTCGAAGACATTGTAAAACCAGCCTTGGCGGACAAGATACGGAGTCAATTATTGTCAATTCGCATCGATAAGGTTATCCTATCCGCAAATATTGAAGAGTTCTTAATTGACCAGATTTGGAACCCTTTTCCCCAAGTTTTAGTCACCGAGAGACCGGACAAGATTGTTGCCGGCCTGTATGAAGGCCGGGTAAGCATCATTGTTGATAATTCCCCGACAGCGATGCTGCTTCCGATAACCCTTCAGGATTTAATGCAGTCTGTCGATGATTATACCGGACGGCCTGCTGTGGCGAGCCTAATACGCTTTACCCGCTATATAGCGGCTTTTATTGCTGTTTTTTTACCGGCTATTTATGTAAGTATCGTGTCTTACCATCCAGGCATACTGCCTTCCGGCCTGTCTTTTTATATTGCTGAACTAAGGGCAAGAACCCCGTTTCCATCGTTATTGGAGGCGTTCCTGATGGAAGGACTGTTGGAAATCTTCCAGGAGGCTATTGTCCGGTTGCCACAAAAGCTATCTGCAGCCGCCGGTGTTGTAGGAGCCTTGGTCATCGGTACAACAGTTGTCGAAGCAGGGCTAGCCAACGCCCTCTTGGTTGTTGTAATCGCTCTCACTGGTTTATCAGCCTTCAGCATGCCTTCCTATCCCTTTGGCATGGCTTTGCGTTTTTTTCGCATTCCGGCTCTTTTAGCTGCCTCTATACTTGGACTATATGGAATTTCCGTTTTTTTTATTGTAATGATTGTTTTTCTCTGCTCATTACGCACCTATGACGAATCTTATCTGGGCGATCTGTTTGACATCACCCTTATCGAAGACTGGAAGGATGGTTTATTACGCTTCCCCGCCAAATTTTTAACCCTCCGCCCCAAAAGACTTGGCGCTAAAGACAGAACTAAAATAGGTAGTGAAAACTAATGGCAAATCTTGAGGCGAAAGGAAAAATGTCCCCCTGGCAATTAGGAATCGTCATCACTTCCGCTTTACTTACCGCCCGGCTTCTTCCTGCAACAACTTATATTGTCATTTCTTCGGAACAATTCCTGTGGCTAAGCTCAGCACTGGCCGGATTGTTATTTTACTCAGCAGCCTATCTAATAATCCTTCTTGGCCAACAGTTTCCCAATGAAACAATTGGTGAATATCTGCCCCGTTTGGTTGGTAAAAAGTTCGGGGCGGTCGTTTTTCTTATCTTCATAACAGTACAGCTAATCAATATCATCAATTGTTTAATAGCCATTACCACGTTATATTCAATTTTTTTGTTTGATCAGACTCCGCGGGCAGTCTTAATTATTGTCCTATTACTAGCCGTAATCTATTGTACAATGCAGGAATGGGGCACTATTCTGCGTGTAATTCAAATTTTAGTTTTGGCCCTGCCGATGCTCTACGGCTTCTATAGCCTAATTTGGATAAACTTTGAGACATTAAATCTGTTGCCGCTGTGGCCGGATAACTTTAGCGGAATATTGCAAGGAGTTGCCTATCATACCGAATATTATCCCGGTTATGAGTCCTTGCTGGTACTTTTGCCGTTAGCAGCCCGGGGAAAAGTTAGCTTTGCCCGAACTGTTGGCTGGGGCTTCTTGTTGGTTACCATAATGTATATCATTGGTGGCATAGTATTAATTGGCGCCATCTCAGCCAAAACCGTTTCCAATGTATCATATCCGGTAGTTTTCGCCATGAAAAGTGTAGAAATTCCGGGAACATTTATTGAGCGGTTAGAAGATCATATGGTAACCCTTTTTCTGCCTGTAACGTATATTTCCATGATGCTAAGTTATTACGTCATAGGAGAAGGCTGCCGGAAATATTTAAACTACAATGATCATCGGCCATTTATTCCGCTCTTTTTACCCCTGATTTTTTTTGTCTGCGCCTTTACTAATACCCCGGACCGACTGGAAGTACTTCGGAATTTCAGTATGTTTATTGGCTTGTTCTTTTCGTTTGTTATAATTCCGTTGCTACTCATTCTAGCCTGGCGAAAGAAGGGCAATATCGAGCAATGCTAAACAAAATAAATAACAAAACTGCCGCCAATATTGCCAGGCAAATTATAATCGCCGGAATAAGCATTTGTATCTGCATGTTTACAACAGGATGCTGGGATCTAAAAGAAACCCAAGACCGCCATTTTGTTTTGATTGCCGCGATTGATGATCCCGACACAGTAAAAGAATCAGGTTCTGAAAAGCAGCCAACTGCACCGCACAACTCTTTTCCGAAGCATGGTACACAAGATTATATGCTTAGTGTCCAAATTCTCAAACTTGTCAAACCGGAAAGCAAAGGCGGCAGCATACAATCTGAAAGGACCTTTGTTATGTCAACACTTGGCACTTCCATGTTCGATATGGTGCGTGATATGCTTGCCCAAAGTAGTAAGAGCTTATATTTTGAACACCTTAGTGCCATTGTTATAAGCGAAGCTGCTGTAAAGAAGCACGGGATTCGTACAATACTTGATTTTTTTCTTCGCGATCCGGAAATGCGTTGGCGGACAAAAATATTCATTACCCCCGGCGATGCCAAAGCAATCGCCGAGTTTAATCCACCAACCGGAGAGCCTGGTGGTCCATATCTGAACGGTATAATCAGAAACCACAAAAAAAACATTCATGTTGCCGGTTCTAAAACCGATGTCGGGTTTATTACCCGAGCAATAGATAATAACCTTGACTACGCTATCCCACGCCTTGAATATATCGATAACGTTCCCCAATTAAACGGCCTGGCATTATTTAAAAATAATACCCTTGTTAGCTATGCCGACGAGTATATTATCCAAGGGTTAAAGTATATTTTAGGCACAGAAAAATCAGCAATTATATCTACCAACTGCCCGGAACATCCTAATTCTGAAATTTCTTATGAACTGTTTAAGCACGATACAAAGCTTGTCCCTCATATCGATGGAAATAATATTTATTTCACACTGGATATTACAATGCGGGGAAATATTGGCGAAGTTAATTGTCCCACCAGCCATAATCTACATGATTCAGTTTTTTTGCATAAAATAGAACAGGGAATTGCCCAACAAGTCTCCAAAAATGTTATGGATACCTGGGAGTTTAACCAGCACCTGGGTCTTGACCTTTTTAACATTAAGGCTAGACTTAAAGGATATCATCCTTTCGAATGGGCAAAAATCAAAAACCGCTGGGAGGAAATTTACTCAACCATTCCTTTGATTGTCTCAGTCAATGTTATTATTATGGGAACTGGCGAGCATGATTAGCTAGTTTAATAGCAAACCGACCAGAAAGAAGACGAGAGCTGCGCTGCCCCAAACTGCCGTCACCCACCAAGCAAGACCGGCATCATCCTCCCCTAAGCTCTGGGCGCTTAATATTGTGAACAGCCGCCATGAAATACCGGCTGTAATTAAGCACGTTAATATCATCCAGAAGGTACAGTAATGTACAATATTGTACATTACATGCTGATAAATTAAATAATAATCCGCCATAGAATCTCCTGTAAGCAATTTTAGTTATTATTGTAACAGGAGTTTATTTTTATTATGCTTCAGACCTTTAGTCCGCTTTCCTCCTCCCTTTTACGGCAAAGCAGCAAAAAACTACATCCCCCGGCTGTTAGACACCAGCTGGGGGATATAGTTTTTTAGGCGAATATAAGCCCTTTCATAATGAAGTTGAATGTTACTTAGGCCATGAACATTTTTACATCAGCTTCAGGATTAGTAATGCCGCCGATGCCAAAAGTCTCTACCAGCACCTTGGCTACATTCGGGGAAAGGAACGCTGGCAGTGTTGGTCCGAGGTGAATGTTTTTTACCCCCAGATATAACAGCGCCAAAAGTACAATGACAGCTTTTTGCTCATACCAGGCGATATTATATGCAATCGGCAGTTTATTAACATCATCCAGGCCAAACACCTCTTTAAGTTTCAACGCAATAACCGCTAACGAATAAGAGTCATTGCATTGACCGGCATCCAGTACGCGCGGTATACCGCCGATGTCGCCAAGCTGAAGCTTGTTATAACGGTATTTGGCGCACCCGGCTGTCAGAATAACGGTGTCCTTAGGCAGCGCTTTGGCAAATTCGGCATAGTAATCTCGGCTCTTTACGCGTCCATCGCAACCTGCCATAACAAAGAAGCGCTTAATGGCGCCGCTTTTCACAGCAGCCACCACCTTATCAGCCAAGGCTAATACCTGGTTGTGTGCAAAACCGCCGACAATCTCGCCTTGCTCCAATTCTTGGGGCGGCAGGCATTGTTTCGCATGGTTAATAACGGCGGAAAAATCTTTCGGTTTGCCATCCACCCGCTCGCCGATTTGTTTCAGGCCTTCAAAGCCTACTACGCCGGTCACATAAACACGGTCTTTATAGCTGGCCTTCGGTGGAACCAGGCAGTTGGTTGTCATCACAATTGGTCCATTGAAGGTTTCAAATTCTTTGTCCTGTAACCACCAGGCATTACCATAGTTACCGGCAAAATTGTCATATTTCTTAAAAGCCGGATAGTAATGCGCAGGCAGCATCTCGCCATGAGTATATACGTCAACACCGGTACCCTTGGTTTGCTCCAGCAGTTCTTCAAGGTCTTTCAAATCATGGCCGCTTATCAGAATGGCGGGGTTATTTCTCACGCCGATGTTGACTTTGGTAAGCTCCGGGTTGCCATATGTGCTGGTATTGGCTTTATCCAATAATGCCATAACATCGACACCGTATTTGCCGCATTCCATCACTAAAGCAACTAATTCATCAGCATTTAACTTATCATTGGTTGTAGCCACAAACGCCTTTTGCATAAAAGCAAAGATTTCAGCTTCTTTATAGCCCAAAGTAAAAGCATGCTCAGCATAGGCAGCCATCCCTTTCACCCCGTAAGTAAGTAACTCACGCAGCGAGCGTACATCTTCATTCTCGGTTGCCAAAATGCCAATTGCAGCTGCCTTTGCTTCAAAAGCGGCCGCATTATCAGCAAACCACAGCGCACTGTCATGAGTAACTTCTGCCGCTACACCGGCTTTTACTAACGCTGCTCTTACCTCTTCTCTCACTATCAGCGCTTGCCCAATGAGGGCCACAAAGTGCGCCTTATCAAAGTTGGCATTGGTAATTGTAGCAAATAATCCTTCCATAATAAACTTATCGGCAGCCGGTGTGGCAATCCCGGCCTGACGAGCCTCAAGCGTGTAAGCTGAAATACCCTTAAGTGTATAAATCAATAGGTCCTGAAGATTTGCCACATCAGCCGTTTTTCCACAAACACCACGCATTGTACAACCGGTACCTTTGGCTGTCTCCTGACATTGATAACAAAACATTGACATATCTTTCTCCCCCTTATATGCGAAGCATTATTTGACCTGTTTGACACCATTCTAACAAACGCTGCCGCTATTGACTGTGACCGTAATCACAGTATGGAAAAAAATTTTATATTAGCCAATTTAATTTTCGTGAACTTCTAAATACCGCGCTGTGGCCAACTGGCGACCGGTAATGGTTTGAAAGTTTTTACTGATAATTGCCGGCAACTTTTCAGGCTGCTTATCCAAACCATCTTCCTCAATATTGACCATTAAATCAGCTTCCCAAATAATCTGGAAGTCCAAGCCATCATTCTTGCTGGCGGTGTGATGACCACCTACAATATAAGCTACCCGCTCAATGATCTCTTGCGGCGCACCGATGCGGGCCATAATTTCCCGCACTAAAGGAGGGCCTTCGATTTCCTGGTAAGGCCCGGCCGAGGAATTGTACTTTTGTTCAGCAACCTTGATCCCCACATCATGCAGCAAAGCTGTTATCATAACCACATCACAGGTTGTGCCATCCACCTGCTCGCCGCGCATAATTATTTCAGCAGCCTCCAGAACCTTAAGCGCATGATTAATGCGGCGCTCATCTGAGCCAAAATGTTCCTTTAGTGCAAAGACATAGTCATCCTTTTTGACCGTCGTCATCATATCACCCCACTGAAATTATCCTTTTCCCTCTCTATTCTATACCCTTTGCCAAAATACGGCAGTGATTCAAGTCACATTTAAGTATAGGTGGTGACATGTTTTACTGAGTTTGACTATATTAATATATTTAAGTTTGAAATTAAGATATTTAAGTTTTGTGATATTTAAAATTAAGATATTCAATATAGAGATTAAGATATTTAAAGACAACAGTATTCAAAAAACCAACTTAAAGTCGTGTATAAAAAAACGGCAGTGCTGATTACTTTGCAGGTAATCAGCACTGCCGTCACGGTGTTATTATGCCTTTAGCGCATCTGCACCAAGAATAGCTTCTAAGTCCTTTTCAGGGGTCGAGATAACTTTAATCTTAAATTTATCCACCAGAACCTGCAGCACATCAGGTGAGAAAAATGCCGGCAGGCTTGGCCCAATATAAATATTACGAATATCGAGAGACAACAGAGTTAACAGTATCGCCACAGCTTTTTGTTCATACCAGGACAACACCAGCGTCAGCGGCAAATCATTCACCCCGCATTTGAAAGCCTCAGCCAAAGCAACAGC
>JAGGAC010000002.1 GCA_017889635.1 Bacillota bacterium | reverse complement strand
GATGTTGATGACTTCGTTTTCGATTAAGTGAATTTCGTTCTTAATCTCATTAAGACCAAATACAGGACTGTTAACCGAGGTGTTAATCTTGATAACTTCGTTTTCGATGAGACGGATTTCATTCTTGATGTCGGCGAGTCCGATGACGCTGTTGTTGATGGTGTTGTTGATGTTAATGACTTCGTTTTCGATTAAGTGGATCTCGTTCTTGATTTCGTTTAAGCCGAATACAGGATTGTTAACCGAGGTGTTAATCTTGATAACTTCGTTTTCGATAAGGCGAATTTCATTCTTGATGTCGGCGAGTCCGATGACACCATTATTGATAGTGTTATTGATGTTGATGACTTCGTTTTCGATGAGGTGAATTTCGTTTTTGATTTCGTTTAGACCAAAATTCGGATTGTTAACCGAATTATTGATAAGGATAACTTCGTTTTCGATGAAGCGGACTTCATTTTTAATTTCATTCAAGCCGATTAATGGGTTGTTGAGGATGTCGTTTAAAATAATAGCTCCGTTTGTAATATCGTTGATAACTTGATTAATAAAAACAACTTCATTACTGATGAATAGTACTTCATTTTCGATGAGGCGATGAGACCGCTGAAGGGGTTGGTAATGGTGTTGCTGATAAAAATGACTTCGTTTTCGATGAAGCGGATTTCGTTCTTGATTTCGCCAAGGCCGATGACGCTGTTATTGACGGTGTTGTTGATGAGGCTGACCTGATTTTCAATAAAACGGACTTCTTTTTTGATTTCTTTTAAGCCGAAGCGGGGATTGGTGACAGTGTCTTCGATGAAGCGGACTTCTTTTTTAATTTCTTTTAAGCCGAATTTAGGGTCATGGACAGCGTCTTCGATATCGTGGACTTCTTTTTTGATTTCTTTTAAACCGAATTTAGGGTTGTGGATGGAATTCTCGATAGAACGGACTTCGTTTTTAATTTCATTTAAGCCGAAGCTAGGATTGTTAACCGAGTTATTGATGAGGATAACCTCGTTTTCGATGGAACGGACTTCATTTTTAATTTCGTTTAGACCGATTAGCGGATTGTTGACAGTGTTGTTGATGAGGCTGACTTGATTTTCGATGGAACGGATTTCATTTTTAATCTCTTTTAAACCGAAGCGGGGATTAGTGACAGCGTCTTCAATATTGTGGACTTCTTCTTTGATTTCTTTTAAACCGAATTTAGGGTCATGGACAGCGTCTTCGATATCGTGGATTTCTTTTTTGATTTCTTTTAAACCAAATCTAGGGTCATGAACAGCGTCTTCAATATTGTGGACTTCTTTTTTGATTTCTTTTAAACCGAATTTAGGGTCGTGGATTGAGTTTTCGATGGAACGGACTTCATTTTTAATTTCTTTTAAACCAAATCTGGGGTCGCGGACAGTGTCTTCAATATTGTGGACTTCTTCTTTGATTTCTTTTAAGCCGAATTTGGGGTCGCGGACAGTGTCTTCGATGGAACGAACTTCTTCTTTGATTTCTTTTAAACCGAATCTGGGGTCGCGAATAGTGTCTTCAATATTGTGGACTTCTTTTTTGATTTCTTTTAAACCGAATTTAGGGTCGTGGATTGAGTTTTCGATGGAACGGACTTCATTTTTGATTTCCTTTAAACCGAATTTGGGGTCATGAACAGTGTCTTCGATGGAACGGACTTCTTTTTTGATTTCTTTTAAACCGAATCTGGGGTCATGGACAGTGTCTTCAATGGAGCGAACTTCTTTTTTGATTTCTTTTAAACCGAATCTGGGGTCATGGACAGTGTCTTCGATTGAGCGGACTTCTTCTTTGATCTCCTTTAGGCCAAATTTTGGGTTGTGGATGGAATTTTCGATGGAACGGACTTCATTTTTGATTTCTTTTAAACCGAATTTGGGGTCATGGACAGCGTCTTCAATGGAGCGAACTTCTTCTTTGATTTCTTTTAAACCGAAGTGCCTGCTTTTTAAGAGGCTTTCAATTTCTTCTACTTCCTGAAGTACAATAGAAGTAAGTATCGGGAATAGAAGTTTGAAGCTGGGGTGCGCCTTTTGACACTCCAGCACTTCACTGATAGTGCTCTTAAGATTCTTGGCGCAAATAGCAATTTTTTCAATTTCATGTTCGTGACACTTGTCACATTCTTGGTGGTGTTCGTGGCTTTCGGCGAATTCGTGGCTCGCGTCAAATTCGTCGTGCTGCTTGTTGCATTTATCACAACATAGGGACTGTAGCTCGTTAAACTGGAAGTGCATCAATTAATTCTCCTTCCATAGTTATTCATTATTATGATATGTCGTCTCGGACATAAGCGTGAGAGCGGGGGAGTAGATGTAACTTAGGAAGGCTTGAAACTTTTTTGGGGACTTTCGCTAATATGGTATAATATAATGGGTTAATACTAATTATGGCTAATTCATTGGGAGGTGTATTTATTTGAAAGGCTGGATTATAGCAGGAGTAGTTGTTGTTGTCTTGGTGGTGATGGCGGTTAGCGGCTACAATGGATTGGTAACGCTGAATGAAGGCATCAACGGAAAGTGGAGTCAGGTGGAGAACCAGCTTCAGCGCAGAGCTGATTTGATTCCTAATTTAGTATCAACAGTTAAGGGATACGCCGCCCATGAACAAAAAGCGATTCAAGCTGTGGCTGATGCAAGGGCAAAATTGTCCGGGGCACAGGGGCCGCAAGCTAAAGCTCAAGCAGATAATGAATTGAGTGGCGCGCTATCAAGGTTGCTGGTGATTGCAGAAAACTATCCTAACCTCAAAGCAGATCAGCAGTTTAAGACATTGATGGATGAACTTAGTGGAACTGAAAACCGGATAGCGGTGGCCAGGAAAGATTATAATGAATCTGTACAGGTATACAATACCAAGATAAAGTCTTTTCCAACTAATATTTATGCTAATATGCTTGGTTTTGGTCCGAAGGAGTATTTTAAAGCTGAAGAAGGGGCTAAGCAAGCTCCTAAAGTGGAATTCTAATATGGCTAAAGCGAGGGAGCAGGCATGAAAAAATGGCTGGTTTGCCTTGCGCTGGTGGTCTACTGGGCATTTGGTGCGGTGGCGCAAGCCCAGCCGGAGGTGCCGCCGCGGCCGACAAGCAGCATCTATATTCAGGATAATGCCGGGGTTGTTGATGCTGAAACAAAGAACCGAATCAATAGTATCGGCAGTCAACTTGATGCCAAAACCAAGGCCCAAGTGGTGGTAGTGACGGTCAATACGACTTCAGGCAATGCTGTTGAGGAATATGCATTAGAAGTCTTGCGCCAATGGGGTGTCGGCAACAAAGAGCTTAATAACGGAGTTGTCATACTGGTGGCGGTAGCGGATCGCCAGTCCCGTATTGAAGTGGGCTACGGTCTGGAAGGGAGACTACCAGATGCCAAGACTGGGCGAATCCAGGACGAGTATATGCTCCCATACTTCCAAAAAGGGGCGTATAGTCAAGGGATATTGAACGGGTATATGGCTGTGGCAACCGAAGTGGCCAAGGAATACAATCTGGAACTGAAAACAGATGCTAAGCCAGTTAAAAAGTCAGCTGCAAGCTCAGGCTCGTGGTGGAATAATCTTCCTTGGTGGGCGCAAATTGCGCTTGCCGCAGGCGCGGTTGGATTGGTTGCTGTTGACTGGCTGTTTTTTGGCGGAATGTTTACGCTGATGCTGTTGTCGCTGCTTAGGCGTGGCGGCGGTGGAAGCGGAGGCGGAGGTTTTGGCGGCGGGTCAGGCGGCGGCGGCGGGTCCAGTCGTAAATGGTAACAGTTTCTTTGGAGCCTTGGGCGGCAGTTTGCTGCTCAAGGCTATATTATAATTTTGACGAATTATAGATATGGGGGCAAACTGCGTGGATTTAGAATTGCTTATTGATAGAGCTGAACATGAACATGTTTTGACGAAGGACGAGATAACTGCATTGTTAAAGTCGAAGGCGATAAACGAAGACTTGTATGCTGCCGCTGACCGGGTGCGCTGCCGCTATGTGGGGGATGAGGTTCACCTCCGGGGGCTGATTGAGTTTTCGAATATATGCGGACAAAATTGCCTATATTGTGGACTTAGAAGGGATAATACGAAGATAGAGCGATATCGGTTGGCAGCGGAAGTGATTGTCGAGCTTGCTATGAAAGCCAAGGAATATGGCTATCGGACGGTAGTGTTGCAGTCCGGTGAGGCGAAATGCTATACAATGGATGAAATGACCGATATTATTAGAAAAATTAAAGCGCTGGATTTGGCGGTGACGCTTAGTATTGGTGAAAAAAGCCGGGAAGAGTATGCGGCGTTAAAGACGGCGGGGGCTGATCGATATCTATTAAGGATTGAGACGACTGATAAGGCTCTTTATCAGGCTATGGACCCTGGTATGAGCTGGGATAACCGACGGCGGTGTCTAAGAGATCTAAAGGAACTAGGATTTGAGGTGGGGTCCGGTTGTTTGGTCGGATTGCCAGGTCAGACGCTGGAGTCGCTGGCTGATGATATTTTGTTCTTTAAGGAATTGGATGCAGATATGATCGGGGTGGGGCCGTTTATCCCAAACAATGATACTCCGCTTAGCTATGCCGCTGGGGGCGAGTTTGAGCTTAGCCTTAAGGTTATGGCGCTGGTGAGGCTGCTATTGCCGGATATCAATATTCCGGCGACCACGGCGATGGAGTCGCTGAGGGAAGACGGCAGGATAGTTGCGCTCAAGAGTGGTGCGAATGTGGTAATGCCTAACGTGACAGAAGGGGATTATCGCCGGCTATACGCGCTTTATCCAGGCAAGATTTGTGTTAATGATACGCCAGGGCATTGCCGCGTCTGTATAACCAGCAAGATTGAAGGGCTTGGCCGTAAGGTATCATCAGATTATGGTTTTCGACAGAAATGCAAATAAATGGAAGAAATTTGCACTAATTTGTTGTTGACATAGGATGGTGAAATGGATATAATAAACGAGTGGACAATTTTAAATGGCTCCGTAGCTCAGTTGGATAGAGCGTTTGACTACGAATCAAAAGGTCGCAGGTTCGAATCCTGCCGGGGTCACCATTTAGTCACTTATTCACCGGGTGCGAACCTGGTGAATTTTGTCTCAAATACAAATTGTTAGTAAAAGCATATTTTAAACCTTATTGGTAAAAAAATGTGCTTGACATAAAAATGACGAAATGATACAATATATTTCGTCGCAGGTTAGACTGCTGATTTTGGTGGCTGTGGTGAAGTGGTTAACACGACGGATTGTGGCTCCGTTACTCGAGGGTTCGATTCCCTCCAGTCACCCCAATAATCCAATATCCAATAATACTGGGGCGTAGCCAAGTCGGTAAGGCACGGGACTTTGACTCCCGCATGCGTTGGTTCGAGTCCAGCCGCCCCAGCCAATATGACCCACTAGCTCAGTTGGCAGAGCACCTGACTTTTAATCAGGGTGTCGATGGTTCGAGTCCATCGTGGGTCACCAATTCATTAACTAAGCAAATGCGGGCGTGGCGGAATGGCAGACGCACCAGACTTAGGATCTGGCGTTTCACGACGTGGAGGTTCAAGTCCTCTCGCCCGCACCATAAAAAGATCAAAAGACCTCGCTGTTATAGCGAGGTCTTTTGACTATTAAAACAACCACTCCGAAAGGGGGGTGTTTTAATAGAACATAATAAGTATTAACAATTAGAAATAAGACACAATTATTGGACTATGCGATTCCCCTCCGTTTTTTCATACGGATTATCAATTCTATGACTTCTTGCTCTGTCGGAGGGTTGTCAGGGGCGCGAGCTTTGGTTAGCTGCTCAGTATATTATGACTTTATGGAGGGATTGATTTGCCGCTGGAAATACTCAAATATTCGCTTCGAACAGATAAATTAACTATGTTAAAACTTCGATACATTGCTGATAACAATTTCAGAACGGTTAATAAAGAACTGGAAAAGATTGTAAAGGCGTATATAGCTGAATACGAGAAAGAGCATGGGGAAATTAAAGTTCTTGATGAGGGTAAAAAGGTATAGAATAGGCCAATGAAAAGGCGGGTGTGGAGGTTCAAGCCTTGTTCTATGCAAATAAACTAAGAAACGGCCAATCGCGATTGGCCGTTTCTTAGTTTATTTGCTATTTTTTTAGGTGGTAGGGAATGGTGGTTACTACGACGTTTTCTCTTAATATCAAGAGGGTGCGTAGTATCCAGCCGGTTTGGTTGTGGAGAAGGATATGCCACCATTTCTTTGTTTCAAATTCAGGAATGATAACGGTAATGTAGTCGTAGTTGCATTTATGGATTTCGAGTTCGCTGATAAAGTCCAAGACCGGTTGGACAACTAGGCGATAGGGAGAATATACGGTGACTAACTCTACGCCCGGATTCCAGGTTGACCATTTATCTTCGATTCTTCGGCCTTCTTCTTCGTCGGTAGCGATATGGAGGGCGATGACATTTTCGCTAAGAGAACGAGCATAGCGCAGTGTTTCGGCTACAACTCTGGTTGGACTAGCGATCGGAACTACTACCATATTGGTGGCCCTAGGCAGAGCGAGAATTTTTTCGAAACTGCCTGTCGATAGCGATAACTGTTCGGCTATATCGTTGTAGTGGGAGCGGATGGCGCGAAATATCATAATTACTATCGGGATGAAGACCATTACCATCCAGGCGCCGTAGAAAAATTTGGTTACAGCGATTATTAGTACGACTATTCCGGTGATGATAGCGCCAAGTCCGTTAAGAACTGCCCGCGCTTGCCACCAGCGTTCTTTTTCTTTTAGCCAGTGAACGACCATGCCGCTTTGGGCAATAGTAAAGGATAGGAAAACACCAATGGCATAAAGCGAGATTAGGTGTTCGGTGTTGCCTTGGTAGATAAGAATAAGCAAGGCAGCAAAAACACTCAAAAGGATAATGCCATTAGAGAAGTTAAGGCGTTCGCCGCGGGTACCAAGATAGCGCGGCATGTAGCCGTCTTTAGCAAGGATGGATAGCAGGGGCGGCAGGCCGTTATAGGCGGTATTAGCAGCAAGGTACAGCACCAGCATAGTGGTAACTTGAATGTAATAATACATAAAGCCGCGGCCAAAAATATTTTCAGCCACTACTGACAAAGCGGTGACATTTTCCAGCGGCAAGAGATGGAAATGCATAATAAGGAAGGAGATGCCGATAAACATAATGCCTAGCATAGCGGACATCCAATAGGTGGTAAGGGATGCATTGCGAACCTGCGGTTCTTTGAACATGGGAACGCCGTTTGAAATAGCTTCGACTCCGGTCATGGAACTGCAGCCATTGGCAAAGGCTCTGAGTAAAAGGAAGAAGAGCGACCAGTCCAGTTGCTGCTTGGCTAGTGATTCGGGAGGGATAACTGGCGCTGAGTTGGTTAAAGTGTGATATATACCGACTCCAATGAGGGCAATAATACCCAAAATGAAGGCGTATGTAGGGTAAACAAAGGTTGTAGATGAGTCTTTTACACCTCTGAGATTAACCAGCATTAGTACAAAGAACAAAACACAAAGGTCAATGTGGACCTCGTAAGGAATGAGCTCTGGAAATGCGGAGATGAGAGCGGCTGTTCCGGCCGACACACTAACCGCGACGGTAAGGGTATAGTCTGCGAATAAGGCCGCTGCGGCGGTAAGGGCGGGTAATTCACCCAGGTTTTGAATGGCAACTGAGTAGGAGCCACCGCCACCGGGGTTGGCACGAGCTACTTGAACATAGGAGATGGTTACAACGGCTAGCAGGATTAGAATGGCTATTGCCACCGGACCTAGGTAACCATAGGCAATAAGACCTGGTATTGCAAGGGTAAGCATGACCTGTTCCGGCCCATAGGCAACGGATGAAAGAGCGTCAGACGAGAATGTAGCCAATGCTTGCCATTTAGGGAGTTTCTCATGGCCCATTTCCTGGTTGTGGAGTGGTCGACCGATGAGGAATCGCCGAATAAAGCGCATCATAAAAATGAAATGCCTCCTAACTATTTATGTAGAAAGATTAGCTCAGCTTCTCCTTAGTTATTACGAAGCAAGGCCATAGAACTATTATAGTATTTCCAAGAAAGAAAGAAAGCCTGATTTTGGCGGAAAAATGCGGATATTAACACATTTGAAGGGCTGAAATCAAGTTTGACCATGCATTTCCATGGCAAGGCAGGTATTTACTGCATATTACTTGGAAATACTATGGTAAGTGGGTAATAACTTTGGGTGGTTATGCATAAACAAGTTGGTAAAGAAGAAAAATATGTAAGCAAACATTGTCAAGTGTATAGCTATTTGTTAAAATAGAAACGTACGAGAAGGAGAGGGGGTTAGAAGTGATTACTGGATTAATGATCTTTGATGCTATACTATCAGTTCTCCTGATCGCTGCGGTGGTGCTACAGTCAGGAAAAAGCGCAGGAATGTCAGGGTCAATAGCCGGTGGTGCTGAGACAATATTCGGCGGCAAGAAAAAGGGCATTGACGAATTATTAGCTAAGGCAACGATGAGTTTGGGAATCGTGTTCGCGATTGTTACATTGGTTCTGGTAAAGTTGACACAGTAGGTTGTTTTGTTGCCTCAATGGTCACATTGGGGCATTTTTTGAGCATTATTTAGTTGAGGAGGGACAAACATGGAATTGGTTTATGTTGCTCCAATAGCGGGCATTGTGGCACTGTTGTTTGCTGCTTATCTAATGGTTAATGTGCTTAAAGAAGATCAAGGTAACGACAAAATGAAAGAGATTTCACAGGCTATTTTTGAAGGTGCTATGGCTTTTTTGAACCGTCAGTACAAAACTCTTGTTCCTTTTACTGTAATTATCTTTATTATTTTATTTGTTGTAAGCGGCTATCAATTAGCAATATCCTTCCTGGTTGGTGCTGTCTGCTCAGCCATCGCCGGATATATCGGCATGTCTTCTACCACCAAAGCAAACGCTCGTACTACGGAAGCTGCTCGTACCAGTCTGAACAAGGCGCTGGGAATATCATTTCGAGCTGGCGCGGTTATGGGCATGTCTGTTGCGGGGCTTGGCCTCTTGGGTGTTTCGGTTCTGTACATAATTTTCCGTGATCCTGTGGTAATTAATAGCTTTGCGTTCGGCGCTAGTGCCATTGCTTTCTTTGCCCGTATTGGCGGAGGTATTTATACCAAAGCGGCTGATGTTGGCGCTGACCTTGTGGGTAAGGTAGAAGCTGGTATTCCTGAGGATGATCCTCGTAATCCAGCTGTTATTGCCGACAACGTGGGTGATAATGTAGGCGACACCGCCGGGATGGGTGCAGATTTGTTTGAATCTTACGGCGCTACTGCTATTGCCGCAATGCTGATCGGCAATACTATTTATGGTCTGAACGGTGTTCTTTTTCCGCTGCTAATCGGTGCAGCAGGAATTGTTGCTGCAATTATCAGCACTTTCTTTGTTCGGACTAGTGAAAACGGCGATCCCCAGGCGGCACTTAACTTAGGCTTGTGGGGAACCAATGTGATTACAGCTGTAATCGCTTATTTTCTAGCTAACTATACTTTTGGTAGCAATCATGGATTGGGAATTTTCTCCGCTATTGTCTCAGGTCTTATTGTCAATGTACTTGTCGGTATGATTACCGAATATTATACTTCTAATGCAAAAGTTCCGACTCAGCATATTGCTGATGCTTCGCAAACCGGTCCGGCTACCAACATTATTGCTGGTTTAGCTGTCGGCTTACGAAGTACTGCACTGCCAATGATCGTTTTTGCTATCGCAACTTTTGTTGCATATCAATCAGCTGGTATTTACGGTATTGCTATGGCGGCTATGGGCATGCTTTGCACCGCCGGGATGGTGGTTGCGGTTGATTCCTTCGGTCCTGTAGCTGACAATGCTGGTGGTATAGCTGAGATGGCTGAACTTGGTCCAGAAGTCAGAAAAACGACTGACAAATTAGATTCGGTGGGTAATACCACAGCGGCTATTGCTAAAGGTTTTGCAATTGGTTCTGCTGCTCTTACAGCACTGGCGTTGTTCACGGCTTTCGGTGAGGAAGTTGTAAAAAATCCAAAACTGACAGGGCTTCTGGCTAATGGGCATCTGGTGGTTAATCTGACCGAGCCTATTGTTATAATAGGTATTTTCCTTGGGGCAACATTACCATTCTTGGTTTGCGCTTTTACAATGGAAGCTGTAGGCAAGGCTGCGTTTGAAATGATTGGTGAAGTTCGCCGTCAGTTCCGGGAGATACCTGGTATTATGGAAGGTACAGGCCGTCCTGATTATGCCAGGTGCGTGGATATTAGCACCAAGGCTGCTATTCGCGAAATGATTTTGCCTGGTATTTTTGCTGTAGGCGTTCCCTTAATTGTCGGCTTTGGCTTGGGAGCTAAAGCATTGGCCGGATTTCTGGCTGGTGTGACTGCGGCTGGTGTTTTGATGGCAATCTTCATGGCTAACGCAGGTGGCGCATGGGATAATGCTAAAAAGTATATTGAAACAGGAAAATATGGCGGCAAAGGTACGCCAACTCACGCTGCAGCTGTTATTGGTGACACTGTTGGCGATCCCTTCAAAGATACTTCAGGCCCAGCGATGAACCCGCTTATCAAAGTTGCGGGAACTATTTCGCTGATTATCGCTCCATTGTTATTTTTCTAAAGTTTTTCTCAGCGCGTCGGCTTAAGCCGACGCGCTTTTTTGTGAGGGGACTATTTATCAGCAAATAGCCATACCATGTGATTAAGTGGGTGGTTGCTTATTTATTTAGGCAGCTTTATGGTGGGGAGTTGCGGCTAACTATAATTTACTGCTAATTAATGGTATACTAATGATAAACTTATGGATAAAGGAGGATTTTTTTGCCAATTATAAGTGGAGCGGAACCGTTTTTTTTGCCGGGAGGAAATAAAGGTGCGCTACTAGTGCATGGTTTTACTGGGTCGCCATCAGAGATGCGACTTTTGGGTGAGTATCTAAACCGGCTAGGGTATACTGTGCTGGCTCCACGACTATGCGGTCATGGGACAATGGTGGAGGAAATGGCCCGGACGGCTTGGCCGCATTGGTATAGTGGAGTTGAAGATGGATATCATATATTGAAATCAGTAACTGACAGTGTGGATGTGATAGGATTGTCAATGGGGGGGCTTTTGGTTCTCAAACTGGCGGCCGAATATCCGGTAAGCAAGGTTGTTTCCTTAAGTACTCCTATTTTTATCGCCGCAAAAAGATTACAACTGTTGCCAATCTACCGGCTTTTCAGAGAGTTCGTGCCCAAGAAACGCCGCCGCCTGCCGGTTGATCAAAAATACAGTGTGAATTATGATGTTACGCCACTAAGGAGTCTGAGTAGTCTGTTGGCGCTGGTCAAACATGTGGACAAATTGTTACCTTCAGTAAAGGCCCCGGCTTTAATTGTTCAGTCTCGAAGCGAACATACGGTGAAACCGGCAAGTGCTGAATTTATCTATAACCGGCTTGGAAGTATGGAAAAGCGTCTGATGTGGCTGGAGCGTTCCGGACATATTGTGACTCTTGATATAGAACGGGAAAAAGTATTTGAATGCGTGGCGGCCTTTTTGACTTAAGTGGTATAGGGATGAAGGAGGAAGACTGTTATGTCTAAAGATGATCGCAACGAGTGGTGTTTTGCCTGTGGAAAACTTAATCCAATTGGGCTTAAAATGGAGTTTTGCGAAGAAGATGGCAAATATGTCGCCGCTTTTACCCCAGGTTTAGAGCATCAAAGTTATGATGGAATTGTTCATGGTGGTATTGTTAGTACTATGCTTGATGAAGTTATGGCCCGATACTATTATGCTAAGGGGATGAACGTAGTCACCGCCAGGCTTGAGGTACGGTTTCGTCAACCTACACCGGTGGGAGTACAGCTGAAGATTTGTGGCTGGGTGACAAGAGAGCGCGGAAAAATGATTGAAATGGCAGCCGAGGTTGCGCTGCCGGATGGTATAGTAACCGCTGAGGGCAAAGCGACGCTAATGGTGGTGGATAAATAAAACCATGAATTTGCGCGAAAAAATATTGATTTTTATGCATACCGAGGCCTATAAGCCGCTTGCACCAGAAGATCTTGCCGAGGTGTTGGAGTTAAAGGCCAAGGAGCTGACTGAGTTTTGGCGGGTTCTGGAAGAGCTTGAGGGGAGCGCCGAAATTATCAAAACCAGATTTGGTAAATATGGTGTGCCAGAGCGAATGAATTTGATGGCAGGTACATTGTCTGCAAGTGACAAGGGCTACGGTTTTGTTCTTCCGAACAATCCGGAGGAGCGGGATGTTTATATTCCTGTGGACTCAATGATGAACGCAATGCATGGTGATCGTGTGGTGGCCAGGTTGCACAACCGTAAAGCTGGAGCAGGAAAAGCGCGGGAAGGAGAAATCATTCGTATTGTTCGCCGGGCCAATAGTCAGATACTGGGAACTTTTGAAAATAGCCGTCACTTCGGATTTGTTACTCCTGATGAAAGTCGGATCAGGCAGGATATTTTTATACCCAAGGGAGAATTTAACGGAGCAAAAAACGGCAGTAAAGTGGTTGTGGAAATTACTAAGTGGCCAGAGAAAAAGCGCAGCGCCGAAGGTCGAGTAGTCGAAGTGCTTGGGCATAAAGGCGATCCAGGGATTGAGATACTGTCCATTATTAGACGGCATAATCTTTCGACCACCTTTCCGCAGGAAGTGGAACAGGCTTCGCTCAAGGTGCGAGACACGATAACAGAGGACGAGCTAGTGGGACGGCGCGATTTACGGGCATTGCCGGTTGTAACTGTTGACTCGGAAGATGCCAAGGATCTAGATGACGCTGTTTATGTCGAACGATTAAAAAATGGACGTTTTCTGTTAGGCGTACATATTGCTGATGTCAGCTACTATGTTTGTGAGAATACGGCATTGGACAATGAGGCTAGGGAACGAGGAACAAGTGTTTATTTGGTAGATCGGGTGCTGCCGATGTTACCCCACCGTTTGTCGAATGGAATTTGCAGTCTTAATGCCGGGGAGGACCGACTGACGCTTTCGGCACATATGGAGGTTGATCATCGGGGAAATGTCATGAACTATGAGATTTTTCCTAGTGTTATTCGGGTAAATACACGGCTTTCATATAATGCGGTTCGAGGCATTTTGGTTGATAATGATGCAGCGCTAAAGGAAAAATATCAGC
Source organism: Bacillota bacterium (assembly GCA_017889635.1). Classification (GTDB taxonomy): domain Bacteria; phylum Bacillota; class Negativicutes; order Sporomusales; family CTSoil-080; genus CTSoil-080. The sequence goes on along the minus strand of JAGGAC010000002.1, from coordinate 135,607 downwards.
CACTTTTAGACCATATTGCTGATATGGAGCGGTTGTGCCGAATTCTCAGGGATCGTCGCATGCGCCGAGGGGCGATTGACTTTGATTTTCCAGAGCTTAAAGTTAAGCTAAATGAACGTGGTCAACCGGTGGAAATAGTAAAACGGGTGCGCAGTATTGCTGAATCGATTATTGAAGAGTTTATGTTATTGGCAAATGAAACAGTGGCTGAGCATATGCACAGCCTGGGGGTGCCTTTTGTTTTCCGGGTTCATGAGGAGCCAGAAACTGAGAAAATGGTTAAGTTGGACAACTTATTGCATAATTTCGGCCTTAACTTGGGCAAAACCGAGGAGGTTAGTCCCAAAGCGCTGCAGAAGATACTGGGACGGATTGCTGGGCAACCAGAAGAACGTATCATTAGCACGGTGATGCTGAGGTCTTTAAAACAGGCTCGTTATGAGGCTGAGAACCTTGGCCATTTTGGCTTGGCGGCACCATTTTATACGCATTTTACCTCACCTATTCGACGTTATCCTGACCTAGTAGTTCACCGTATTCTGAGGGAGACTTTTACCGGCGGCGATGTTTCGGCCAAACGGCGGCAGAAATTGGCGGCGTTATTGCCGGAAATCGCGTTGCATTCATCGGCGCGGGAACGTTCAGCCGCGGAGGCTGAACGGGAAACTGTGGATCTGAAAAAGGTTGAGTATATGGCACAGTTTATTGGTGATGAATTCGGCGGCAACATTAATGGGGTAACGGCATTCGGTTTGTTTGTTGAACTTGATAATGGTGTGGAGGGGCTAGTCCATGTATCCAGCATGGATGATGATTACTATTGCTATGCCGAAGAACAGTATGCCCTTATCGGTGAACGCAGCGGCAAGACATATCGGCTGGGTGATGCGGTTCGGGTAATCCTGGTTAAAGTTAATCCTGAAGAACGTAATATTGATTTTGAGTTGAGTCGGGATATGCTTGGGCCTAAAGCTGGTGGCAAGAAAAGAACTCGGAAAGAGGCAGTTGCAGAACCTGAAAAAACTAAGAGCAGGCGAAAAAAACCGCCCGGGACTAGGCAAAAACGTAAAAAATAGAGGATGTAAGGATTGCCAATGTAAAAAGGGCTGCTTCCGATTAATGAAGTAGCTCTTTTGCATAAGAATTGAATATTAGTTTTAATGAAAGCTGCATGGCGTTGGGATAATAAGTGGTTTGCATACGTTCATTATTGCCAGTGGCTGCTGCTGTGAGGGAAAAGTTTTAAGAATGGAAGTGCTTAGGTAGATTCCGCAGCTCTTTTTAGCTTATTAAGGGCAATGATTTTTATTGAAGACCGATAAAATTCAATTAAACCTTCATTGCGCATCCGTCCCATTTCTCTAGATAGTGCTGTTCGGGAGGCGCTCAGAAAATCGGCCAAGTTGCTGCGATTTAGCGGTAGATCGAAGGTGGTTTTGCCCGATTCTTTATATTGTTCAAGAAAATAGGTAGCTATTTTGGCTCGAAGGCTTCGGATGGAGAGGTACTCGACTTTGCGATTAAGAATGATCGCCTTCTCTGATAAAAGTTGATAGAATTTGTAGAATAGTCTTGTTCAAAGTTAAGTTCCTCCGGAATTAAATTGGTAGCCGTGGCTACCGATCTTTTGACTCTATTGTATTACAATGAATTTAGAAAAAACAACCCTTGCTTGATTGGAGGGAAAGATATGCTACGGAAAATTGTGAAAATAGATGAAGAAAAATGTAACGGTTGCGGGATTTGCATTACAGCTTGCCAGGAAGGGGCGCTAAGAATTATTGATGGAAAGGCAAAGCTGATATCAGATTCTTATTGTGATGGTCTTGGCGCGTGTTTGCCGGATTGTCCTGCTGGTGCAATCTCAGTTATTGAGCGGCATGCCGCCGAGTTTGATGAGGTAGCGGTAAAAGAGCATTTGGCCCAAGAAAAAACAGCAGTTTCGTCTGAAAAATTGCTGTGCGGCTGTCCTGGCACTCATGCCAAGGTTATTGCGCGTAAAGCTGAAATAAGTCACCCGCAGGGAAAGGTTGCTAAATCTGAGCTTCGGCAATGGCCATGTCAACTTCGGCTTGTGTCTGCTGACGCCCAATATTTTGATAATTCTCATCTCCTGGTTGCGGCCGACTGCTGTGCTTATGCGTACGCCAATGTGCATGACGAATTTATGCGCAATAAAATTACTGTTATTGGTTGTCCGAAATTAGATGATACTGACTATGCAGCAAAGTTGACTGATATATTGCGATTGAATGAGATAAAAAGTATTACTGTGCTAAGAATGGAAGTGCCTTGCTGCGGCGGTATTGTGAATGCGGTAAAAGAAGCCTTGGCAAGAAGCGGCAAACTGCTGCCTTGGAGGGTTGTGATTATTGGCACTGACGGAAGTATCTGTGAGGATTAGTATGAGGAAAAGGCGATAAGTGACTGCCCCTGATAGTTCGGTCAGTCACTTATCGATTTTCGAGGCTTAGGTTATTCTGTTAGTTCGTAGTAGGTGATTACGGTAACGGTATCATTGGGAGTTACTAACGTATTATAAACTGTTGACAAGTGCGCTTGGATTTTATTGGTACAATTTGCAGTAGGATTTTCAAACTGCATATCTTCAGGATTTAGGTCAGCTACTGTCTTGACTTTGAGGCGATCAATAACTGCGGTGCAAATTTTCTTTTTTCCAACATTTGAATTTCCGGCAGTGATCCAAATAACCTCGTCTTCGGAGTATTTTCCCGTAACATCACCTAACCGTATAGTACCCTTTTTGGGGAGAGAGGCTAGGTTAGTAAGATGTGAATCGGTATTAATATTTATTGCTTTCATTTAAAACCCTCCATTAATATAAATTAATATGTTATGCATAGCTTTTGTTTCATAGCCAGCCCTGGCCTGTAGCGCAGAGGCAATACGGTTTTCATAAACAGCAAAAAATGATGCTTAAAGCGAATTGTATTCGCCTAGAGCATCATTGCTTAAATGGTGTTTTTTTGTGTTAAACTTATTTAAAGGTTATCATAAAATACCGGAAAAATCTATGGACCTATTGTATAAAGTTTATTGAAAAATTTAACCAGTAATGATAAGCTGAGGATGAATTTTTTGATAAAACGGCTGTCAATTGAGTGGGGAGAGGGAAGGTGTATTATGAAGGAGTTTATATTTAATATGCCGACTAAAGTTGTATTTGCTCCGGGGGCGATAAGTGGTATTGGTCAGGAGTGCCGCAATTTGGGAGGAACGAAAGCATTTTTGGTAACAGGGCGGACTTTTACCAAAAATTCGCCGTATTTTACTCAGATTATAAAATCGCTGAATGAGGCTGGCATAGAGGTTCATATACATGCTGAAATTGAGGCTGATCCCAGTGTTGAGACGATTGATCAAGGTGCAGCGGATATGAAGTTGGCGAATGCCAATGTAGTTATTGCTTTTGGTGGCGGCAGTCCGACAGATGCCGCCAAGGCCATGTCAGTGCTACAGGGAAATGAAGGCTCGGTACTAGATTATATGCGAGGGAGACGCCAAATTGTTAAAGCTGGGCTGCCATTGATTTGTGTTCCAACAACTGCTGGCAGCGGTAGTGAAGTAACAGCAGCTGCAGTTGTGACTGACCGTGTGGCAAAAGAAAAAATTAGTATATCTCATCCATCAATTATTCCTAAAATAGCTATTATTGATCCGGTGCTTCATACCAGCATGCCGCCGAAAGTGACGGCATCAACTGGTATAGATGCTCTTACCCATGCTATTGAAGCTTATATCGCGGTTCAGGCCAATCCCCTTACAGAAGCGGTTTGTTTACAAGCAATAAGGCTGATTGGCAGTAATTTACGGCGGGCGGTAGCTAACGGCAGCGACCTCGAAGCGCGTGGAGGAATGGCTCTTGCTAGTCTGTTGGCCGGAATTGGTTTTAATAATGCTGGATTGGGCGCTGTTCATGGCATTGCTCATCCGGTAGGAGCGCAGTTTGGTATTGCCCATGGAATTGCTAATGGAATAATGCTGCCATATGTAATGGAATATTGCCTAATGGCTGATTATGCTAAATTTAGCGATATCGCTGTTGCTTTAGGTGAAGATATACATGGTATGATCGTGCGGAACGCGGCAAAACAGGCGGTTTTTGCAGTTAAAGCTTTGAAACAGGATATTGGAATACCTGACACTTTAGCTGAGGTAGGGGTACCGCCATCGGCGGTGAACACGATTGTGAAAGATGCCGTTACCTATCGGCGGCTGCCAAACAGTCCTAGAAAGCTTGAAGAAGCTGATCTGAGAATTATTGTCGAGCGGGCTATGGGAATACGTTTAATATAGTTAGGAAGGAGGCTTCGCGAAATGCGGAGCCTTTTATAGTGGTAAGACGAAAATTGGCAATGAGGGAGTACAAGCTGAGTATTGCTTTGCTGTTTACCTGGGTATAATTGTCTGAAATATATACAATAATGCAAAGGTTTCTAAGGCATCTGTCTAGAATGTATACATATGAAGCCAGTTTCCGTAAGAGGTTGGGCCCAGAATAAGGGTTTCAAGCGTAGGTGGTGATTGGCACGGTATTTGCATTAAAAGTGGAGTAGGCGTTTCTCTAATATAGGCGACAGGCGGTGAGATAAGAACAAAGGGTTGTCTTGCGTTTGTTTAGGGATACTATAATATTAGGAGGAAATATTATGCCAGTAGGAACCTATGAAGCCTACGTAGAACGCCTTAGGAAAATGAAACCCAATGTATATATTAATGGTAAGAAGGTTGACCGTTCTGGCGATTGGATAAACGGCGGATTGTATGTTATGAGGCAAACATATGATTGTGCCCATAACCCGGACTATGAGGAAGTATGTACCGCCACTTCGCATATTACAGGCGAAAAAATTAACCGCTACACTCACATTCATCAGACAATGGAAGATCTTTTGCAGAAACAACGAATGAATAGATTATTATGCCATCGTGTAGGCGGCTGTATCCAGCGGTGTATGGGAAATGACGCCTTGAACGCGCTGGCGGTAGTAACCTATGATATGGATCAGGCTTGTGGTACCGATTATAATAAAAGATTCCTGAAATATCTGGAATATTCCCAAGCCAACGATCTTGTGGCTAATTGCGCCCAAACTGACACTAAAGGCGACCGGATGAAGCGACCGCATGAACAAGAAGATCCTGATCTTTACGTCAGAATAGTGGACGTAAAACCTGATGGCATCATCGTGCGTGGCGCTAAGATTTGTAATTCCAACGCTCCGTACGTAGATGAAATTATTGTAACTCCGACACGATTTATGTCTTCAAAAGATGCTGATTATGCTGTAGCCTTTGCCCTTCCTGCTGACTGGGACGGCGTAAAACTTATTGCGCTGCCGGGCGGTCACAGCAAACGTAAACACCTAAAGGCGCCGATGGGCGAAGTTGGTGACGTGGAATCAATGACCATCTTTGACGATGTGTTTGTGCCGAACGAACGGGTATTCATGAACGGCCGGACAAATCCTGAGGTAGTGCCGTACGCCGGATATCTGGCTCTGATGTTTGCTCATTACCACCGCCATTCCTACACCGGCTGTAAAACAGCGGTATCAGAAGTGCTGGCCAGTCAGGCGGCGCTAGTAGCTGAGTACAATGGAATTGAAAAAGCGGAACATGTCAAAGAAAAAATTTCGCACATTATTGGTACCGCAGAGCTAGTATTTGCGGCAGGCCAAGCCAGCGCATACCGGGGCGTGAAATTCCCGTGCGGTTCTTTCGTGCCTGACGAAATCCTGACTAACGCTGGTCGAAGATTAGCTGGTCAAGAAATATATAATGAATACAGCATACTGGCTGACCTTGCCGGGGGAATAAGTGCAACGTTGCCGATGGAAGAAGAATTTTTTGCTGAAGAAACCGGCGAACTTGTTAACAAATATATTAAGAGAAATGCGAAGATTTCCGCAGAAGATACCCATCGTTGTATGAGAATGGTGGAAAATCAACTGTGCTCGCATTTCGCTGGGGCGAATATGGTGGCAGGAATGCATGGTGGCGGATCGCCATTGATGGAGACCATCGCGATGATGGGAGCATACGATCTAGAAGGGCTGAAAAATATTGCAAAATATTTGGCAGGAATCAATAAAGATCTGCCGATCTACGAGCGACCGACAGTTACTCCGCGCCGGATGTTGGAAAAATTCCGTAAGTTTGAGAAAAAATAAAGTTAATTGACTTTGAGAGAGGCCTAGCTGCGCTTAACTTCTGCTAGTAGAAGTTAAGCCGCAGCTAGGCGTTTGGATAATTATTGGATAGCGAATAATTGACTGTTTAAAAGTGCTTAGCCGCCGGTTTAACAAACCGGTTGCATATAAATATTTTATACATAGAAATTGGAGGAAGAACAATGAATGTAAAAGAACTTTTTTCGTTAACTGGTAAGACGGCAATAGTAACTGGTGGCGCAAGCGGTATCGGGGCGCAAATGGCCAGAGGGTTAGCTGAGGCCGGAGCAAACCTTGTAATCGCGGCGCGGAAGGTTGACCGCTGTAAGGAAATGTGTGAAAAACTAATGAAAGATAACGGTATTAAAGCTATTGCTGTCGCTTGCGATGTTAGTAAAGAGGAAGATTGCCGCAATCTGGTGGATGCCGCAATCAAAGAATTTGGTACTCTGGACATCCTGGTGAATAATGCCGGAACTAGCTGGGGCGCTGATTCACTCAATTTCCCGATGGATAAATGGCGCATGGTTATGGATCTTAATGTTAACGGAATGTTTCAATTGTCAGCAATGGCTGCCAAGGCCATGAAAGAGCAAGGCTGTGGTAAAATAATAAATGTAGCTTCGATGGGGGCGTTCGGAGCAGACAAACCGGACATTGTAAATGCAATTCCATATACTGCCAGCAAAGGGGCGGTTGTGGCAATGACCAGGGATATGGCTGCGAAATGGGCTCAATACGGCATTTATGTCAATGCGGTTTGCCCTGGATGGTTCCCGACTGATATGAGTGGTAAGGTTCTTAATAGGGAAGGTAGCGAGAAATTTACTGAGCGGATACCGCTGGGCCGGTTTGGCGGCGAGGATGATCTCAAAGGAATGATTGTACTTCTTGCTTCTCCTGCGTCTAACTTTATTACCGGGCAGTCTTATTTAGTTGACGGCGGACAGACAATTCTATTGTAGTAACTTAGATAAACCGGAGGTGAGTCTGTGGATGTAAAGACGGCGATTGAGAGTCGGCGGAGCATCAGAAAGTACAAACCTGATGCTGTTTCAGAGGAATTAGTCAAAGAATTATTGGAAGCAGCCCGCTTGGCTCCATCTGGCACTAATCACCAGCCGTGGCGGTTTATCGTAATCAGGGACCGAAGTGTAAAAGAAAAAATTCAAGCTGCGGCATTTGATCAAGAGTATCTTAGTCAGGCTCCGGTTTTACTTGTGTGTTGTGCAGACCTGTCTACATATGGCAAAGATACGAGGAAAAGAGTGGAGGAACTAATTGCGGTTGGTGCGATGGATCCAGCCTCTCTTGACACCTATCCGGGTCTTAACAAACCCAAAGACGCAGAAGCGTTAAAGGGGTATATTCCGCATGCGATGCTGAATGTGGCGTTGGCTATGGAAAACATTTCGCTTAGGGCTACGTCATTAGGTTTGGGCACTTGTATTGTTCAATTAATGAAAGCCAAGAAAATTGCTGAAGTTCTTGCTTTGCCGGATAATTTAATTATTACAGCGTTAATGCCGGTTGGTTATCCTGAACAAAGTCCTGCACCGAGGCCTAGGCTGGCGCTAGAAGAAATAATTTATCAGGTGATTTGAAAGAACGCAATTTGACTTAGCGTAATTGTGTTATAACTTAACAGTTTAATTAGGGCGGATTTCCTCTGGGGTGAATTCCAAGAGGAATATCCGTCTTTTTTTGGTATAATAGTTGTAAAAAGTGGGCTGGGGGAAATGCATGAATACCGAAACTCATGCTATAACTACGAAGGTTATAAAAAAGTGGGATCAAGCGCTGTTGTTTAAGATTCTGGATAATATTCAGGATATAGTCATGGTTCTGGATGCTGATACTACGGTCGTATATATTAATAATGCTTACGCAAAAATCTTGGGGGTACCAGTTCAGAAGGTCTTGGGGCGCAGGCTTGATGATATCGAGCCTGAAGCCTTGGCACTTGAAATTTTGCGTTCAGGCTTGACTACTCATAATCGCAGAGATAGGCTGGCGTCGCTGGGTATTGATGTAATAGGAAGCGGATTTCCGTTGTTTGAAGGCGAAAAAATTGTCGGCTGTGTTTCTATTTTCAATAACATATCGGAAGTTGTCCATTTGAGCCGGGAATTACAGCGGACTAAGCAAGTGGCTGATTATTTACAGGAGCAACTGAATCAGCGGGAGCAACTCCCGCTTTCCTTTAAGGAGTATGTGGGACGGAGCGGCATACTGCGGGAGACTCTGGAACTGGCGGTTAAGGTAGCGCGCACTGACAGTACTGTTATTATCCGGGGAGAAAGCGGTGTCGGGAAAGGGGTGCTGGCAAGGGCAATTCATAATAGCAGCCAACGCAAGGATAAGCCGTTGATTATTGTTAATTGCGCAGCCATACCTGAGGCGCTATTGGAAAGTGAATTATTCGGGTATGAGGAAGGGGCTTTTTCTGGGGCGAAAAAAGGTGGTAAGCTGGGGAAATTTGAGTTGGCTCATGGCGGTACGATATTTTTGGACGAAATCGGCGATATGAGTCTGAACATGCAGGCGAAATTGCTGCACGTTTTGCAGGAAAAAGAGTTGGAGCGACTTGGCAGCACTAAAACAGTAAAACTAAATATACGGATAATTGCTGCCACTAATCGCGATTTAGAAAAGATGATCACTGACGGCACTTTCCGTCAGGATTTATATTATCGGCTTAATATAGTGCCATTGAATCTACCACCGTTACGCGAGCGTAAAGAGGACATTCCGGAATTAGCGGATAGGATTCTGAGGCAACTAGCGGAAGGCAAGGACAGCGAGTTAATTCTTTCACCACAAGTGATGCGAATACTAGAGGATTATGATTGGCCGGGCAATATCAGAGAGTTACAGAATGTAATGGAACATGCCAGTATTATTTGTAGCGCAGATCAAATAGAAGTCCGGCATTTACCGGCATATTTAAGGTCTCTTAACCAACAAAGCCAATCAGTTGAAGAAAAACCGCTGGATTTAAAGGAGGCTGTAGCGAGATTTGAGAGGGAGTTGATCGTAGAAGCTATAGAGAAAAGTGGCAATAACCGAAGTTTTGCTATGCGTCAGCTCGGGCTTTCGCGAGGATCTTTCTATGAGAAGCTTCACAAATATAATATTGAAAGTAGATAATAGAGTTTAGCTGTCCGGATTTCGTACAGATTGCCTGTGGAGAGGCGGGGGTTTGTATGGATTTTGGACAGTTATTTTTAATTCTATAGGGATTTTATTACTAAACTAATGATTTTTAAGGGTTGATGGTAGTTGGCATGGCTTTTGCGATATAACTTAAGCAAGAGTTTTCCGAGGCTGACGGCAGGTGTAGTGCGCTTGCTGTTGTGTTGGAGATTACTATAATATTTGAGGGGGATTATCGAATGGCAGTAGGAACTTATGAAGCTTATGTTGCGCGGTTGAGAAAGATGAAACCTAACGTCTATATCAATGGAAAGAAGCTTGACCGGACAGGCGATTGGATAAATGGCGGACTGTATGTTATTAAACAGACTTATGATTGCGCGAATGACCCGGCTTATGAGGAAGTATGTACTGCCACTTCGCATCTTACTGGCGAAAAAATTAATCGTTATACTCATATTCATCAGAGTATGGAAGATCTCTTAAAGAAACAACGAATGACAAGGCTCTTGTGCCACCGTGTTGGAGGTTGTATCCAGCGATGTATGGGAAATGATGCTCTGAACGCGTTGGCTGTAGTTACCTATGATATGGATCAGGCTTGCGGTACAGACTATAATAAAAGATTCCTTAACTACCTGGAGTATTCCCAGGCTAATGATCTTGTGGCCAACTGCGCTCAAACCGATACTAAAGGTGACCGCTTGAAGAGACCGCACGAACAGGAAGATCCTGATCAGTACGTTAGAATAGTGGATGTAAAACCTGACGGTATTATTGTACGTGGAGCCAAAATTTGTAATTCTATTGCGCCATATGCAGATGAAATTATCGTGACACCGACACGGTTTATGTCCTCGAAGGATGCTGACTACGCGGTAGCTTTCGCCCTTCCGGCTGACTGGGATGGCATCAAACTTATCGCGTTGCCGGGCGGTCACAGCAAACGCAAACACCTCAAAGCACCAATGGGTGAAGTGGGTGACGTTGAATCAATGACTATTTTTGATGATGTATTTGTGCCGAACGAGCGGGTGTTTATGAATGGTCGGACCAATCCGGATGTAGTACCGTTTGCTGGATATCTGGCGCTGATGTTTGCTCATTACCACCGTCACTCCTATACTGGCTGTAAAACTGCAGTATCTGAAGTTCTGGCCAGCCAGGCGGCTTTGGTTGCTGAATACAACGGAATAGAAAAAGCAGAACATGTCAAAGAAAAAATTTCGCACATTATCGGTACTGCAGAACTAGTATTTGCGGCAGGTCAAGCCAGTGCATACCGTGGCGTGAAATTCCCGTCCGGCTCTTTTGTACCTGACGAAATCCTGACTAATGCCGGCAGAAGATTAGCCGGGCAAGAGATTTACAACGAGTACAGCATTCTGGCTGACTTGGCGGGCGGACTTAGTGCTACCATGCCTATGGAAGAAGAATATTTTGCCGATGAGACTGCGGAACTGGTCAATAAATATACTAAGCGCAATCAGGCAATTACTGCTGAAAATACCCACCGCTGCTTCCGGATGGTGGAAAACCAATTGTGTTCGCATTTTGCTGGGGCAAGTATGGTGGCGGGAATGCACGGCGGCGGTTCACCGTTAATGGAGACTATAGCTATGATGGGAGCATATGACCTAGAAGGACTGAAAAATATTGCTAAGTATCTGGCTGGAATTAATAAAGAATTGCCTATTTACGAACGACCGACAGTTACTCCACGGCGGATGTTGGAAAAATTCCGTAAGTTTGAGAAAAAATAATTTGCGAACTTGGTTTTAGTCAGCCACTTGCGGTGAAGCTGACAAAGGTAGAGTTTTTTAGAAGGTGCCTGTTGACAATTAGGCAGGATAATTTATTATGGTACTGATTTAACCCCAGCCTGTTTTTTTGGTATAATGTTTACAAAAGAAACAGGTTGGGGGAATTTCAATGAATATTGAATCTCATGCTATAACTACTAACATTATTAAGCAGTGGGATCAAGATTTATTATTTAAAATTCTTGATAATATTCACGATATAGTGATGGTTTTGGATTCGAATACAACGATAGTTTATCTTAATAATGCTTATGCCAAGATATTAGGTGTGCCGGTTGACAAGGTTTTGGGCCGGAGGCTGGATTCAATAGAGCCAAATGCTCTTGCTATATCAGTACTCCGGACAGGAGAGGTTAATCATAATCTGAGAGATCATATTGCTTCAGTTGGAATTGACGTAATAGGAAGCGGTTTTCCGCTGTTTGATGGCGAAAAAATTGTCGGTTGTGTTTCTATTTTTAATAATATATCAGAAGTTGTACAACTTAGTCGTGAATTGCAGCGAACCAAGCAGGTGGCTGATTATTTGCAGGATCAGTTGAATCAACGGGAACAACTGCCGTTATCTTTTAAAGAGTATGTGGGCCGAACCCCAAATTTGCGGGAAACTCTTGAACTAGCGGCCAAGGTGGCCCGTACTGACAGCACTGTTCTTATCCGGGGTGAAAGCGGTGCCGGTAAGGGGGTGCTGGCTAAGGCAATTCATAATAGCAGTCGTCGCAAAGATAAGCCTTTGATTGTTGTTAACTGTGCAGCCATACCTGAAGCCCTTTTGGAAAGTGAGTTATTCGGGTATGAGGAAGGGGCTTTTTCCGGAGCAAAAAAAGGCGGCAAACTTGGTAAGTTTGAACTAGCTCATGGTGGTACGATATTTTTGGACGAAATCGGTGACATGAGTATTAGCATGCAGGCGAAATTGCTTCGGGTTTTACAGGAAAAAGAGTTGGAACGACTGGGCGGTACTAAAACTATAAAATTAGATATTAGAGTAATTGCTGCAACTAACCGCGATTTGGAGAAAATGATTACTGATGGAACTTTTCGGCAGGATTTATATTATCGGCTCAATATAGTGCCTCTAAATTTGCCGCCGCTCCGTGAACGCAAGGATGATATAATCGTGCTGGCGGAAAAATTCCTTGCACAGTTTTCGGAAGAATCGGGTGATCAGGTAACGCTTGCGCCGGAAGTCGTGAGAATTTTGGCGGAATATGATTGGCCTGGCAATGTCAGGGAACTGCAGAATGCAATGGAACACGCCAGCATTGTTCGGAGCGGAGCACAAATAGAAGTCCAGCATTTACCGACCTATTTGCGGACGCTTTATCAAGAACATCAGCCTCTTCAAGAAAAACCTTGTGATGCAAAGGAAGCTTTGGCTAACCTGGAACGTGAGCTTATGGTCGAGGCGCTGGCAAAGAATAGGAACAACAGAAGTGCTGCAATGCGTGAACTTGGAATGTCTCGGCGGGCTTTTTATGATAAACTTCGTAAATATAATATTGATATTCAGAAAATAGACAATTAGTTCTGTTTTAATAGTATACAATCGTGGTAAATGGTAACTATTTAAATGTATTTAAAATATACATATTCTTATAATACCGATTGGTTTATTAAACATAACCGCTAATTTGATTGGCGTAGCATCAATTGGCATGAATTTTGCAATATAACCTTAAATTAGAAGTATCCTAAGCGCTAAGTAGTGTGGTAAGAATAAATTTGTTATCTGGCGCTTGATTGGGGATTACTATAATACGAGGGGGAAATATCATGCCAGTAGGAACCTAGAAGCTTATGAGAACGCCAGAAACGGGCGAACTTGTTAATAGGTATTTCAAGAGAAATGCGAATATTTCCGCGGCATATACCAATCGTTTTATAAGAATGGTGGAAAATCAGCTGTGCTTGTATTTCGCTGGCTTACAGATGGTGGCGTTTCGCCGCTGCTGGAGATCAAAGCGATGATGGGAGCATACGATCTAGAGGGGCTGAAAAAATATGCTAAATATCTTACTGGAATCAATAAGAAGCTACCGATCTACGAATGGCCGACAGTTGCTCTGCGGCGGATGTTGTAAATCATGAACTTTGGACTGTCGGACAAACAACTGTCGTTGCAAAGCATGGCTCGCCGGTTCGCCGAAAGAGAAATTAAACCGGTGACGTCAAAGTATGACGAAACCGAAGAATTTCCTTGGGATGTAGTGCAGCAAGCCCATGCGCTGGGTTTTATGAATTTAAAAATTCCCAGAGAATATGGCGGACAGGGACTTGACAATGTAAGCGCTAGTTTAGTGACAGAGGAATTGTCGGCAGGCTGCGCTGGTATTGCTAACGCTATAGGAGTTAATAATTTGGCCACAATGCCAATTCTTTTGGCAGGTACCAATGAGCAAAAAATCAAATTTCTTAGGCCATTATGTGTTAAGCCGAATTTGGCCGCTTTCGGCCTAACTGAGGCTCAGGCGGGGTCGGATGTAGCCGCGATGAGAACCGTGGCGCGGCGGGAGGGCGACGAGTACGTACTAAACGGCGCTAAATGGTTCATCAGTAACGGCGGGGTTGCAAGTCTATACACTTTTTTTGCCAGTGTGGACGTTGACAAAAAAAGTAAGGGAATAACTGCTTTTATTGTTGAGAGCAATACGCCTGGTTTGTCAGTAGGTAAAAGAACAGCTAAGTTGGGGATTAGGGCAGCTAATGTTTCAGAGGTTATTTTGGAAAATGTTCGCATTCCGGTGAAAAACCGCTTGGGAGAAGAAGGCGAAGGTTTTAAAATCGCCATGAAAACTCTTGATTCGTCCCGGCCGGAGGTGGCAGCAGGGGCGGTAGGAATAGCTAGGTCTGCGCTTGCTGCGGCAATTGCCTATTCTAAAGAGCGGGTTACTTTTGAAAAACCTATTTGTGATAATCAGGCAATACAGATTATGCTGGCCGATATGGCTACCGATGTGGATACGGCTCGTCTTTTGGTGCTTAGGGCTGCATGGCTGCTTGATCAGGGGCTATCGCCAACGCTAGAAGGTGCAATGGCTAAATGCCGGGCAAGTGATGTGGCAGTCAAGGTGGCTACCGATGCGGTGCAGATTTTTGGCGGCTATGGTTATTTAAGAGATTACCCGGTGGAAAAACTATTGCGTGATGCTAAGATATATCAAATTTTTGAGGGAACTAATCAGATTAACCGTTTGGTTATTGCACGCGAGCTATTAAGGTGACGTATAAATTTAGTTAGTTAGTAATGGGGTTAATTTACATAAGACAATTGAGAATATTAATACTTGTTTGAATAAGTATGATATTGAAGCGAAATTGGAGGCGGAGTAATGGAATATAAGAATCTAACCTATGTTCAAGAAGGCGGTTTGGCGATTATTACCCTTAACCGACCTAAGGCTTACAATGCTCTGTGTGTTGAACTGTTAAGCGAACTTGACCACGTAATGTCTAGCTTAGAAAAGAGCCGTGAGGCACGGGTAGTTATTATCACTGGCGGTAGCAAGGTTTTTGCTGCCGGCGCTGATATTACCGAGCTAATGAACGCTGATACTCTTGAAGCGTATAGTAATTGCAGCAATGCTCACAGGGTTTATGACCGTCTGGAAGCACTGCCATTTCCAACAATTGCTGCTATTAATGGAGCAGCGCTTGGTGGCGGGTGCGAGCTTTCTATGTGCTGTGATTTTAGGATAGTTGGTGAAAACAGTTTAATCGGATTGCCGGAGATAACCCTAGGAGTTATTCCAGGAGCAGGTGGTACCCAGCGTTTGACGAAGTTGGTCGGTCCTGCCAAGGCAAAAGAAATGGTTTTACTCGGCGTTCCTGTAAAGGGGCCGCAGGCTGCGGAATGCGGGTTTGCAAATAAAGTCGTTGCTGATGACGTTGTTATGGATGAAGCGCGAAAGATGGCCGCTAAGTTGATGGAAAGACCACGGGTAGCGTTAGCGCTGGCAAAGGAAACTATTAACTATGCAGTTAATGTTGATGTAAATACCGGTAAGAGTTATGAACGGGCTAGATTTGCTATGGTATTTTCCAGTGCCGACCAAAAAGAGGGCATGAAAGCATTTACGGAAAAACGTAAACCAGTATTTACTCACGAATAGGAATAATTTTTTGCCCATGCTTATTAGGCATGAGGGGACATTAAGGAGGAATTTGTAATGACTATTAAAACAATTGGTGTTGTTGGTGCAGGAGCTATGGGTGGCGGTATTGCACAGGTTGCCGCAATGGCTGGTTATAATGTAATTTTGCGGGATATTGATATGAAGTTTGTTGATAACGCTATTGCCAGAATGGAAAAGTTCATGGCTCGTTCGATAGAGAAAGGCAAGATGACAGAAGAAGCCGCTAAGGAGACTATTACCAGAATTACTAAGACGACAACGCTTGAGGATATGGCATCCGCCGATTTTATTATCGAGGCTGTATTGGAAAAGATAGAACTGAAGAAAGAAGTATTTCAGACGCTGCATAAGGTGTGCGGTCCGGATACTATCTTTGCTACAAATACTTCGTCAATGTCGGTAACCGAAATCGCTGCCGCCTCAGGTCGCCCGGAAAAAGTCTGCGGAATGCACTTCTTTAATCCTGCTCAGTTAATGAAACTGGTCGAGGTTATTCACGCCATACAGAGCTCGGATGAGACTATCGCTGCAACAATAGAGTTAGCTCGTTCTTTCGGTAAAACAACTGTAGAAGTTAAAAAGGATTCTCCGGGATTTATTGTCAATCGTCTTACTTTCCCTTACATGGTTGAAGCAGCCCGTATTTTGGAAGAAGGCGTCGCTAGTGTTGAGGATATTGATACTGCGATTAAACTTGGCCTTAATTACCCGATGGGACCGTTCGAATCGTTTGACATGGGTGGTATAGATTTAGCGACTGCTATCATGGAGTATTTCGCTAAGGAATTTAATAACTCCAATTATGCTCCGCCACAGATTCTTAAGCAACGGTTGCGGGCCGGACTGATTGGCCGTAAAACCGGCGAAGGCTTTTACAAATATAAAAAATAGTACCTGAATTGCTCTTGCGGCCCATGAACAGGGCCGCAAGAAAATTATAAGTAATAATTTTGCTAGAAAAGAGGTGCCTAATGAGCATCAAAGACTTTGACGTTCTAAAAGAAAAACTTAAGACCGGAACAAAAAAACGAGTTGTACTTGTCGGCGCAGAGGATAGTCACTCGCTGGAAGCGGTGATGCTGGCCCAAAAGGACAATCTTGCTCAGGCTGTTTTAGTGGGTAAAAAGACTGTTGTTGTTTCATATCTTAATGAATTAGGCTATTCGTCTGCAGACGCAACTATTGTCGATTCGCCTGAATTGGACGAATCTATTAAGTATGCTGCGAAACTGATTAATGCAGGCGAAGCAGACTTCATCATGAAAGGGAAGATTGAAACATCCAGTTTGATGAGGGGGATTCTGCAAAAAGAAAACAACTTGCGTACCGAGCGGATCATGTCTCATCTAGCTTTTATGGATGTGCCGACTTATCATAAAGTATTTGCTATTACCGATGTTGCGCTTAATCCTTATCCTAATTTGGATCAAAAAAGGCAAATGATTGAAAATGCGGTCATTACTTTAAATAAAATGGGTATTACTCAGCCGAAGATTGCTGTAATGTCATCGGCAGAAGAAGTTAACCCCAAGGTTCCGGAAAGCGTGGATGCTGATGAACTTAAAAAGATGCAGCTCTCTGGAATCATTAAGGACTGTATAGTTGAAGGACCAATTTCTTATGATTTGGCGATCAGTAAAGAAGCCGCCGATCTTAAGGGGTACCTAAGTCCGGTAGCTGGTGACGTTGATCTTATGGTTGTACCTAATATTACTGCAGGAAACCTTTTGGCTAAGGGCCTGGTTTATTCCGGCGGTGCTAGGACAGCTGGGTTTGTTGTCGGCGCGAAGGTTCCTATTCTCCTTTTATCCCGGTCGGCCTCGACTGACGATAAATATATGGGAATTGTATTGGCTGCTTCAGCTTGTTAGTACTAGTTATGGCAGCAAACTAAACTATTATCAGGGGAGAGATATTGTAATGGCGTCACCATATAAAATTCTTGCCATCAACCCAGGATCAACATCAACTAAAATTGCCGTATTTGAAGATGAAAAAGAATTATTTCGCCAGAATATTGAGCATTCGAGTACTGAAATTGCTAAATATAAAACAATTGCGGAGCAATACGACTTTCGTGAGAAAGCTGTGCTGGCCTTTTTAGCAGATAATAATCTAAGCGCCAAGGATCTGTCCGCTGTTGTGGCCAGAGGAGGGACGTTAGGGGCTTTGAAAGGCGGAGCCTATAGGGTTAATGCAGCGATGGTTGACGATTTAACCTACCGTCCGTCATCTCAGCATGCTTCGAATGTGGCAGCGATTATAGCTTATGAAATTGCGAAATCAGTATCCATACCAGCATATATTTATGACGCCGTTTGTGTAGACGAGCTTGAAGATATTGCGCGGATTTCCGGTATGCCTGCTATTCCACGCTTCAGTCACGCTCATACTTTGAATATGCGGGCGGCGGGCAGAAAACTGGCAGCGCAGTTAGGCAAGGACTATGCGTCACTGAATCTAGTTATCGCTCATCTTGGCGGCGGTATTACTGTCAGCATGCATCACAATGGACGAATGATTGATGTTATGCCTGATGACGATGGGCCTTTTTCGCCGGAAAGAGCAGGGCGAGTATCTTGCCGCTTGCTAATTGATGAGTGTTATTCCGGTAAATACGATCATGAGACTATGCGCAAGATGCTTCGGGGCAAAGGCGGCTTGGTCGCTTACCTTGGTACAAATAACGCTATTGAAGTTCAAGAAAAAATTAAGAATGGCGACAAGGAAGCTGAGTTGGTCTTCCATGCGTTGGCTTATCAGATTGCAAAAGCTATTGGTGATCTGTCTACGGTTGTGAAAGGTAAAGTTGACGGAATTATCTTGACTGGCGGTCTTGCTCATTCCAAGATGCTTACCGATTGGGTTAAGGAAAGGGTTGACTTTATTGCGCCCTTTTATGTTTTGCCTGGTGAAAATGAGCTGGAATCATTAGCGCTGGGCACGCTTCGTGTACTTCGGGGTGAAGAAACAGCTCACGAATATGTAGGTTAAGCAAGTGGCGTATTGATTTTCTGTATGATAGCGTTGCTCCGAAAAAAAGCTAGTTTATTTGCCGATTAGTATTATTGATCGCGGCTACTAAGATCGAACTTTATATCGGGGAGAGATATTTTAATGTCATCTACTTATAAAATTCTTGCCATCAACCCAGGATCGACATCAACTAAAATTGCCGTATTTGAAAACGAAAAAGAGCTATTCAGACAGAACATCGAACATTCGAGTGCGGAATTAGCAAAGTATAAATCGATTGCTGAGCAGTTCGACTTCCGTAAAGACGCGGTTTTGGCTTTTTTGGCTGCAAACAATGTAAGTGTCAAGGATTTGTCTGCCGTGGTGGCCAGAGGTGGCTCGCTGCCCCCAATAAAAGGTGGAGCTTACCGAATTAATGAGGAGTTAGTTGATAGATTAAAATATCGCCCGATATCAGAACACGCATCTAATGTAGCATCGCTTATAGCATTTGAGATTGCTTCATCAGTGGGTATACCTTCGTACATTTACGATGCAACCGTTGTTGATGAACTTGATGATATTGCTCGTATTACAGGTATGCCTATAATCAAGCGGGCTAGCATTTGTCATACCCTGAACATGCGGGCGGTGGCCCGAAGGTATGCGGCTGAGCACCAGAAGAAATATGATGATTTAAATCTTATTGTTACCCATCTTGGTGGCGGTATTACTTCTAGTCTGCATAGTCAAGGCAGAATGATTGACATTGTTTCTGATGATGAAGGCCCTTTTTCACCAGAAAGAGCGGGAATGGTGCATGGGCGGTTACTTATTGACGAATGCTATTCAGGTAAGTATGACTATCAAACCATGAGTAAAATGCTGCGTGGCAAAGGTGGATTAGTTGCCTACCTTGGGACAAATAGTGCTCTTGAAGTTTTGGAAAGAATTAAAAACGGTGATAAAGAAGCTGAGTTAGTTTTTCAGGCAATGGCTTATCAGATTGCAAAATCAATCGGCGAATTAGCTACAGTAGTACAAGGTAAGGTAGAAGGGATTATTTTGACAGGCGGTCTTGCATATTCCGAGCTGCTTACGAATTGGATTAAGAAAAATGTGGAGTTTATAGCACCGGTGACGATCTATCCAGGGGAAAATGAGCTAGAATCATTGGCGTTAGGCGGTCTTAGGGTACTGCGGGGTGAAGAAGAGGCTCACGAATACGATTTAGGCTAAAGAAAGTAGTTTGGGTAAGGCTTAAATAAATAACTGTACGACTTTTAATAAATGTTGTCAGGAGGTATTCCGAGTGAGATGCAAAACGATCAGTGAATCGAAGGTAGTTATGGCTAACGTAATGATGCCTCAACACGCTAATCCGGCAGGCAACGTTCATGGCGGTGAAATTGTAAAAATGATGGATACTGCGGCCGGAGCGGTAGCTAAAAAACATGCCAGAACGAATATTGTTACCGCTAGGGTGGACGAATTAAAGTTTGTTCTTCCTATTCGGATTGGTGATGTAGTAACTTGTTATGGGCAATTGACTTATGTTGGCAAAACATCTATGGAAATATTGGTTACTGTTACAGTGGAAGACCTATCAAAGGATGAAAGGCCCAGAACAGCACTGACCGCTTTCTTTACCTTAGTGTCTTTAGATGAGAAGGGTATTCCTCAGCCGGTACCTTGTTTAGAAATTACAACAGAGGAAGAACGCCAGGCTTTTGAAGAAGGGCAGCAAAGGCATTTAGCCTATAAAAACCAGAGAAGATAAATTAGGGTAGTACAGACAAGTAGAAAAGGACTGTGTTGAAGCTATAGATTCAGCGCAGTCCTTTTAGATGTCGTAGGGAAGAATACATTTTGACATGATAGCGCTCAGAGATTACAATATCAAGGTATGGTACGTATGAAAAGTGCTGTCAGGAGGTATTTTATTAATGAAGACTAAAACGATCAGTGAATCGAAGGTAGTTATGGCCAATGTAATGTTGCCGCAGCATGCTAATCCGGCAGGCAATGTTCACGGCGGTGAAATAATAAAAATGATGGATAATGCGGCTGGGGCTGTGGCACAGCGGCATGCTCGGACGAATGTCGTTACCGCTAGGATTGATGAAGTAAAATTTATCCTTCCTATTCGTATTGGTGACGTAGTAACTTGTTATGGGCAACTGACTTATGTTGGTAGAACTTCAATGGAAATATTGATTACTGTTACGGTGGAAGACTTATCAAAGGATGAAAGTCCCAAAACCGCACTAACCGCATTTTTTACTTTGGTATCTTTAGATGAAAACGGTACTCCGCAGCCGGTGGCTAGTTTAGAAATTACCACTGAGGAAGAACGCAAGGCTTTCGAAGAAGGTCGCTTACGGTATTTAGCCCATAAAAGTAAGGAAAAATAATTTACATAGAATCAGATTTCAAAAAAATACAGGAGCAATTGTTCGTGTGTTTTTTTGCAATAAAAAAAGCCACAATGCCGTCTAAGGGCCTTGTGGCAAAGTAGCAGATATTACGCATAGTGAGTTAAATTGAGTGAATATCAGTTACATCACTGATAAAACGATTGCTAGTATCTTTGTTGGCGGAAACCAAGTTTTCGAATAAGGTCTTACTGACAGCCTCATATTCTTTTAATAAAGGCATAATTGCCGGGTTGGAATTGTTGGCTTTCCAGGCAAGGACGACATCAAAGTTGCAGTCTTCACCTTTAAGATCAACAAATCGAACCGAAGGGCTAGCGTAGACTTTGAAATGCCTGGGCATAATGGAAATGCCCAGACCCATTTCGACCATCAAGAGTACAGCGTCCATACGCGGCGTTTCACGAACAATGTTGGGAGTAAAACCTCGGGCTTTACATATCGCCAATGCTCGGTGATAGCCCTCAGGATTTTGGTCGCGGGAAATCTGAATAAAGGATTCTTTGGCAAGGTCAGCGGCATCAATAACACTTTGACCGGCTAATGGATGGTCATGATGCATTACTACAGAGAAAACATCGCTGTAGATTGTTTTATAACTTAATTCGGTAGTATATGGTAGGCCAAGGGTGATAGTGAAGCCAACGTCTATTTCATTTCGCCGCAACGCATCAGTAAGCGTTGATACGAATTCGAACGAAAACAGCTGTAGTTGGATCTTCGGGTTGGTTTTGGTAAATTGTACAGCAAAAGGAGCCAAAAATGCTTTAACAGCCGCGTCTAAAAAGCCAATCTTTACACAGCCTTCCAATCCTGAAGCAGCCATATGAAGTTTCTGGAGCGTTTCGTCATAGTGGGCAAGTAGAGCATAAGACTCTTCGAGCAACAGTTCGCCAATTGTGGTCAGCTGAACTGAATGTCTGTTCCGGATAAAAAGTTGTACACCTAGTTCTTGTTCTAATTCAGCTATATGTCGGCTCAGCACTGGCTGGGCAATATATAAATGTCTAGCTGCTTCACTAAAATTTAAACGTTCAGCAAGAGTAATGAATTCACGCAATTGCCAAAGCTCCATAATATTCCTCCCAATATTTATGGGTGAAATAAGTCTGATTTTTCACCTTAATATGTACATATATTATACTATGATTCTGGTTGTTTGAAAACAAGCAAGCATAAACAAGGGTTTTTCACGGCTACTTTAATATTCTGGTGATACTTGTTTAATATAAGAGGGTTCTAAACATGGTATTTGATTTTTGAATATAGATATAATACTATATAATTAAAAGATTTTGATAAATAGAAAATATTGATATTAATCAACCGGTTAATGCGAGTTAACTGAGTTCGTATTGTCAAAACAGTAATTTGCGGTGCGGTGATTTAAAAATGCCCTACGCCGGGAATTATATATGGTAAGAGTGTGGTAAGAATACGGTAAGTGCCGCAAGTAAGTATAAGGCTAAGAGTGCTATAGAGAGGAGAGATCGTGGTGAAAAAGTTGAAGTGAAAAACGTTATGTCTTACTAAACGTATGGACACTTCAACAAGATTGCGATGAGCCTGCATGGATTCAATTTGTATCAGTGCTGGCGAACGAGCATTAATGACAAAACCGATATATCTGCCAGTATGTTGGATTTGTTAATTTGCCTGATACTTCACTAAGCGGATTTTAATAAGTTTGGAAACGAAATTACATAAGGATGTGAAAAAAATGGAAGATATTTTTTCATTGAAAGGCAAAAATGCTGTTGTTATCGGTGGGGCTGGCGGAATAGGCCAGGCTATTGCTAAAGGATTGGCTTTTTACGGTGCAAATGTTGCTATTGCCAGCAGAAAAATGGAAGGGCTTACTAAAGCAGCTAAAGAGATTGGTAATGAAGTTGGCAAGGAAATAAAAGTATTTCAGGTTGATTCATCTGATGAAGCTAGCATAAAGAATCTGGTTAGTACTGTTGTTAAGGATATGGGTCGAGTAGATATTTTGGTGAATTCCCAAGGTCTTAACATTAAGGCGCCAGCTCTTGAATTTGATATGAATAATTGGGATGCTGTATTCAGCGTTAATGTTAAGGGTCTGATGATGTGCTGTACAGAGTTTGCCAAAGTAATGGTTAAACAAAACTATGGCAAAATTATTAATGTTTCGTCGGTTCGCGGTGCGCGGGCATGTGGCGGCGGCAATTCAGCATACTGTTCCAGCAAAGGTGCAGTGGATATGATGACCCGGACGCTGGCTGTTGAATTGGCTCCTCATAATATTACTGTAAATGCTATCGGACCTACGGTTACCGAAACTCCGATGATGGTTCAGTTCCTGTCGAAAGATCCTGGCGCGAAGGAAAGAATTGCTGCATCCCATCCAATCCACCGCATGGCTGTAGTCGAAGATTGTATTGGTGCTGCGGTATTCCTGGCGTCTCAGGCATCTAACTATGTTACCGGCCAAATTATTTATCCTGATGGCGGACTTACTGCAGTAGGCTAAATCGTTGGCAGATAGACATTTTGTATATTTGTTTAGGTATTTGCTTAGCCGCGTAGCGGTAAAGAGAAGTTAGATATTTGGAATTAGTTTGTGAAAATTATTGCAGATAGTTAATGAGAAGTCCTGAAACGTTTTCGCCTATCAGAGTTCGTTTCGGGACTTCCGTTAGTAACTTTATTCCAGTGCTTGGGATGGTAACAGGAGTCCGGATATGGCCTTAATGCGATGGATGGGGGGAAGTAACCCGTTCACCGCTTAATTGGGTACACGGTATTCGGATGCTGAAAGGAGCTTTTATGAACGTAGCGCAGATTAAAAAGGTTGCTTGTATAGGCGCGGGTGTTATTGGATCCAGCTGGGCGACCAATTTCGCTCTCCGGGGATATCCGGTTTGCATTTATGACATTGGTCAAGATCCATTGGCTGTTGCGAAGAAAAATGTTGCGAGCAATATAGCTTTTCTTCTTGATAAAGGAATCGTAAACAAAGAAGAGGCTGCCAAAGCGGAACAACGAGTTAGTTATACTACCAGCATTGAGGAAGCCGTAAAGGATGCTCAGTTTATTCAGGAGAGCGGCCCGGAAAGATATGAAATTAAGCGCAGTGTAGTGGTAGAAATTGAAAAGTATACTGCTCCTGATACTATTGTTGCCAGCAGTACATCGGGGTTGTTAATTACCGAGATTGCTAAATTTGCGGAGCATCCGGAACGGTTTGTTGGTGGACATCCTTATAATCCGCCGCATCTAATTCCGTTGGTTGAAATAACCAAAGGTGAAAAAACCAGTACGGAAGCATTGCAATGCGCCTATAATTTCTATGAAAAAATCGGTAAAGAACCAGTTATCTTAAACAAGGAGACACTGGGTTTTATTGCCAACCGATTGCAGCTTGCTTTAGCCCGTGAGTTCATGGATCTAATTTTAACTGGTGTATGTACGGTAGAGGATATTGATAAAGCGTTGCTATTTGGCCCTGGACTTCGCATGGCAATTCTTGGTCCAATTCTAACTATGCATCTTGGTGGCGGAGCTGGCGGAGCTAAAGGTTTGTATACCATGATTCGCGAATCTTCCCAGATGTGGCTCAAGGATATGGCGCATTGGACTGATATTCCATTGGAGTGGCCTGATGTTGCGCAAGAAGGTGTGCTCAAGGAACTTGAGAATCGCCCCGCTGAATTTGGTAAAACTCCGGAAGAAATTATCAAATTCCGGGATAATATGCTAATTGAAATACTGAAGATGCATAAAAAGCTATAATTATTTTAATGATGGAGTGAGAACATGGATAAAGTAATTATTACTGCGGCTCTTACTGGTGCCGTGACTCCCAAAGATGCTAATCCGCATATTCCCTTGACGCCTAAGGAAATTGCCAACGATGCTTACGAGTGCTGGAAAGCTGGCGCTGCTGTAGTTCATTTGCACATGCGGGATTCCGAAGGCCTAGGTACCATGAATAAGGAAATCTTTAAAGAAGCAGTTAATCTTGTTAAAGAAAAATGCGATGTTGTAATTAACCTGACCACTTCAGGTGACAACCGGGCATCGGATGATGAAAGAATGGCTCATTTAATTGAGATTGAACCAGAGATGGCTTCGTTCGACGCTGGGTCCTTCAACTGGATGCCTGCCGGTGTGTTTATGAATTCACCGCAGTTCTTGGATAAACTGGGCAAAGTTATGATCGAACACAATATTAAACCGGAACTTGAAATTTTTGACTCCGGAATGATTCATACCACTAACTACTTCATCAAAAAAGGTGTGCTTAAAGCACCACCGCACTATCAATTTGTACTTGGTGTACTTGGTGCGGCGATGGCCACTGTGGATGATTTGGTTTATCTGAAAAACCTGTTGCCAAAAGATGCTACCTGGTCCGCTTTTGGTATTGGCAAAGGCCATTTGCCGCTTCTCTATGCGGCTATTGCTCTTGGCGGTAATGTGAGGGTAGGACTGGAGGACAATATTTACTATGCTCCTGATCGATTGGCGACTAATGTAGAATTAGTACAACGGGCTGCTCGTCTGATTAAGGAGTTTAATAAGGATGTTGCTACTCCGGCTGACGCAAGAAAAATTCTTGGTCTAAAGGGTGCTAAGTAGAAAATTATTTACTAATGAACAAGCAAATAGGAGGAGTATATTTAATGAGAGAAGCAGTAATTGTTTCCGCAGTACGTACACCGGTAGGTAAGTGCCGTGGCGCTTTAGCGTCGGTTCCGGCTCATGAATTGGGCGCGTTGTCTGTAAAAGAAGCTGTTAAAAGGGCAAAGATTGATCCGTCAATTATTGAAGATGTAATCTACGCTAATCTAATGAACCATGAAATTAACAACATGGGCCGTATGGTTGCTCTGGCAGCTGGTTTGCCGATCACTGTTCCCGGTATTACCCTTGATCGTCAGTGCCCGGCATCACTTAACGCGCTTGCTTATGCGGCAATTCTTATTGAAGCTGGCTATCATGATGTTCTTGTTGCTGGTGGTGTAGAAAGCGACTCACGTCGGCCTTATGTTATGGATAAAGCGACTGTCGGCTATCAGGTGGCTGCGCCGCAGTGGTCCGTAATTCATACGGCTCCTGATGAACTTGGCAATCTGCCAATGGGTATTACGGCTGAAAATATAGCAGAAAAGTATGGCATAACACGTGAGGAATGTGACAAATTTGCGGTTCGCAGCCATCAAAAATTAGCTGCTGCCTGGGATGCAGGTTATTTTAATGAGCAGATTGTTCCGGTTGAAGTGAATTTGGGTAAAGGCAAAACTTCAATGTTTACCAAGGATGAAGCTTTGCGGCCTGAAACTAGCATGGAAAGTCTTGCTAAGTTGCGTCCGTCGTTTAAAAAGGACGGCGTTCTGACTGCCGGCAATAGTTCGCCAATGAGTGACGGCGGCGGCGCTATGGTTGTTATGGAAAAAGAATTGGCCAAATCGATGGGACTTGAAATTTTGGCTAAATTCAAAGCTTATGCTACGGCTGGTGTTGATCCTAAAATCATGGGTGTTGGACCGGTTGCTTCGACAAATATATTGTTCAAGAAAACCGGCATGACCATGAAGGATATTGACCTTGTAGAAATCAACGAAGCGTTTGCTTCTCAGTCAATTGCTTGTGTTCGTGATCTTAACATTCCTGAGGACAAGTTCAATGTAAACGGCGGCGCTATTGCTCATGGTCATCCATTAGCAGGTTCGGGTGCTGTTTTGGTTGCTAAAACAGTTTACGAATTGAAAAGGCGTAACCTTAGCACTGGTCTTATCAGCTTCTGTGCTGGCGGCGGTGCTGGTGTCTCTGTCGTCCTGGAAAGAGTGTAAAAATAAACAGGATTGTTTATTTATTGGCCGTAAAAAGAATGTTTTCCCGTAGAATAACTTAAAAATTACGCTGACTGACACCGCTTTTAAAAGTGGTGTCAGTTTATTTGTATAATCCCATTGCTAAACATTAATTGAATAATTAATTGTTGGGCAATACTTAATTATTTAATTATCAATTGACTAAGTCAAATTTATAGGATAAAATTTATACAGGGTAAATTTGAACAAATTTTAAACAGTATTTAAAGCTCAAATAATCAATATATTAGATGAATTGTAGTAAATTGGGATTGCTTTGGTAATTGGGTTATAATTTGTCAATAACGCTTAATCCAGTAGTAAGTATTAGTACGGATTAGCGGTTTACATATTTGATGGTGTTAGATTAGTATATCTTATAATTTTGCTTGTACTTCTTATTTATTGATAGACTTTTGTTTAGCTGAAGGGGGTGGAAGGCAAAGCTACAAAAAGTGAAGAGGAAGGGAGGTGGCACAGGTATTTATGATTTGGTGCAATCTGTTTAGCGGAAAGTGAAAGAAACTTTGGACAGTTCACTGTTTTCGTGAAACGGTAATAACCGAGTCAAATGCCTATACTTTTAGCCAGTCGTAGTTAAAATCGTAGTCATTAATGGTTGACAAGATGAAACACGGATTCCTCAAAAAAATGAAGAGGTGGTAACTAAATGAAGAAAAGCCTAATCGCTATGACTATGGCAGGAATATTATGTTTTGCAAGTGTGGCTGCTGCGGCCACAAATACAGCTGCAGATGATTCTGCTAATAAAGTATCACAGCAGGAAGAAACTCCAGTAGCCGCAGATAATAATGATTCGAACAAGTTCAGTTATCTTGGTATCTTCGGTAGCCGGTATGACCACAAGTCTGATAGTGGAGTTACCGATAAAAGTGCTGTTTTTATTTTTAACGCATCCTATAAATTTAGCGATCAGTTTAAAGTTGTAACTCAAAGTGAATTTCATCACACATATGACGAGTCTGTAGCAGGTAATCGGGCTTGGAATCAGGTGGGCAGGCAGTTTTATGGAGAAGGCACTTTCGAGGGCTGGAGCGCCAAAGTTGGCCGGTTCAGTTATTTGCCGGCTTACGGTCTTGTACATGGTGATTATCAACAAGTCACTGGTGGTCTTGTTTCTTTTGGCAATAATGTTAAAACAACGCTTGTTGCAGGCCGCAATAGCTTATACATTCCTGATATGGAATTGGCAAAAACCGACTATAAGGCAATTGACGTAGTTTGTCCGGTTGCACAAAATACTAATGTGCGGGCAGTCTATATGCAAAATTCCGACACTAGTGACGTTAATTATTTTGAAGGCGGTTTTGACACTAAATTAACTCAAGACTTAGGTTTTGAAGCAGCATATGTAAAGTCAGATGTTAGTGCAGATAACAAAGGCTACTATGCTAAACTTAGTTACAAAAATGCAATACCTTTTGTTGCTAAGACCTATGATGTGTTTGTGACTTATCACAATTTGGAAGCCAATTCAATTATGAGCAATGATATTCCGCTCTTGGCGGATCGTAAAGGTATCAAATATGGTGTACATTATGCTCCGTGGAATAGCTCGCTGCTGACTTTATGGTATGATAATGCCAAATATATCAGCACCGGCGCTTCGCAGAATTTCTACCGGGCTCAACTGGACTTCTTTTTCAAATAGTCTGTGAGGTAACGAAGAAGCAGACGGTAAAAAAATCTGGAGTTTGCTCAGCTAAGGTTGAACAAATTCCTTCAGTAGGATAAGACTCTCCTGCTGTCTAACGAAAACTCCCTCTTTTAAGGGGAGTTTTCGTTTTTTAGATTAAGTATGATAGTTAGTATTTGTACTTGAAATGGACAGGTTGTCAATTAAAGAGCACAAGTTAAAAGCGAGCGTATAACGGACAGCTCGCTTTAAATAAATGGAGCTAAAGAAGTTCTTTTTATAATAGTTATTTCACTAATTCTTAATTGGTATTAATGCGGAATTGACTTCGAATAATTTATAGGATAATATTTAATTAAGATTAATATTCAGATTTATAGCAAAAATTTGAATAATACCTAAATAGTGCTTAAATAGTTAAGCATTTCTTTAGTTGGTTGATATATATCAATTAAAAGCTATAGTATTGGCGACTTTGATTATCGATATATTATATGAATTCTTGGATAGCTGCTTACATATAGTTAATGAAAGCCGATAATACTTTAACTTATAACTTTGCGGTACCTATTTTATAATAAATAACGCATTAGTTAAAGGAGGGTTGTGTGCACTAAAAGACCTTTAAGGGAAAGGGAGGTGACATAACCGATTCGGCGAGAATGGTTTAACGGAAAAGTGAAAGAAACTGTGGAATAGTTCACTGAACTTCGTGAAAACCGGAACAACCGGGTCAAACCAGCTGGTGTTCAGCTTGGGAGTAATTGGATTCGCAGATTAGTGCTAGCAATATATGAACCACGGAATTCCTTAAAAAAATGAATGAGGTGGTTAAATATGAAGAAAAGCCTAATCGCTATGATTATGGTGTGTATATTCTGTTTCGCTAGTGTGGCCGCAGCGGCTGTCAGTCCATTTAGCGATGTTCCGGCAAATCATTGGGCCTATGGGGCGGTAAATAAGCTTGCTAAAGCCGGTATCATCGATGGTATGGGCGATGGTACTTATAGAGGCGAAAAAACTCTGACTCGTTATGAAATGGCTCAAATTGTAGCCAACGCTATGACTAAAGTCGATAAAGCCGATGCTGAAAACAAGGCACTGATCGGAAAATTGGCACGTGAATTTTCCGCCGAACTGCAGAGTCTCGGCACCAGGGTGACAACTCTGGAAAACAACGTAGCAGCGCTAAAAAATAATACTAGCAATTTTAGTTATTTTGGCATTTTTGGCAACCGTTATGATCATTACGACGTAGAAAAAGTCGATGATAAAAGTATGGTATTCGTACTTAATACCTATTTTAAAGTCAACGACAATTTTCAAGTAGTTACGCAGAGTGAACTGCACAGACAATTCTTACAGAATTCTACGCAATGGAATAACAATACTTCAACTGATTCTCCAAATGGGAAAGCCGACTGGCAGCATTTTGGTCTTCAGGCTTACGCAGATTTAAAGTTTAACGGGATGAGTGCTAAACTTGGCCGCTTCACATACATTCCGGCTTATGGACTGACTCATGGTGATTACCTGGAAGTCAGCGGTGCTTTGGTATCTTTCGGTGATAAGGTAAAAACCACATTCGTAGCTGGTCAGGATACCATGTATGTTCCTCAGGGGACATTTGGTAGTATGGGTTACCAGGCAGCTGATGTTGTTTTTGCTGTTACTCCGAATACTAATATTAAGGCTTCTTATCAAAGAAATCAAACTAACCTAGGTGTAGCGCCTGTGGCTATAGGTAATGATGATTACTATAATTACTTTGAGGGCGGTTTTGACACCAAATTAAGTAAAGATCTGGCCTTCAAAGCAGCTTATGTGAAATCTAATTATGATGAAGCTAATAAAGGCTACTTCGCCCAACTTACGTATAAAAACGCTATCCCGTTTGTGGCTAAAACTTATGATTTTTATGTTGCCTATCACAACCTTGAAAGTAACTCAATCATAAGTAACGATGATAGATACTATGCCAACCTGAAAGGCGTTAGAGTTGGCATGCATTATGCTCCGTGGAACAGCACGCTATTGACAGTTTGGTATGATATGCAGAAGTATATTGATGCTGGTACTTCTACTAGAGATAGTAGTATTGCTGTTACTAGTGGAAAAAAAGACAATTTCTTCCGGGCACAGCTTGATTTCTTCTTCAAATAGTCTGACTGCTGAAAAGCGGTGTTTATAGGTAAAAAAAGCATAACAGTTTCAATTCAGATGGTTCTCAGAAGATAACAAGTGGAGCAACATTGGTAGCTCCATCAGGATCTAACGATGTTGCTCCGATTACGAACAAAGCAGATAGTTAAGTAAGACGTAGTTTATTAATTCCTCGCTTATAGTATAAGTAGATAATATGTAGCTGGATGTTTTAGTGAAAAGGTGGCGATAAAGCATCTAAATGCCTGAATTCCTCTAGAATTCTATTTTTTGCTAAAAGTCAGAATTGCTTTAATAGAGTAAAGGTTTGGGTATTAACTTGAGCTATCAAGGGCGAGATGGTGAGTTGCAATATTTTTACTCAGAAATATCAACATTAAAATGCAGTTAAGGACATTGTAATTATCGTAGAAAAGAGGAGAAATGAATGAGTACATCTGCACTATTTCCGCGCTTTCGTTGGTTTGTTTTGATTACACTTTGCATTACAACAGCAACTACTGCTGTAGCTCTGATTTCGCCTGCTCCATTGATGGGGCCGATAGCTAAAGCACTTGGTATCAGTCTGGGTGAAGCGACTGGCGCTACCATGGGAATGTATAACCTGTTTGTTGCGATCTTTTGTCTTATTGGTGGAGCGCTACTTGACCGTTTCGGCCCGTTTAGGGTTTGGGTTGTTTGCCTTATACTTATTGCGATCGGTGAACTGGCAATGCCGTTTTTTGGGACTACCCTTGGTGGTCTGAGCGTTCTTCGGATTATCGAGGGTATTGGTACCGGTCCGATTATGGCGTCTACTGCCAGGGTTGCGGCGCAATGGTTTCCGGCAAATGAACGTGGGATTGTTACCGGTATCCAGGGGATGTCAATGGGACTTGGGATTGCCATTGGCTTTATGGTTGCACCGGCTGTGTTTGAGTCTACTGGTGATTGGGCTGTTACAATGGCTTGGCTGACTGTTATTACTGTAATTGCCTTGGTAATGACGCTGGTAATTGTTTTTGGACCTAAGCCGCCTGCTATGCCATCGGCTGAAGAAGCTGGAACAGCGGCTGGTGGTCAGAGTGACTTTGCGGCGGCGTTGAAGCTGCCTGCAACCTGGGGCGCAATAATGTGTGTTGTTTTGCTATCCTGGGTAATGCAAGGGTTCAATGATCTTATTCCCGGCTATATCGCGATTGATTCACCGGTAGGTCTTGGTAAAGGTCCAGTGGCTGCCGGTCAGTTTATGACAGCGTTACAGTTCGCATTTATGGTTGGGGCGGTATTGAGTGGTTTCATTGTGGAAAAACTCTTTGGTGGCCGTTCCAAACCAGTTGTCTTCATTGGTTTCATTGGTTTTGCCATCTTCTGTGCCGGCATGAAATTCGCTTTTGTTACCAGCAGTGAATCAATTATGCTGGTCAACCTCATTTTGGCCGGATTCTTCCAGGCACTGTGTATTCCGCCTTCCATCGCCTTCATCGCTCGTAATTATCCGGAACATGTTACCGGTAAATTAGGCGGTTTGGCGCAGGGTATCGGCGTTTTTGGTGGTACGGCAGGTGTTTTTGCAGGCTCATATGCTTTGCATACTACCGGCCTTTATTCAGTATCAATGGTGATTGTAACCGCGGTTGCAGTTGTTGGTTGCTTTTTCGCATTGGCTATGAATCCACCAAAGATTTTTGCCAGGAAATAGGACAGGAATAAGCTTTTAAAAAGGTGTTACCGCTCTAACAAGATAATAATGGTTTGGAGGTAATCCGCAGTGGGTTATGAATTCAGTGCGGGTTACCATTCCGCTTTTTTGATGCGGGTTAAGGTTTGATGTAGCAATGATAAAAAAGTGGGGGTAGTTAAAATGACTAAATTAGAGGCTCTTGTCGCTTCCGCTGATCTAATTAAGGAATCATCTCCGGTTGATTGCAGCGTTCTTGTAATAGACAGAGATGGTTATGTACTTGCTCATCACATGGCAGATTTTCATTTGAAAAACCCGCAAATACCAGCATTTAAAGTTGGTGACAGGCTTCCTTCTGATGCATTGACTTTTAATTGCATTAAAGAGCGAAGAAAACTTACGATTATTGTTCCTAAGGAAATTTTTGGCTTTAAATGGAAAACTACGAATACTCCGATATTTGATGATGCTGGTAATATTAGTGGCGTTCTCAGTGTGGCAGTGAGTTTGGATGTTTATGATACGCTTCATACAACGGCACAAACAATAGCCGCTACAACTGAGGAAGTTGCAGCAACAACTGAAGAATTAGGAGTTACTGCCGCCCGATTGGCTGAAGATTTAAGCAAAGTTAAGATTGGCGGTGAAGGTGTATTAGCTCAAATTAATAAAACGGATGATATTTTACGGTTTGTCAGCGATGTTGCTTCGAATTCGAATTTGCTTGGTTTGAATGCCGCCATTGAAGCCGCACGAGCTGGCGAGCATGGCCGTGGTTTTGCTGTTGTGGCAGACGAGATTCGCAAAATGGCGGTTAATAGTGCACAATCGGTTAGTGAAATCAAAAAGATTCTTCAAGATATTCATAAAGAGACTACTGGGGTAGTAAAAATAATTCAAAACACCTCAGAACTTAGTGAAAGGCAAGCTGCGGCAACAGCAGAAATGGGGGCAACTATGCAAGCACTGGCTTCTACAGCTAACGAGGTTGAAAGAATCGCAGAAGCAATATAACTGGTCGTGGTGATTTCTGATTTGATTTCGAAAATAAGATTATTGGATAATTCCTAATTAAATAATTTTTATATATTAAATATAGGCGCAGTTGTAAAAACTGAAATGCTGATTATGTAGGAGTGATTGTAGCTTATGTGCCTAAATCTTTCAAATAAGTTTCAAAAAGGTTTAAGTAAATTAAGAGGAAAAGGGAGAGAGAAAAACAAAGTGCAAAGTATTGGAAAAGAACGAATTAAAAATTTACGTGAAAAAATGCTCACAACTCCTGAGATATGCGTCGAGAGAGGCTATCTGATGACCGAGTCCTACAAAGAAACCGAAGGGCAGCCGGAAGCAATCAGAAGAGCCAAGGCTTTGGCTAAGATTTTAAAAGAAATGACTATTGGCATCGCTAACGACGAACTAATTGTAGGCCGTGGTTCAAGCAAACAACGTGGCGGTCTGCTGACGCCAGAACTAACCTCCGGTTGGTATTTGGAAGAAATGGAACTTCTGTCAACGCGAAACGTTGACAGATTTGCCCCGATACCAAAAGAAGCGCAAGAAAAAATGCAAGAGTTTCTTCCTTACTGGAAAGGAAAATCACTTATTGACAAGTGGACTGCAAGGATACCAGAAAATCTCTTGAAACTCAATAATGTAGTTCAGGGCGGAGCTGCTTTTTGCGGCAATAACCAATACTATGGGCACTCCAGCGCTGATTATGAAATTATAATCAATAAAGGTTTAAACGGTATTAAAGAAGAAGTTGACGAAGAAATTGCTAAACTCAATCTTGCCGACGTCAGTGAGTTTGAAAAATATCAATATCTTAGCGCCGTGAAAATTACACTCGAAGCGGCGGCGGCGTTTGCTGAAAGATACGCTAAACTTGCTAAAGACATGGCTGCAAAAGAAACTAATGCGACAAGAAAAGCTGAACTGGAACTTATTGCTGAGACCTGTAAAAGGGTTCCGGCTAATCCGGCGCGCACTTTCTATGAAGCACTACAGTCGATGTGGATAACTTATCTGGTGCTAATAATCGAAGCTCCAGGACCTGGCAACGGTTTCGTGCGGGCGGATCAGTACCTGTATCCGTTATACAAAAAGGATGTAGAAGCAGGAACTATTACTCCTGATTTAGCCCGTGAACTAATCCAACTTTTTTATATAAAAACCAATGGCTTGGTAATACCTTATCCTACTCCAATGGCCAGTTTCTTCGCCGGTTTTACGTTAGGAGCGAACATTGTTCTTGGCGGCCTGACAGCAGACGGAAAAGACGCAGTCAACGAACTATCATATCTTTTCCTGGAAGCTGAGAAGGAAGTTGCCTTAAACTCGGAAGATATTATCGTTCGAATCCATAAGAAAACTCCTGATGCTTTTGTAATGAAAGCTTGTGAAGTTGCTAAAGCTCTAAGTGGAAAAGTAAAATTCTTAAGTGATGAGACGACTATTCAGCAGCTACTGAAAGACGGGAAACCTATCGACCTGGCACGTTGCTATGGCATAACCGGCTGCAACAGCCCGACGGTAGCCGGACACTCTTTGGACATTCCTGGAGGAATGGTCAATATGCCGCTATTGTTGGAACTGGCACTAAATAATGGTGTTTCACGGATCATTGGCGAACAAGTAGGTCCCCAAACTGGTGATGCGCGCAATTTCAAAACATATGAAGAATTATGGGCGGCATTCCAAAAACAAGTAGAAACGTTAATGCCTGTAGCCCTAATGTTCAGAAACGTCGATAAACAGCTTTTTGCTGAATTTGCTCCAATACCATTTCAATCCAGCCTCTATTATGACTGCATTAAGAATGGCCGAGATGCATGTAATGGGGGAACTCCGTACTCTACTTACGCGGTATCGTTGGCCGGAACGCCTAATGTTGGCGATTCGCTGGCGGCGATCAAAAAAGCAGTATTTGAAGATAAGAAACTTACTATGGCGCGAGTTCTGGATGCTCTGGCTAAAAACTTTGAAGGCGAAGAAGAAGTCCTCCATATTTTGTCGTCAGCGCCTAAATTCGGCAATGATAACGAATATGTCGATGCAATTGTTAATGACGTAATTTCCATGGCCAGCAAAGAAGTGGGCAAAGTGAAAGGTTTTGCCGGATCGGTATCTAACTGTGCCGCTGGTACAGTAACCGCGAATATACCGCTGGGCTTTGTTGTCGGAGCACTGCCGGATGGAAGAAAAGCCGGTCAGCCAATTGCTGAAGGCGGGATATCGCCACATCAGGGAAGAAACGTAGCTGGTCCGACTGCGACCATGATGTCGGTAGCAAAATTAGATCATACAAAAATAACCAACGGTTCGGTTCTGAATATGCGGTTTAGTCCTGACGCGCTAAAAGATGGCCAGAAACTTCGGAAATTTGCATCGCTTATCCGTACGTACTGTGAAACCGGCGGATTTTTAATCCAATTCAACATTGTGAGCACCGATACGCTGAAAGAAGCCCAAAAACATCCTGAGCAGTATAAGGATCTACTGGTTCGGGTGGCGACCTATAGTGCTTACTTTGTCGAACTAAGTCCTGAACTTCAGAATGATATTATTGCCAGAATGCAGTTCGAGGAAGTATAACACTAAACAAGGAGAACAAAAATGGACGAAGTAAGAGCGCCGATATTTCATATAATTCACGGTTCATTTGTCGATGGCTATGGCATAAGAACTACAGTTTTTTTAAAAGGCTGCCCGTTAAAATGCATCTGGTGCTGTAATCCCGAGGGACAGAAATTTCATCCCGAACTTAAGGTAAGCGCTGCAAAGTGCACGGGCTGCGGGAATTGCGTGTCAGTATGTCCTGTAGGTGCCATTAAGCTTGAAACAGATGCGGGCAATGTCAGGCTAGATATTGACCGACAGTTATGCACGAATTGCTTCAAATGTATCGATGTATGCTATACAGGTGCTTTAGATCGTTTTGGTGAGTACTACACTGTTGATGAACTCTTCGCCGTGATTAAAAAGGATGAGCAGTTTTACCGTTCTTCCGGTGGCGGGGTAACTATTGGCGGTGGCGAAGCAACTTGTTATCCTGAGTTTGTTTTAGAGCTTATCAAAAGGTGTAAAGAAAATTATATTCATACGGCGATAGATACCTGCGGCTTTGTAACGTCGCCGGAAGGCATTAAAGCGCTTGAGGAAGCCGACCTATTGTTGTTTGATGTTAAGGGTATTGAGCTAGCGGCGCACCAGAGAAATACCGGTGTATCCAATGAACCTATTCTTCAAAACCTAAAACGTTTGGACGCAATTGGTAAACCCCTGATAATCAGGGTGCCTGTTATTCCCGGATATACTGATTCGGAAGAAACCCTTAACGGCATTGCCGAACTTTTGGGTTCGTTAAAATCAGTAGAACGAGTTGATATTATGGCTGTGCATGAGTTTGGAAAGGTCAAGTATGCGCAGCTTGGGATGGAATATAAGCTGAATGTGGAGCCAATTCCGCCAGAGCGGCAGGAAAGAATCAAGGCGCTTTTTGAAGCGCACGGACTAAACACCCAGCTTGGGGGGTAGTCTTGATAAAGTGGTAAGAAAAGTAGATGGCTGTGTTGATATCAACACAGCCATCTACTTTTTTATGATACGCTAATTTTTGTGAGATAGTTGTTTTTTAGGGAGAAGATTGATATTTGAAGCGTGACTCAGTAGCGTTATTTATTGTTGTGAACAAAGTTAAAAATTGGCGGGCTGCGGTTGAGAGACGGCGGCTACGCATCCAGATAATGGCTGATGAAGTTTCAATACAGGGATCGATTATTGTTTTGAAAACTGTTGAAGTACTTGGGATGAGACCAATTGCTGCTTGCGGTACAATGGCTATGCCTACGCCTGCATCAGCCCAAGCTAAAATTGGCATGATGTCGTCGCTTTTGCAAAGAAAATAAGGATTAAAACCATTTTGCTGACAATATTCAGTGAGAAGGGCTTCATATTTGCGGTGAATCATTAGCGGTTTGTCTGCTAGATCACGAAGTTTAATTGTAGATTGGCTGTCGTCAATATAATCATCGGTATTCTTGTTAATTGCAGCTACCATTGGTTCGTTTGGCAGTTGAATTGATTCATAAGTATCGGTATCAAAATAAAAGCGTATTAACCCTATCTCGATTAAACCGGCATTTAATAACTCAATGATTCGTATGGATTCTCCTTCCCACAGTTCAAACTTTAAATCCGGAAATTGATTGCGGAAGATACGAGCGACTTTTGGCAGAATAGTTACTCCGGAAGTAGTGGCTGTACCAAGCGATAGAGTACCGTGCGTGCCTGTTTCGATTTCATTAATTTCTTTTATTGTATTATCCATTAATTTAAGTAACTGTTCTCCCCGATTTCTAAGTACGCGGCCGGCTTCGGTAAGCTGAATTTTGCGGTGGCCGCGCTCAAAAAGTTTGGTACCCAAGGTTTCTTCTAACAGTTTCATTTGGCGGCTAAGCGGAGGCTGGGCCATATGTAAAGTTTTGGCGGCTGTAGTGATATTACCTTCTTGGGCAATAGTAAGAAAGTATTCTAGTTCACGCATGTTTATCATAAAAGAATCCTCCTGATGTAACCATACCTATAAGGTATTGAATCCAAATATTATTAGTATTATTAGTATGGATAGCGATTTGATATAATTGTAAGTGCTGAGGACAGTAGAGTCAATTAGTCTCGTAATTTAATGTTAAGTAGAATGAAACAAATTGGTTTTAAAACATGTTAAGTATAATAATGGGGGATTTAGAAGTGCATAGTCATCTAAATTCATTTGTGACAGCCGATGCAAAAAAATGTGTTGGCTGTCGTTCTTGTGAAGTAGCCTGTGCTGTAGCACATAGTAAGAAAGAGATTAAAACAGTTGGAAATATGGATGTTCCAATTATGTCACGCTTGTATCTTGTGAAAACTCCTGAGGTGAGTGTTCCAGTTCAGTGCCGTAACTGTGAGGATGCCTTGTGTCTAAGGAGTTGTCCGGTTTCTGCAATAAAAAAGCAGGGTAACCGGATTGTGATTGATGAAACCAACTGTATTGGCTGTAAGAGCTGTATTTTAGTTTGTCCATTTGGTGCTATAGAGCTTATTACAGTAAATAATACCGTTGTTGCCAGTAAATGTGACTTGTGCAGCGAACGGTCGCAAGGACCGGCGTGTGTTGAAGCGTGTCCGCATAATGCATTAAAGTATGTTGCGGATATTGGTAGAGACCAGAGTGAGCGCCGCATAGCGGCTGCTAAACGACTTGCTGAAGTTAAAGAAAAGTATATATAGTGGGCGGGGGAAATCGAGTGAAATCTTATGATGGAATAAAAATAGATCCGGACCTTTGTACCGGATGCCGTCAATGTGCTGCTGTATGCCCTGTCAATGCTATTGAAGGTGAGCAGGGCGGCACGCAAATTATTAATCAGGCTAAGTGTGTTATGTGCGGGCAATGTATTCAGGTATGTAGTGCCTATGATTCAGTGTTTGAAAAGCATAATGTTTCGCGGCAAAAAAGGCTTAGTGTTCGGCATTTGCCGGAATTTATAACGGAGCCGCTTTTTGCAGCTCATAGTATTGGCGATTTGCTAAAAGTTAGGGATGTGCTTAAGAGTAAAACCAAATTTATGATGGTGCAGTGCGCTCCAGCTGTCAGAGTGGCTCTTGCCGAAGAGTTTGGATTGCCGCTTGGCAGTCTTGTACCAGGGAAAATGGCGGCGGCACTTAGGCGGATTGGTTTTAACCGGGTTTATGACACAAATTTTGCTGCAGATTTAACAATTATGGAAGAAGCAAGTGAACTGGTAAGCCGAGTGAGAAACCATGGTTTGTTGCCGATGTTTACATCGTGCTGTCCGGCTTGGGTAAAGTTTGTGGAAACACATTATCCCGAGTTTATCGATAATTTATCAAGCTGTAAATCACCTCAGCAAATGGCTGGCAGCATGTTTAAAACTTATGGGGCAAGCGTTGATGGTGTAGAGCCTGAAAGAGTATATAGTGTGGCGATTATGCCTTGTACTTGTAAGAAATTTGAGGCTGAACGGCGGGAGATGAAAGCCAGCGGCTATCAAGACGTAGATGCAGTACTGACAACTCGGGAACTAGCTTATTTGATTAAAGAAGCAATGATTGATTTTAGTAGCTTGCCGGAAGAAACTTTTGATAAGCCGTTAGGCGTATACTCCGGAGCCGGCAGTATTTTTGGCATAACTGGCGGGGTAACGGAAGCGGCAATTCGTACTGCCTATGAAATGCTTACAGGTAAACAACTTAGTGATGTAGACGTAACTGCAGCCAGAGGGGAGCAAAGTATTAAGAGACTTACGTTAGATACTGGTGAATTGAAGCTTAAAACTGTTGTGGTAGCAGGCTTGAAAAATGTTGTACCAATTTTGGAAAATCTAAAGCAAGGCGAAGCTGATTTTCATTTTATGGAGGTTATGACTTGTCCAGCTGGTTGTATTAGTGGCGGCGGTCAGCCCAAAATGCTGCTAAAGGATGATTCGATTAAGGCATATGATAGGCGGGGATGCAGTATTTACGAACATGATAAAGAGCAATATATTCGCAAATCGCATGAAAATCCGGAAATACAAGATATTTATCAGAGATTTTTAGGCGAACCGCTCGGTCATCAAGCTCATAAGTTGCTGCATACTCACTATAAGCCGAAGAAATCCGTATAAGTTCATAGAGGGATAAACGGATGTTAGGTGGATATTGTCGTTTGACCGCTATTGGATAATAACTGCGGCACAAATTAATGTATAAGGAAAGAAAACCATACGCGTGGGGTGAGGAGTATGAATGACTTTGTAGTAGCAGATCCAGGACGGTGTATTGGATGCCGGACTTGTGAAATTGCTTGCGCGTTAGCGCACAGTAAAGATGGGGCGCTCTCTAGCCTT
This sequence comes from Bacillota bacterium, assembly GCA_017889635.1. Taxonomy (GTDB): domain Bacteria; phylum Bacillota; class Negativicutes; order Sporomusales; family CTSoil-080; genus CTSoil-080. The sequence goes on along the minus strand of JAGGAC010000002.1, from coordinate 95,687 downwards.
ACGGCAGAGAGTTTTGTAGCAAGATTAAAGGTTGTTAAAACCGCAAGGGTAACTACGCCGATTCAATGCCGGCATTGTGAAAATGCTCCGTGTGTTAAGGCGTGTACTAAAGCGGCTCTTGTTCAAAGCGGCGATTCAGTGCAAGTAGTTGAAGGGGTATGCATTGGTTGCAAGGAGTGTGTTATGGCATGCCCTTATGGGGCTATAGAGTTATGCGCCGACAACGACGACGCTAAGACGGTTAAAGTAATAAAATGTGATTTATGTAAAACTAGTGATGGTAGTCCGGCTTGTGTGAAAGTATGTCCGACTAAGGCTATTAATGAGATTCATGGTTATGACTTGATTGAGGAAATAAAAAATAAACGGATACGGGCTGCTTTAGGGTAAGAATTTGATAGTGCGGACATGAAGCAGGTAGGGGGAATAAAAATGGCAAAGAAAGTGCTAACGATATGTCCTTATTGTGGTAGCGGCTGTCAGATTTATCTTACGGTAGAAAATGGCGAGGTAATTGGTGCTGAACCTGGCAATGGACGTACTAATGAAAGTGAGTTATGTCTAAAAGGCTATTACGGATGGGATTTTTTAAAGAATACTAAAAGATTAACAGCACGCTTAACTAAGCCGCTTTTACGGCGTAAAAGGTCAGATGCATTTGAAGAGGTATCTTGGGAGGAAGCAATTGATTTTGCGGCGAGAAAATTGCAGTCAATTAAAGAAAAGTATGGTCCGGATGCAATTATGTGTACCGGAGCGGCGCGGGGGCCTGGTAACGAGGCCAATTATATTATGCAGAAATTTGCCAGGGCGACTATAGGGACCAATAATATTGATCATTGTGCTAGGGTCTGCCATGGGTCTTCTGTATCAGGGTTGGCTGCTACCTTAGGAAATGGCGCTATGTCGAATTCTATTCCGGAAATTGAAGATACGAAGTGTGTATTTGTTTTTGGCTATAATCCAGCAGAATCACATCCGATTGTAGCCCGGCGAATTATAAAGGCCAAAGAAAAAGGCGCCAAAATCATTGTAGCTGATCCCCGGTTTACTGAGCAGGCAAAAATTGCTGATTTGTGGCTGCCGCTTAAGAACGGTTCTAATATGGCACTGGTTAATGCATTTGGAAATGTATTGATTGAAGAAGAGTTATATAATAAGCAATATGTAGCCAATTATACTGAAGGCTTTGCCGAATACAAAAAAAATGTAAAAAAATATACGCCAGAGTATGTAGAAGGTATTACCGGAATTCCGGCTAAAACTATTCGGGAAGCAATCCGAATGTATGCGAAGGCTTCTAGTGCTACTATTCTTTGGGGTATGGGAGTAACGCAATTTGGCCAAGCTGTTGATGTTGTTAAGGGTTTATCTTCGCTAGCGCTATTAACCGGGAATTTAGGTCGGCCCAATGTCGGGGTAGGCCCGGTGCGGGGGCAAAACAATGTACAGGGAGCCTGCGACCATGGTGCATTGCCAAATGTGTTTCCAGGGTATCAATCGGTTGAGGATGAGGAAATTAGAAAAAAATTCGAAAAAGCCTGGGGGGTAAGTTTACCTGCTAAACCTGGTTACCATCTTACTGAAGTGCCGCATCTTGTTAAAGAAGGTAAACTAAAAGCTTATTATATTTTCGGCGAAGATCCGGTGCAAAGTGATCCTGATGCAGCTGGGGTTAGAGAAGCTTTAGAAAGTATGGAATTGGTGATTGTTCAAGACATATTTATGAATAAGACGGCGCTCTGTGCTGATGTTATTTTCCCGGCTACTTCATGGGGGGAACATGAGGGTGTTTATTCGGCTGCTGACCGAGGGTTTCAGAAATTTAATAAGGCAATCGAACCTAAAGGCGATGTCAAGCCAGATTGGGAGATAATTTCTTTGTTGTCTACGGCTATGGGTTATCCGATGAAATATAATAATGCCGAGGAAATTTGGGAAGAACTCAGATTATTGTGCCCGATTTATTATGGTGTAACATATAAGCGGCTAGAAGAGTTAGGCAGCATTCAGTGGCCTTGTCCAAGTGAAACCCATCCTGGTACAAAGTATTTGTATGAAGGGAACAAGTTTGATACGCCAAGTGGCAAAGGTTTGCTGTTTGCTGCCGAATACCGCGCTCCTAAGGAAGTGCCGGATAAAGAATATCCATTGATATTGTGCACGGTAAGAGAGATTGGCCATTATTCTGTTCGGACGATGACCGGAAACTGTGCAGCTCTTCAAACATTAGCGGATGAACCGGGTTGCGTACAGATAAATTCTGCAGATGCGGAAAAGTTGGGGATCAAAGATCAAGAGCTTGTATGGGTAGCTTCGCGCCGGGGCAAAGTTATAACCAGAGTGCTTGAGTCAGAACGAGTGAATACAGGTACTGTGTATATGACCTATCATTGGTGGATTGGTGCTTGTAATGAATTGACAATCGACCATTTAGATCCTATTTCTAAAACACCAGAGTATAAATATTGCGCTGTCAAAGTGGAAAGTATTGCTGATCAGGAGTGGGCAGAAGGCTATGTACAAAGTGAATATGGTAAATTGAAGAAGAAGATGTTTTGTTAACTATCCTTCCCGCAGCATAGGCAGTACTTTTTTATAAATCAGCAAAGTAAATAAGGATATCACCAAGCCTTTAATGGCATTAAAGGGTGCAATTGCAAAGGTAATAAAGCTTTTTAAATCTCTGACATGGGGATTGGCAGCGGAGCCTGAGGCAACTATCTGATCCAGTGGGAAATGGAGAGCGTACTGGTATAGTGGTAGCAGTATAAAGTAATTAAGCACTGAGGCCAAAGCGACCATTGAGACAGTTCCTAAGACTAAGGCTATGATCGCGCCAAGGTAATTAGCACGTTTCCGATACACATAGCCAGCAGGAACCAAAAAAGCCGTACCTACTAAAAAGTTGGCACATTCGCCGATGCCAAGTGTCTGGGTATTGGCTGAATGTAGGACATTTTTGATGAGTTCAACAAGTATGCCGGCTAGTGGCCCCATGGAAAATGCGGCAATTATAGCCGGTAATTCACTGATATCAAGTTTCAGGAAAACCGGCAGTAGTGGTAATGGTATTTCCATAAACATCAACAACGTTGCCATAGCGGCAAGCAAACTTACTTTTACTAAATATTTAACATTATAATTATGCATAATAGCTCCTCCTGAAAAATACAGTAAAAATCCCCATCCCAAAATTCTTCGGGATGGGGATTTTGCTTATCTTCTTTTATCCAGACTATACTGTCGGCCTTGGAATCACACCAAGTCTGCCTTGCGGCTCGTGGGCTTTTACCACCGGTTGGGAGTTTAACCCTATCCCGAAGATGTTTGAATACTATGCAATTTTATTTATCATAGCAAATTTTAGTTAATCGCACAAGTGGAAGATGTATGAGAAGTAAGACCAGAGGAAAATCTTGACTCAGTAGTATAACGGTGTTATAGTAGGAATGGAATATAACACCGTTATAGTAAGCGGAGCCTGCGTTTGAGGTTTAAACCTAGAAGCAAAAAGGAGAATTTAAATATGAAGATTGTTGTGCTTAATGGAAGTCCGAAGGGCGATAATAGTGTTACAATGCAGTATGTAGCGTTCATCAAAAAAAAGTATTCACAGCATGAATTTGTAATATGTAATGTAGCTCAAGGGATTAGGAAACTTGAAAGTGATAATCAGGTGTTTGAGGAAATAACTGAGAAGGTCAGAGCGGCTGACGGTGTGGTGTGGGCGTTCCCCTTGTATGTTTTTTTGGTGCATTCAGGGTATAAGCGGTTTATTGAACTTATAACCGAGCGGGCGGCCCAAGAAGCTTTTGCTGGTAAACCGGCGGCGATATTAACAACCTCAATTCACTTTTTTGATCATACGGCTCATAATTATCTGCATGGTATTTGCGATGATTTGGATATGAAGGTTTATGGTTCATACTCTGCGGGAATGCACGATATTTTTAAAGAGGATGCCCGGGGGAGTTTGCTTGAGTTTTCAGAAACATTTTTTGCTGCTATTGAGGGAAGACTGCCAGCAGCTAAGGTATATCCGCCAATTCTAAATCAAGGCAGTGAGTATGTCCCAGGTTCACAGCAGCGTAAATTTGATGCGGGAGGGTTAAAGGTTGTTATCGTAACAGACGCTGAAGAGTATCAGATAAACTTAAAGCGGATGATCGAGAGCATGACCGCGCGTTTTTCCGGGCAGGCGGAAGTATTTAATCTCCACAATGTCGATATTAAAGGCGGCTGCCTGGGGTGTATTAAGTGCGGATATGATAATACCTGCGCGTATAGTGGCAAAGACGGCTTTATCGATTTTTATAATAGTAGGATAAAGAACGCCGACATTATTATATTTGCCGGGGCGATTTGTGACCGATATTTATCGTCGTTATGGAAAACATTTTTTGACCGGGCTTTTTTCAATACCCATATGCCGATGCTAAAAGGAAAGCAAATTGGGTTTCTGATCAGCGGACCATTTAGGCAATTGCCGAATCTTAGGCAGATATTTGAAGGCTATACAGAGTGGCAAGAAGCCAATTTGGCAGGTATTGTGACTGATGAATACTCGGAATCTAAGGAAATTGACGGTTTATTAGAGGAAATGGCGCGCCAAAGCATCGAATTTGCGAAGCGGCGCTATATAAAACCAGCGACTTTTCTTGGCGTTGGTGGGAGAAAGATTTTTCGGGATGAAATATGGGGTCAGATCAGGTTTCCATTTGCTGCCGATCACAAGTATTATAAAGATAACGGAGTATACGACTTCCCGCAGCGGGATTATACTACCAGGCTGCGTAATATTTTGTTCGGATTGCTTATCAAGGTTCCTGCGGTTCGAGATAAACTATATGGAGGCTTAATGATAACCAAAATGGTTGAGCCATATAAAAAGCTGCTTGCTAAACTTTAATCGGTTGATTTTACTATGGAGGAGCTATGACAGAAAATATCGATGTAACTAACACTCGCGAGATTATTCTGGAACGATCAAAAGAGCTTTTTTTGGCGCTTGGCTATCACAAGACGACTATGCGGGCAATTGCTGAGGCGGCCGGTATTTCTACCGGCCCCTTGTACTTTCACTTTCAAAGTAAGGCTGAGGTGTTTTTTCATATTTGCAATCAGGCCTTTGATTATTTAATCGCTGATTTTCGGGTTGTTGCAGGAGATTCCAGCCATGCCGCCAGGAGGCTAAAAAATATTTATTATGTATACAAGAAGTTTTATTATCGGGAGCCGCAGCTGTTTGAGATTATGCATCTTGCGACTGATCCAATGGCCGGGATTGATCTTCCGGCGGAGTTGGTAGAATTATTAAAGCAAAAGGCTCAGGAAAAAGTCAGTATTATGGAACAGGTTACCAGTGAGGGAATTTTACGCAAGGAACTAAGACCGGTTGAGCCCCGGAAACTGGCCCTCTACCTCTATTCTGTGGCTGAAGGCATTTTTCTTTCGAATCGTATCGGCGTGCTGAAACAATCCGAGATTAGTCTTGACGAAATGATTGAAGCAGCAATAGATTTGGTTGGCTTGGGTATGATTTCATGTTCAGAGAATGTGAGAGGGGTCAGAGAATGAAAGTGGCAGCGGTTAAAGTAACTGATTACAATTACGCTGAAGTGGAGCGTGGATTGAAAGAAGCGCTTGAGCTTCTTGGAGGAATGGAGCGATTTGTTAATGGCGGCGATAGGGTACTTATAAAGCCCAACATGCTTGAAGCTTTGCCGCCGGAGAAAGCAGTTACGACGAATCCGGAATTAGTGCGAGCGGTTATACGCGAAGTGAGAAAGGCAGGCGCAGTACCTCTTGTTGGAGATTCGCCGGGGACAACAGGCACGTTGAAGGCCGCAGAAAAATGTGGTATTTTGGCGGTTTGCCGAGAGGAAGGGGCAGAACTGGTTTTGTTTGATAAAACAGTAGAAATGTCCTATCCTGAAGGTGAGATGATAAAAAAGTTTACAGTAGCAAGTTGCCTGAATGAAGTGGATAAGGTAATTTCTCTTGCGAAAATGAAGACTCACACTTTTATGGGAATAACCGGGGCGACGAAGAATTTGTTTGGCTGTATCGTCGGAATGGAGAAGGCGCAGTTTCATCTTCGGATGCAGGCCCGTCAGGAGTTTGCCGGTATGATTATTGATCTGGCTAGTCTTCTACGACCCGTTCTTTCTATTGTTGACGGTGTTGTCGGGATGGAAGGAAACGGTCCCCGTAATGGGATACCTGTTAAGGCAGGGGTTATGTTGGCAGGGGAAAGCTGTTTGGCTGTAGATATTGTTATGGCAGAAATGATGGGATTTTCGTCTGAACGTATTCCTTTGACGGCGCTGGCGTTAGAACGCCAGCTTACATTACCGTTTAGTGAAATTGAGCTTGTCGGCGATGCCAGGGACATCAGGTTGAAATTTTTGGAGCCACGCAGCTTAAAATCTTTGGAGGAGCGGGTTCCAAGATGGCTGGCCAAATTTGGGCGTAGTCATTTGACTGCGCAACCAGAAATTGCTGTGAACTGTATCGGTTGCGGCCGATGTGTGGCTCACTGCCCGCCTAAGGCTATGCGTATATCCAATAGCCGGGCGACAATTAACTATAATGTTTGTATTCGGTGCTACTGTTGCCAGGAACTCTGTCCGGCAAATGCAGTAAGTTTAAGGGAAGGACGGTTATTAAAATTAGTGCGACGATTTTTATGAACCTCGGTTTCGGGTAAGCGTTCTTAATAGATGCTTTTTTGTACTATGGGGGTGTCTCAAATAGGTTTTTAAAACCTATTTGAGACACCCCCATTTTTATATTGACGGCTTAAAAACTGTATATAAGAAAAACAACGTGGAAAAACTTACTACAAGTACTATGGCGTAGCAATCAATGGCCAATCTTTTGACGGTAGCGGAGAAAATATCGAAATGAGGTGGCTCATAGAATATGACCAAAGAATCTACGGATATGAAAATTAACAAGGATATTGATGTAAATATCAATCATTTGAAGGATCTTCTTGGAGTGGGGGAAAGCTTTGATATTATTTTTAGGGAATACAAGGTAGGTCGTCGAAGGGCTGCGTCTTTTTCTGTCAATGGGATGACAAATGACCTTCTTCTTTCCACTGTTTTTCAGGATTTGATGGTTTTTAACCAGGATGAGCTGTCGGTTAATGCGCTGCAGCATCTGTTTTATTCTCATGCCACCCATTCCCAGGTGAAACTTGTTGATAGTATGCAGGATGCGCTTTTAAGTTTGTTGTCAGGCGAACTACTATTTTTTGTTGATAAGGAAGAACAGGTAATTGTATTTGATGCCAGAAGCTACCCCATTAGGTCGCCGCAAGAATCAAATATCGAAAAGGTGACAAGAGGGTCTAGAGATTCATTTGTTGAAACGCTGCCATTTAATACAACTCTGATTCGTCGACGGCTGCGTGATCCTAATCTAAGGTTTGAAATTGTTAAGGTCGGGGCTAGATCACAAACTGACGTAGCAGTCGCTTATATCAAGGATATAGCTAACCCGGAATTAATTGAAAGTGTGAAAAAACGACTAAATAATATCACTATTGACGGCGTTCCGATGGCGGAAAAGGCAATTGAGGAATACATCACCGGCGGTAATAGGTGGAATCCGCTACCGAAAGTACGGTACACAGAGCGTCCGGATGCGGTGGCTGTCCACTTATTAGAGGGGCATGTTTGTGTTATTGTCGATACCACTCCGAATGTCATGATCTTGCCTACAACTTTTTGGCATCATGTACAGCATGTAGAGGAATATCACCAAAACCCGCTTGTTGGTTCGTACCTTCGGCTGATTAGGCTGTTTGGCGTGTTATTATCCTTAATCTTGCCACCGTTGTGGCTGGCTATGGTTTTTCAGCATCATTTACTGCCTGAGGCGCTTGCTTTTTTGGGACCACGCGACCCAGGGATTATTCCGCTTGGAATACAATTTATTTTGGCTGAGGTTGGCGTTGAATTGGTGCGGATGGCAACAATTCATGTTCCGTCTGCGCAGTCGACTTCGTTAGGGTTTATTGGTTCATTTATGCTTGGGGAGTTTGCTACAAAAGTAGGACTGTTTGGCAATGAGGTAATTTTTTATACTGCTATAGCGGCTGTAGGGGCGTTTGCAACTCCCAGCATTGAGCTTTCGATGGCAATGCGACTTTTCAGACTGGGACTGCTTATTTTTGTAATGTTATGGAAGATACCGGGGCTAATAGTAGGTTTATTGGTTATTTTTATTATGGTGGCAGCTACAAAATCTTTTGATCATTCATATTTATGGCCACTGCTGCCATTTAACTACAAAGCAATGAAAGATGTGCTTTTTCGCCTGCCAACGCCGCAGAAAACACAGCGACCGGAATTGGTTAAACCTCTCGATAAAGACCGCAGGGACAATTGATGCCAAGATATAAAAGTAGAATCTATGAGTTTGGTAAAAGCAGCTTAGGCACGCGGGGCGACCTGAGCTGTGCCGGCGACAAAAGACCTGAACCTAATAGCGGCCTAACATAAAATTTAAAAGCGTCGGTAACATGATTACCGGTCTGGTTAATAAATTCATCAGGCATATACCTGGTTTTTCCTGCTACAAGCTCTAGTGGCGTTAAGTGATAATTAACGGAGTAATAGCCTGTTCGCTGGATGGTAACAGAGCCTTCTGTTTGCCGGTTCCAAAGCGCGAAGTGAACGGCGCGTTCCCCAGCTTCTCTTGCTTCGTGTTGATCAACGTCAGATACACAACCTAAAAAAGATCGCTGCAAATAGCCAAAGGTATCACTACGAACTCTGTTGATTGCTAATTTATCTTTGATGTACTCGGAAAGTAGATCCCCTAGCGCTCCGGTGCCTGACATTGTGACATTGCCATGGCTGTCAGTATCCAGATTGTTTTTTAAGGTGCTGATGATTGGTGTTCCCGCAGCATCCTTAATTCCTTCAGATACTGCAATTACGCAATACCCGTACTTATCATGAACAATTTTTACATCTTGTAAAAATTGTTCGAGAGAAAACTTTCGTTCAGGCAAGTAGATCAGATGGGGGCCATCACCAGGAAATTTTTGGGCCAGACTGGCGGCAGCGGTTAGAAAACCGGCGTTTCGGCCCATAACAACACCTATGTACACGCCGCCTAAAGCCTTAGTATCAAGATTGATGCCTGAAAAGGCTTGAACCACGAAACGGGCGGATGAGCCATAGCCAGGCGTATGATCATTTTCCGTAAGATCATTGTCAATTGTTTTAGGAACGTGAATTGCACATAAGTTATAGTTAGCTGATTTTGCCTGCTCATTGACAATTCGTACTGTGTCAGCAGAATCATTTCCGCCAATGTAGAAAAAATTGCGGATATCGTGGGCTTTTAATACTTTAAAGATTTCTTTACAGTAGTTTTCGTTCGGCTTGATTCTTGTTGTAAGTAGTGCAGATGACGGGGTCAATGCAACTTGCTCAAGATTGTGTGAGGTTTCCTGAGTCAAGTCTATAAAGTCTTCGTTAACAATACCTTCGACTCCGTTAAGCGCTCCATAGACGTTTGAAATGCGCGGAAATTTCCGAGCTTCTAATACAATTCCAGCTAAAGTTTGATTAATGACGGCGGTAGGGCCGCCACCTTGAGCAATTAATACTTTTCCTGCATTATCCATAATGTTCTCCTTTGACTATGATAAGGTATCGTTTACTAATAAACATAGATAAAGGCCGAAATACCTCAAAAATTGAGGTTGTTTCGGCCTTTATCTATTAAGTTACTCGGGCTTTTTACCAAACCATTTCTCATAGATTTTGCCGTATTCACCGTTCTTTTTTAATTCAGCTAAAGCAGTGTTGATTTTTTGGGTTAATTCATTATTTTTCTTACTGATGGCCAGACCGTACTCCTCCGAATTAAGTATGTCACCGATAAGCTTGGCTTCTTTATTGCCACCTTGAGCCAGATAATATTGATTAACTGGAAGGTCATTGATTACTGCATCAGCCCCGCCAGCCTGAAGTTCGAGGAAAGCTTCTGAAGGACTGTTGAATTCACGAACGGTAGCATTGGGGATTTTCTTTGCTTCTTCAGCGCTGGTAGTGCCGATTTGTGTTGCCAGGCGTTTACCTTCTAGGTCTTTAAAGCTGTTTATAGCGGTGTCAGCTTTTTTTACCACGATTGATAGGCCGGACTTGTAATAGGGGTCGGAGAAGGTGACTTTTTGCTGACGTTCGGGAGTAATGCTCATTCCTGAGGCTATGACGTCAATTTGGCCTGATTCCAGTGCAGGAATAAGTCCATCAAAGCCCATGCTGACGATCTCGACTTCATAGCCAAGTTGTTTGCCAATAGCTTTCATTAGGTCAACATCAAACCCTACATAGTCTTTTGTTTTATCATCCTGAAACTCGAATGGCGGGAAGGTAGTTTCCGCTCCTACTTTAAGTACTTTTGCTGACTGGCTGGGTTGTTGTCCGCACCCGCTTATAGCCAAAGTCAGAAGAAATAAGGCTAACATGGTTAAAGTAATTAACTTTTTTGACATTACTAAACCCCTTTCCTACTTTTATACATAACAATTATACACGTTAATGTATATATAACAAAACGATTGGTAAAGCGATAAACGGTAGCAGTTGGTAATTAAGCAAAAAAAGCACCTAGTAGCTTCGCTTATCGTGTTTGTACGCAATCTTTAACGGTGATAAATCCATATAAATTTCCTTAATAGAAGCTAAAAAATGAAACTTTGTACCTATTTATTTTTGGCCTGAGAGCTGGTATAAGTAAAGTAGATGAAGATAATGTGTGTGAGGTGGTAAGTTGAGGGTAGTGATGCTTCTAATGTGCATCTGTATCTTTCTTCAGTCTACGACTTTCGCTAATGCAACCATAGGTATTATTAGATATGGTATGAAGGGTAGTGAGGTCAAGGCGGTTCAAAACTATTTGATAAAAGGAAAGTTTTTAAACCAGAAAGCAAATGGTGTATTTGATCAAGAAACGTTGGCTGCTGTAAAACGGTTTCAACAAGTGACAAACTTACAGGCGGATGGACTAGTTGGGCCAGTAACTATGGAAGCATTAAAAGCTTATAAGTTGCCAGGTAAAGCTTCTATCGTCCAAGCTAAAGCGGATAACATAAGTGTACTTCGGATTGGGATGCGCGGTAATAATGTAAATGAGCTTCAGAGTTATCTGATAAAGAACGGTTTTTTGGCAGGCAAGCCTGATGGTATTTTTGGACAGGCCACTTTAGCAGCAGTTAGAGAGTTTCAACAGGCGGCGAGGCTGACGGCTGATGGTATGGTGGGTGCCAAAACGCTTGACATGATCAAGGCTTATAAGCCGCCCAAGCTGAAGGGAAAGGTAAAAACGCCGCTTAAGCAGCCACCAATTAATAATTCCATTATTCGAGGGAATAATCCTAAGCTCCCGGTACCAGTACAGCCTAATATAGATACCTCAAAATCGCCCAATTGGCTGCCGATATCGCTGGAGGCAACGGCATATACCCGTTATGATGAAGGGTGTACCGATTATACATATCGCGGAAACTATCTCCGGAGAGGACTGGTAGCGGTTGATCCTGATGTAATTCCGCTGGGGAGCAAACTATATGTTCCTGACTATGGCTATGCAATTGCCGACGACATTGGTGGTGCGATTCAAGGCCACCGAATTGATTTGGCTATGGATTCATTGGATGAAGCGTTTGATTATGGACGGAGACAAATAACAGCGTATATTATTAAAGGATAATAAATTAGTGGACAAACAATGAGACAGTCTTAAAAGCGCTTGCGCTTTTAAGACTGTCTCATTGTTTGTTGTACAAGATGAATGTAGGTACATTACAAACTTATATAGAGAAGGTGTGTAATTGAAAAACTATACGATGGACACAGGACCAATAGCTTCAATTGAATTAATATTAAGGGCGACTATTTCGCCGACCGTGTAATAGACAGTACTGTCAATAGTAACAGCTGTAGTTAGTTGAATTGCAAAAAACGGATCTAGTGGTTCTTCATGATTACGTTGGGCGGTATCTCTAATTACCTGACCGACAAAAACTATTCCGGTAGAAGTTAGCACAGAAACGGTTGCTCCTTGCGGAAATACAAGTTGGCGGGAATTTGTCATTTCTTTCGCTCCTTTTATTTGACTGGATAGTGAATTATCCTATTGTAGTTTATGAAAAGAGCGAATCAACGGATACTGTATAGTATGATTTCTCCAGTTGAATATTGTGCTAAAAGTTAGAAGGAATCATAGATTTTATTAAGGCTATGATTAACGAGAGGAGAATTTAAACTATGTATGCATTATATCGTAAAGTCCAACTAGCGAATATAAACAAGATGGTAGGCACCGGTTGGCTGCCGCCTTTGCCTGATCTTCGTGATTATACTGAAGGTCATCCGGAGATAAAAAAGCTGACAAAAAAGATTAGGATCGAACCAGGTATTTCGTCAGCGTTACCGGATAAAGTTGATTTACGAGAATGGTGCCCAGAGATTCATGACCAAGGAGCGCTAGGTGCATGTACCGCTCATGCGGCAGCTAACATATTTGAATATTTTGAGCAAAAGTCATTTGGTAAATACAGTCATGTATCCAGGTTGTTTATTTATAAGACTACGCGCAATTTATTAGAGGTGAAAGGCGATACCGGAGCCTGGCTTAGAAACACAATGGGAGCTTTGGCACTTTGCGGGGCACCAGAAGAAAAATATTGGCCGTATACTGATCAACCCCCGACGTTTGACGAAGAGCCAACTGCTTTTGTATATTCGGTTGCTGCAGATTTTAAAGCAACTAAGTATTTTTGCCATGATGCACTTAGTCTTAATATACAGCCGGTGGCTGTTCTTGACAGTGTAAAAAAATATCTTGCGGCAGGTATTCCGGCAATGTTTGGTTTTTGGGGTTTTAGTTCATTTGAGGCCTCGGACACGCCGGGTGGTATTCCGTATCCCTGTGCAGGGGAAGAGGCCCAATGGGGGCATGCGATTACTGCGGTTGGCTATGATGACAGTAAAAAAATTACTAATACAAAATGCAATAAAACCACAATTGGAGCTTTGCTATTTAAAAATTCCTGGGGGAAAAGCTGGGGTGAATCAGGCTACGGCTGGCTTCCCTATGATTATGTGCTTAATAAATTGGCGTTAGATTTTTGGTCACTGCTTAATATGGAATGGATGGATACTCAGCAATTCGGAATATAAATGCTATTCTACTATTAACCGTTTACAATTGTTCCGCCGTTGGGGTGGAGGATTTGGCCTGACATATAAGACGAATCATCCGAAGCTAGAAATACGTAAGAGGAAGCTACTTCGGCGGGCTGGCCAGCTCGTTTCATCGGGGTATCCTGGCCAAAGGCGGCGACATGTGCTTCTGAAAACGAAGCGGGAATAAGTGGGGTCCAGATTGGTCCTGGGGCTACGCCGTTAACCCGGATACCTTGGTTGACTAAAGAAAGTGCCATTGAGCGGGTAAAGGTGACAATGGCACCTTTAGTTGACGCGTAATCAATTAATTGTTCATGACCCTGATAGGCGGTAATTGAAGTGGTGTTAATAATAGTGCTGCCACTTTTTAAATAGGAAAGAGCTGCCTTGGTTAGGTAAAAATATGAAAAGATATTTGTGCGAAAGGTTTTTTCTAGTTGTTCGGAACTAATGTTTTGCAAACTTGTTTGAACATGTTGTTCGGCCGCGTTATTGACAAGGATATTTAAACCACCTAGTTCTTTTGCAGTATTGGCTATAACTTGTTGGCAGAATTGTTCAGTTCCTATGTCGCCAGCAAATACAAAACAGCGGTTACCCATTTCTTCGATAACGCGTTTAGTTTCATTAGCGTCGTCGTGTTCATTTAGATAGGTTATTGCGATATTTGCTCCTTCGCGGGCAAAGGCATAAGCTACCGCCCGGCCAATGCCGCTATCGCCGCCGCTGATTAAAGCCACTTTGTTTTCTAGTTTTTGGCTGGGGCGATAGTTGTCTCTAATTGAGACTGGTCGGGGGTTCATTTGTGATTCTATTCCTGGCTGCTGATTTTGGTGTTGGGGTGGAAAGCTTGGTGTTTGGGGAGTACTCATATATGTCATACCTCATTTCGAATAGAGTATTTATACCATATATAACATTCCCCGGCACTATTGTTATAAATCAACAATTCTTTTGAACTGCTCTTGTTTGTGAAGTAGTCATCAAATATTGATTTATCTTCCTTAAATTGGCAGGATTTTTGTTTTTTGCGGTAAATTATACTAATAAAAGGCTGTAATAAATTCGGAAATTTTCAATTATTTTAAGGAGGAAAGAGAATGAACCGCATTATTGTGCTTATTTTAGTGCTACTATTTACAGGCGGAAGTGTCTGCATGGCTGCGCCTCAATGGAATTACTTAGTAACAAATTCTTTGGGCGATTTTTATTTAGATAATACTTCAACCGAGCAGTGCAGTGAAAGTGACACTCAATATTTAAAGGCCAGGCTTAAGGTAATACCTAGTGCCAGCATTAAATATATAAATAATCTAACCGAGGATGAGTACACAATAAATACTTATGTAATAAATAGAAAATCTGGTCAGTGTTACTTGCAAGCCATAGAGAGATATACCAGGGGCGACCGCCTGACATCCTCAGAAACCTTTCCGGAAAAATGGCATAAACCCGGTTATTATAATGTTAAAGAAGTTGTAAAAAAGATTTTGGAAGATTGATAAGTCAGGCAGGGGTACATCCCCTGCCTGACTTGTATGACTTAGTTTGGATGAATGTAAACATTAAACTGTTTGCGTTATTGGCGTACGGAGGACGGGAGGAAGGTTGGCAAAAAAAACTTGGGCAATGTCTGTTAGGTCTTGGCGTAAGCCTAAATCCTTAAAATTGTTTAAGGATGCTGCTTGCAGCGCAAGTAGGACTTCTGGCGTTATAACCAATGTTGTCGTAGTAGGGGCAGCAGTGGAAGCTTCAGGAGTCGTGGGAGCAAGCGGAACGGTTGGCGCTGTTGGCACGATAGCATTTGAAATAACGGCGGTCTGAACAACATTTGGGTTTGTCAGAAGGGGAAGATTGGTAAATATGAAAACCTCCAAGATATTTTGAAAGTCTGACCCTAGGGGCAAGACAACCCCCTCCTTCTTATCGTGTTAATTTTGAAATATATATATGAAAAGTTAGTTGTTAATGCTCCAGACGGGAATGTAATGTGCTCGTGTTATGAGAGAGGAACATATTTATGAAGCGAATTGACAAGATTTACAATTACATTAAGAGTACTTCTAAACAATATAATATTGAGCAATTGCGGGGGCGAATTGGCGTTGATGCTGGTGAGATTTCGGATCACTTGAAAATTTTAAAAAATAATGTAAGCATGGAACTTAATGTGCTTTTTAAAATGGATAAGGTTATAAAAATAAAGGGCCGACCAGTCTTGTATTTAGATAAACAAGCACTGGAGACGTTATGCGGCAAGGCATTAGGCAAAGGGCCAATTGAAGTTGGCTGCTTGGAAGAAGTCGTTGATGTTAGTGGAAAAAGTTCAGAGAAAGATCCTTTTAAACAGTTGATCGGAGCAAAGGGTAGTTTACAAAAACATATCGAACAAGCAAAAGCCGCGGTGCTTTATCCGCCGAATGGTCTTCATACTTTGATTGTTGGGCAAACCGGTGTGGGGAAGACGTTATTTGCCAATATGATGTATAGCTATGGAAAGTCTGTAAAAAGGCTAAGTGAAGCTTCTCCCTTTATAATATTTAACTGTGCCGATTATTATAATAATTCGCAATTACTGATGGCGCACCTTTTTGGGCATGTTAAGGGCGCTTTTACTGGAGCTGATACAGAAAAGAAGGGGGTGGTTGAATCAGCTGATGGTGGAGTTCTGTTCCTTGATGAGATTCATCGGCTGCCGCCTGAAGGGCAGGAGATGATCTTCTATTTTATTGATACCGGGACTTTTAATAAGCTTGGAGAAACCGAACGCAAGCGCAAGGCTAATGTGCTTATTATCGGGGCGACGACAGAAGATCAGACTTCTTCTTTAATTAAGACGTTTGTTAGAAGAATTCCCAATGTTATCACGATACCAGCGCTGACAGAACGGTCGCTTCAAGAAAGAGTGGATATAATAAAGTTCCTTCTTTCTAATGAGGTACACCGAGTAAATAAACCAGTGAAAATTTCGTCTGAAGCTATTAAGGCTCTTGTTGGCAGCATATCATACGGCAATATTGGACAACTCAAGTCAAATATTCAACTAGTCTGTGCAAAAGCGTTTTTAAATGGAATCAATAATGAAAAATATATTGAAATTGATTTTAAGACATTGCCGGATAATGTAAAAAATGGATTGTTGATATTAGCCGGCAATCGTAAAGAAGCGGAAGCGTTAACGCAATATATTGATGATAAAATAGTCATAATTCCGCAAGGCCAGAAAGCATTAGTGGAAGATGATCCCTACGAATTACCATTTAATTTATACAAAACAATTGAAGATAAAGCAACTTTATTAAAAGATGAGGGGATAGATGACGAGCTAATTAAAAAGTTTATATCGGCTGATATGAATCTGCATATCAAGTCCTTTTATAATAAGTTTAATACTTTAATGAGCGAACGACAAAAGATACTGAAGATTGTAGATAAAAGCTTGTTGGAATTTGCTGAGGAAATTCAACAGTTGGCGTCTAAAAGACTCAACAAAGAGTATAATGAGCGTTTTTTATATGCATTCAGTCTGCATTTAAGCGCGCTTTTCAAAAGGCTAAAGAGTAATCAGACGTTACAATATGCAGAGCTTGAAAGTGTAATAACCGATTATCCGAACGAGTTCAAAGCGGCGTTGGAAATTAAGGCTAAAATTGAAGAACGCTATAATATCGATATACCAAGTGGTGAGCTGGAATATTTTACAATATTATTAAGTTCTGTTCAGGAAACTGAGCAAGACGGAAATGTCGCAATTATTGTTGTCGCCCATGGAAATTCTACAGCAAGCTCGATGGTAGAAGTAACGCAAAAGCTATTAAATTGCGGCTGTAATATTGCGGCTATTGATATGTCTTTGGAAGTAAGTCCAAGAGATGTATTGGAAACTCTAATCGTGAAGGTTCAAGAAATGGAGAGCGGTAAGGGAGTGCTGCTTTTGGTTGATATGGGTTCGTTGGTCAACCTTGGGGCAATGATTATGGAAAAGGTAGACATTAAGGTTAAAACCGTGGATATGGTTTCAACTCCTTTGGTGTTAGAGGCGGCGCGAAGAGCCAGTCTTTTAGGGACGGATCTGGAGGGAATTTATAATTCACTCACAAAATTTAAGGGTTATGCAGATGCTCTCGAAAAAGATCAGTTATATAATTACGATAATGGTGTTATTGTAACGATTTGTACCTCTGGTAAAGGAACCGCTGTCAAATTGAAAAAGCTGGTTGAGGATATTGTTAATAACTTAATTGACGAGCATATTGAAGTTTTGCCGGTCGGTGTATACAAATTAAAGGAAAGTATCGAGGAAATTCAACAGCATCATAAAATAATTGCTTCTGTGGGAGTGGTAAATCCGGAAATCGATGCGCCGTTTATTCCTTTGGAAGCTTTAATTGGCAGCCAGGGAGAAGAAATATTAAAAGATATTGTGAGTAATAACTTTACAGTTGTTGAAAAAAAACGGGATATCGTTGTTAAAAGTATCTGTCAGGATATACTAAATCAATTTTTGACGTATCTTAATCCAACAAAAGTTGTTAGTGTATTAATTGAGTTTCAGAGTGTATTGGAGAAGGAATTAAACCAGGAGTTTTCTCGTTCGACGAAAATCAAACTAATAGTTCACGTAGGCTGTGCGTTGGAACGAATGGTTATTAAGGACGGGATGGAATATAGTGGCGATAGGGCCAGCGTTAGCGCCAAAGCCGTAAACAGTATCAAGAAGGCGGCAGCAGTTTTTAAGAATACTATCCAGATTGATTTAACAGAAGATGAAATGATGTATATAGCGGAGATGCTGTAAGAGAGGTTGACTATAGGTCAGCCTCTCTATTTTATATTCAATATACATTATTTCGGAGTTTAAAGATTAGAGTATCAATATAATCAATAGTGTATTAAAAATAAGAAAGTCGCTATTTCAATGCCTAGTATTGAAGGGTTTGCAGTTGATACACTAATTTGGCACGAAGCTTGCGAATAGTATTAATTGATTGAAATTATCGAAGTTCGTTCTAAGCGTTCGGTGGGGGCAATAACCCCATCCGAACGCAAGATTCACTTATATTTAGAGTTTGAAAGAGGTGGTATAATGGCAGCAATTATTATAGGCACACATGGAAAACTATCTGAGGCACTGCTCAGATCTTGTGAAATGATTTGCGGTCCAAGGGAAAATATTGCGGCAGTAACTTTGGAGCCGGGAGAAAGTGTGGAAGGATTAGTTGAAAAATATCAAGCAGCGCTCAGAAACTTAGACGTGAAAGATGGAGTATTATTTATGACCGATTTATTGGGGGGGAGTCCTTATAATGCAGCCTGTCGGATCGCAATGGAAGTAGATGCTGAGGCTGATAATATTGGGATTATTACCGGGGCCAATCTGCCGATGTTATTAGAGGTCCTTAATCTTGGAAATATCAAGATCAAGGAGTATGTAGAAGTAGCGCAAACCGCGGGAAAACAAGGAATTCAAGTGTTTGAAAGATTAAATACAAATGAAGTGGAGGACTTATAAGTGAACATTGTACTTGCAAGGATCGATGACAGATTAATTCATGGACAAGTGGTTACTGTCTGGGCCAAAGAAACTAAATGCGAGCGAATTATTGTGTGCAATGATGAGGTAGCTAATGATGCTATAAGAAAAACCCTTTTAACTCAGGTTGCTCCGCCGGGCATCATTTCAAATGTGGTTGATGTGGAAAAAGCCATCAGGGCATATAACAACCCCAAATACGAGACAACAAAAGCAATGCTGCTATTTACTAATCCGACTGATGTACTTCGAATGGTTGAGGGCGGAGTAGTTATAAAAAGTGTCAATATCGGCGGCATGAGTTTTAAAGAAGGGAAAAGGCAGATAACAAATGCCGTGTCGGTTGATGCGGAAGATAAAGAAGCTTTCCGAAAGTTGCATGAAAAGGGAATAGAACTTGAAATCCGTAAGGTAACGGCTGATACTAAAGTGAATTTAATGTCTATCCTATAAAAGTAGACATTAAAATAAATGTTACAAGGGAGGTATATAAAAATGGAAATTAGCGTAGTCCAGATTGTTCTAATTTTTATTGTTTCCTGTATTTCAGGTATGGGAAGTGTTTTGGATGAATTTCAAACTCATCGGCCACTTGTAGCGTGCACCTTAGTTGGGCTGATCCTGGGTGATGTTACGACCGGTATTATTATCGGTGGGACATTGGAAATGATCGCTTTGGGTTGGATGAATATCGGCGCAGCTCAGTCTCCAGATTCCGCATTGGCATCAGTTGTTTCAACGATACTAGTTATTGCTGGTCATCAAAGTATTGGAGCAGGGATTGCTGTTGCTATGCCGCTGGCAGTAGCTGGTCAGATGCTGACGGTATTTGCCAGAACGATCACGGTGTTTTTCCAACATAAGGCCGATCAATATGCTTTAGCAGGGAATTTAACAGGTATTGATGTATGCCACATTTTGGCCCTTTTTATTCAGGCGCTCAGGGTTTCAATTCCGGCGGTTTTAGTGGCAATATTTATTGGTACAAGTGTGGTTCAGACTATGCTTGGCGCCATTCCTCCGGTGATAACAGGTGGTCTGCAGGTTGCAGGCGGATTTATCGTAGTTGTCGGTTATGCAATGGTTATAAATATGATGCAAGCAAAATACTTAATGCCTTTCTTTTTTCTTGGTTTTGTATTGGCGGCCTTTACGAGTTTCAATTTGATTGCATTTGGCGTGATTGGTGCTGTTATAGCAATAATCTATATTCAACTCAATCCTAAATATAATGTTGCTTCGGCTCCTGCGCTGGCTGGTGCACAGGCTGCTTCGGCTGCAGATAACGATTTGGATGACGACCTGGATGCTTAAACCAGAAAAGGAGGGATAATTAATGACTAGTCAAGATGTTCGTCTTAAAAAAAGCGATTTGTTTAATATGTTTATCCGATCTAATCTGCACCAGGGTTCATGGAATTATGAGAGAATGCAGGCTTTGGGATACTGTTTCATGATGGTACCGATTATTAAGCGGCTATATCAGGGTGATGAAAAAGTAAAAGCGATGAAAAGGCATCTGGAGTTCTTTAATACTCAGCCATTTGTTACCGCGCCTATACTTGGGGTAACTGCGGCGATGGAAGAGGAAAGGGCAAAAGGGGCTCAAATCGATGATACGGCAATCAATGGAATTAAAGTAGGTCTTATGGGACCGCTGGCCGGGGTTGGAGATCCGATTTTCTGGGGAACTTTGAGGCCTCTTGTAGCGGCGCTGGGAGCATCGGTGGCTCTTACAGGAAGTATTGCCGGTCCGTTATTATTTTTTGTACTGTTTAATGTCGTTCGTCTGGCTGTTAGGTGGTATGGCATTGAGTATGGATATGTAAAAGGCCTTAATGTGGTCAAGGATATGGCTGGCAACAAGCTGCAAAAGCTGACTGAAGGCGCGTCTATCCTCGGTTTGTTTGTAATGGGAGCCCTTGTATGTAAATGGACGACCATCAATATACCGGTTGTAATTTTATCAATAACAATGGCCGACGGAAAAATTATTACAACGACGATACAAGATATCTTTAATCAATTAATTCCAGGGTTAGTACCGCTTATTTTGACTTTTATCTGTATGAATCTACTAAAAAAGAAGATCAGTGCAATTTGGCTTATTTTTGGCTTGTTTGCGATAGGAATTGTCGGATTTGCCTTGGGAATACTTAAATAATTGCTGCTTAATTCGGTCCGGCTAAGGGGCTGTCTCAAGGCTGAGACAGTCCCTTAGCTTTTAACTCGGAGCAGAGCGTGGGTTTGAGAGAAAGGCGTGATTGACATTTATCCGCTAAAGTTTGTGCCAGTATATAAGGATAAGGTATGGGGCGGAAATGCTTTGAAGACAATGTTTGGCCGGAAGCTGCCAACAGAGCGGATTGGAGAAGCTTGGGAGTTAGCGAGTCATGCACGAGGTATGAGCATCGTACGTAATGGAGTTTTGGCTGGTAGAACTCTGCAGGAATTAGTGGGTTTGTATAAAAAACGGTTGCTGGGAGAAATGGCAATTAATGAACAAATGTTTCCGTTTTTGATAAAGATTATTGATGCGACTGATAATCTTTCCATTCAGGTTCACCCTGATGATGGTTTTGCTGCGCGCATGGAAGTCGGCAACGGTAAAAGTGAAGCCTGGTATGTGCTGGATGCTCAGGAGAATGCCAAGATAATTTATGGATTAAAACCAGGGATTAACAAAGCTGAGTTCATTCGATCGGTGAAAGATAATGTGCTAGACAGTTTATGCAGCGTTCCTGTGCAATCAGGGGATATGATTTATGTACCTGCGGGAACGGTTCATGCTATTGGCGGCGGTATGGTGGTTTATGAGATTCAGCAAAATTCGGATATTACTTATCGTCTATATGATTATGAACGTAGCGACGAAAAGTTAAGGCCACTTCAGGTTGATAATGCTATTGCTTGTTTAAATTTTAACCAGAAGTTGGATTACAATTTCAAGCAAGCAAGCCTCAAAACGCCTTTTTTTGCGATAGAAAGGCTAATGGTTAATGGTAAATCAGAATTTAATATTTGTGATCAGTTTGTAGTTATGTATGTGATTGCTGGTGAGGGAGAAATTGCATGGCGCGGAGGAGAAGAGTCGATTGCAAAGGGCGATACAATACTGATTCCCGCCTGTTTAGGTGAATTTACAGTAGTTGGTAGCATTACTTGGCTAAAAGTAGTTTCTAGTGTTAATAAAAGTTAGCGTTGAGTGGAGGCGGTCGAGGATGGATAGACGGCAAATTAAAGCAGTAATTTTTGATTTGGATGGGACATTGATTGATAGTGAGCCGATTTATTTTGAGACAGATAAAAAGCTTTTTGCCGAGTATGGTGTGAATTATGATTTGGCGATGAAAAATAAATATATCGGTATTGGTTCAGTGAAGATGGTGGAGGAGCTGAAAGCGCAATATCAGATCAAGGATTCGGTTGAAACTGTGGTTGAAAAGCATAATCAACGCTACTTGGAAATAGCTAGAGAAAAAACACAGGTTTTTCCTGAGATGAAAAGACTATTGGAGCTTTTAAAGGAGCAGCAATATCTTATAGCAGTGGCTTCTGGATCTTCCCCAGAAGTAATTGATATAGTTTTAGGCAGCGTTGATTTACGGAAGTTTTTTAGTGTTGTGATTTCTGCTGAAGAAGTAAAGCAAGGTAAACCTGCACCAGATATATTTCTTGAGGTTGCCAGTCAATGGGGAATAAAAGGCGAACAGTGCCTGGTGGTGGAAGATTCACGGTATGGTGTTATGGCCGCTAAAAGTGCTGGGATGTATTGCGTTGCGATACCATATCCGCCGCAGGAGTCTCTGGATGATAGCTATCTGACAGCCGATTTATTGTTTAGCAAAGGGATGAGTGAGTTTTCGGCTCAGAAAACGATGGAGTGGCTTAAAGGGTGACTTGATTTATAAACAATTTAAAACTGTGATATAGTGAGGAAAAACGAGGATTGTTGGATAAACAAGCTGTAATTAACGATTTCCTGACTTTTTACCAATTCGCTATTTTAACGTCCTAAAGTAAACTGAGATTAGTTAGATTTTGCGAAGAGGTGAAATGTGGTTTGAGAAAATTAGTATGTTTTTTATTGGTCTTGGTAACGGCGGGTACTCTTATAGCCGGGTGTGGAAGTTCGGATAAGAAAAAAATAGTTGTCGGGCTGGACGACAATTTCCCGCCGATGGGTTTTAGAGATGAAAGTAATAATCTTGTCGGCTTTGATGTTGAGATGGCCAATGAAGCTGCGAAAAGGCTGGGCATGGAGGTAGAATTTAAGCCCATTGACTGGAACAGCAAGGAAGCAGAGCTTAACGGTAAACGGGTTGACGTATTGTGGAATGGTTTGACTATTACCGAAAAGCGCAAAGAGAATATTGCATTTACCAAGCCTTATATGGAAAATCATCAAATTATTGTAGTTAATGCTGATTCGCCGATTAAAGGTAAAGCCGACTTAGCCGGCAAGGTTGTTGGCACGCAAGAAGGCAGCAGTAGTGTAGAGGCTATTGAAAAAGACGAGTCAACAATGAAGTCGTTTAAGGAACTTAAAAAGTACGGCGATAATATTGCAGCATTATTGGATTTAAAAGCCGGACGGCTTGATGCTCTTGTTGTTGATGAAGTGGTTGGACGATACTATATATCAAAAAAGCCGGGTGAGTATGTAGTTTTATCAGATGATTTCGGAGCTGAGGAGTATGGTGTAGGCCTGCGCAAAGATGACAAGGACTT
Organism: Bacillota bacterium; assembly: GCA_017889635.1. Taxonomy (GTDB): domain Bacteria; phylum Bacillota; class Negativicutes; order Sporomusales; family CTSoil-080; genus CTSoil-080. Next base: position 72,203 of record JAGGAC010000002.1, on the reverse strand, counting down.
ATTAGATAAATTGCAAAAGGCTTTAGACGAAATGAAAAAAGACGGCACTTCTGCTGCTATTTCTAAAAAATGGTTTGGAACTGATATTGTAAAATAACGTCCAATAGGCGTATTTTGCTAATGGTGCCGATGGCATTTGCCATTGGCCTTTTTTCTTGATAATTATTATCTGACAAACAGGAGAGACTTACTTTATGCAATACTTAGGGATGATTATCGGCCCAATGCTGGATGGGACACTGGTAACATTAAAAATGTTTTTTGTTACTATTATTTTGTCGCTGCCGCTTGGACTCTGTTTGGCTTTGGCTCGCATTTCCCGTTTTAAATGGCTAAGAGGGGCGACAGGCGTCTATATCTGGCTGTTGAGGGGAACACCGCTGATGCTGCAGTTATTATTTGTGTATTTTGCACTGCCGTTTATACCTTATATCGGGGTTAGATTGCCAGATTTTCCGGCGGCGCTAGTTGCATTTGTATTAAATTATGCTGCGTATTTTGCGGAGATCTTCCGGGCTGGTATCCAGTCTATTGATCGGGGGCAGTATGAAGGCGCTAAGGTATTGGGGATGAATTATGTTCAAACGATGCGGCGTATTATTTTGCCGCAGGTTATTTGTCGTGTCTTGCCGCCGGTTAGCAATGAAACGATAACCTTGGTGAAAGATACATCCTTAATTTATGTGTTGGCAATGAATGACTTACTCCGTACTGCTAGAGCGATTGTTCAACGCGACTTTACAACGACTCCCTTTTTAGTTGCGGCAGGGTTTTACTTAGTCATGACGCTGGTGCTTACATGGTTTTTCCAGAGGCTGGAGAAGCGCTACGGTATTTATGATGAGTAGGAGAATTAACATGAAGATGCTACAGGCTATTGATATTTATAAACGATTTCAAAACTTAGAGGTTTTGAAAGGTATTTCCCTTACTTTGGAGCAAGGTGAGGTGGCGGCTGTCATTGGTCCTTCCGGCTCTGGTAAAAGTACTTTTCTCAGGTGTTTAAACCGTCTGGAAACAATCGATAGGGGAACCATTCAAATCGAAGGTGAAGTACTTGTCGCTCCAGGGCCGGACGGACGGAGCCGCTATGTGCCGGAACCAGAAGCCAGACGTATCTGCGGAAGAATGGGGATGGTTTTTCAGCAGTTTAACTTATTTCCCCATTTGACGGTTTTGGATAATTTAATTGAAGCGCCTGTTGTGGTTAAGGGTCTGAAACGGGAGGAAGTCATACCAGAAGCGGAGGAACTTCTGCGTAAGGTTGGATTAGCAGAGAAACGCGACAGTTATCCGGCCAGGCTTTCTGGCGGACAAAAGCAAAGGGTGGCTATTGCCAGGGCTTTGGCTATGAAACCTGATATTATGTTGTTTGATGAGCCTACTTCGGCGCTTGACCCGGAGCTTACCGGAGAAGTACTAAAAACTATGCGTAAGTTGGCTGAAGAACATATGACAATGCTTGTTGTCACGCATGAGATGGCTTTTGCCAGGGAAGTAGCCAATCGAGTGGTGTTTATGGATAATGGAGAAATCGTGGAAGAAGGAACGCCGAAGGTTATTTTTAACTGCCCAACACATTCACGAACCAAGGCCTTTTTGGAAAAAGTGCTATAAACTAAGAAAGAAGCGGACCACGGCATGATAGCTTAAGTCGGCTTCTTTCGATATAAAGAAAGGGGTTTATTATGGCAGTTATAAACCTAACCATATTATGAGTGTAGGTATGATGCAGGCACTGATGATAGCGGTAATGATCATTGCTAAACTAGAAATTGTGCCTGTGACAGAACTGAATTCAAAGGCTTTTGCGGTACCGGCACCATGAGCGCTGGTACCAAAAAGAATGCCGCGGGCAACTTCAGTTTCAATCTTAAGTAATTTAATTATAAGCGGTCCAATTAGTGCTCCTGCTAGACCAGTTATGATTACGAATACCGCGGCAATAGCTGGTATGCCGCCAATGTTTTTGGCGATATCCATGGCTATGGGAGTAGTAATGGAGTGGGGAATAAGGCTGCTAACTAGTTGGGGGTTTAAGCTGAAGCTTTTGGCAATCCAGTCTGATGATATAATGGCAATAATTGAACCGAACAATACACCAACAATTATTTCGCCAGCATGTTGTTTTAATGTACTGCGGTATTTATATAGCGGAAAGGCGAAGGCGATGGTTGCTGGCTGCAAGGTATTGCTTAGCCATTTTGCTCCAGAATAGTAGGCTTGATAGGAGATATGAGTTAGCGTTAAAAAGGCGATAATTAGCAGTGGCGCAGTAAGCAACGGTGATAAATAGGCTTTGGGGTTATTTTGGTAGTACCATTTTGCGCTAAAGTAGATGATGACGGTAAGTATTAAACAAGCAAGAGCTAACATGAGTGGTTTCTCACTTTAAATTTCGCTATTAATTGTGCCGATAGTCCGGCGAAAATCATTACTAAAGTTGTGCTAAGAAAAATAGTGCCAATTACCTGTATTCCCATTGCTATAAATACATTTTGATAATCTATAATTCCTACTGCGGAAGGAATGAAAAACAGTAAAAGTTCTGTTAAAAGCCAGTTGGCTCCAATTTCAAACCATTCTTCACGGATTATTTTAGTATGTAGTAATAAGAGAAGAATAGCAATTCCAAGCATACTGTTTGGAATTGCAAGATGTAGAAGCGATAACAATCTATCAAGCAAAAATGAGATAGCATATAATAATGCAACTTGTCCGGTTCCTTGTAATATTTTTTTCATTAGTGAGGCCTCCCTTAGTGATTAAAAGTATACAATATGCATTGCTATAGGTAAAATGAATATATTGAATGATTTACATTCTATTTATCTATAATTGGTAAGGAGCACACTGTGAATATTAGGCATATTGAGTATTTTTTGGCGGTAGCTAAGTGCGGGAGCTTTACTAAAGCGGCGCAGGTTTTATTTGTTACCCAGCCGACAATTAGTAAGATGATAAAGAATATTGAAGAAGAATTGGGGGTTGAGCTCTTTAACCGTTTGGGTAAGGCGGTTGAATTAACAGATGCAGGACAAGTTGTTTTTTCCCAGGCGCAAAATATTGTTACTGCGGTTCGCAATATTTCCCTAGAACTTGATGACTTGGTACATTTAAAAGTAGGGCATATTAATATCGGATTGCCACCAATGGTTGGATCTAGCTTCTTTCCTCATGTAATTGGTAAGTTTCATGAGCAGTATCCAGAGGTTGTTATTCAGCTGACTGAAAATGGAGCAAAAAAAATTGAGAATGATGTCGACAGTGGTGTGCTGGATATTGGCGTTACTTTATTGCCAATAAATGATATACAATTTAATTGGTTTCCGTTTGTTGAGGAAAAATTAATGCTGTTGGTACCTGTGTCACATTCTTTGGCTAATAGAGAGGAAGTAAAGCTGAGCGAGCTTGCCCAGGATTTTTTTATTTTACTTAATGAAGATTTTGTTCTGCATGATCGAATTATTTCAGCCTGTGGGCAAGCTGGATTCAGGCCCAAGATCATATCTGAGAGTTCTCAGTGGGATTTTATCGGTGGTATGGTGGCAGCGAAGCTTGGTATTGCGTTATTGCCGGATACAATTTGCCGGGGGATTGACAGGTCGCGGGTTAGAGTTATACCGTTGGTTGAACCGTCGATTCCTTGGAATCTAGCTGTCATTTGGCGAAAGGGGCGATATTTATCGTTTGCTGCTCGGGAATGGATAAGATTTACCCAGCTGCTTTTGAATGATAAAGAGAAACCGAATAGGATAGTCTAGGAATTTTTAAACATATATTATAGAATCGCCGAGGCCGGTTGTTCTGATAGGAAATGCGGAAGGGGCTGTTTTATTAAATGTTAGTGCATCAGCTTATTTATCAAGGCAAAGACGATGCGGTGGCTTTTCGTGACAAAGAGAATGTTACATATCGCCAATTTCAGGAAATGGTGGAATTTTACCGGGATTATTTATATTATCAAGGCGTTCGGCCAGGACAAACGGTAGGATTATTTTCGCGGAATTCTGCTGAGTTCGTTTATAGTTATATGGCGATTATAAGTTTAGGGGCGATTGTTGTTCCACTCAATTTTCAGCTTACGTTGCGCGAAATTGCCTATATTATCAACGATGCTAAGATAGGCTTTCTTATTACAATGACGCTGCTGGATTTTAGTAGTGAATTAGATAATCAAGGTGAAGTAGTACAACTTGTTATTCCCGATTTTTCTAATGAGCTCTCAAGAGGAGCTAGTTTCAAGGCGCCGAAACTTGCAGATGATTTTGATAAGAATCATCCTTGCGCAATTATTTATACTTCAGGTACGACCGGTAATCCTAAGGGCGCCTTGTTGACTCATGGAAATCTTGTCAGCAATGCTCAGGCCTTTGAAGCTGTTTTAAATGTAAGAGAATCCGATGTAGTTTTATGTGTTCTGCCGATGTATCATTGTTTTTCCTGGACCTGTTCAATACTTAATTCGCTGCTTGCTGGTGCATCAATTGTAATAATGAGCGCCTTTATGCCTAAAGAAACGCTGGCTGCGATCAAAGAGTATGCGGTGACTGTGATGTATGGTGTGCCGCCAATCTATAATCTACTACTCCGGATAGGGACAAACGCAGATTTAGCCGGAGTTAAACTATTTGTATCCGGTGGAGCTTCGTTGCCGCAAATGGTAGCAGAGCAATTTTTTCAGAAGTTTGGCAATAAAATTATTGAAGGTTATGGATTATCGGAAGCGTCGCCGGTTGTAATGCTTAATCCTCCTGATAAAACAAAGTACTGTTCTATTGGTAAGCCGCTTCCCGGTTTAGCTGTTAAGGTTGTAAATCAAGAGGGGGAAATGCTGCCGCCTGGTAAGGTGGGCGAACTGGTTGTTAAAGGGCCTAGTGTTATGAAAGAATACTTTAATTTGCCGCTCGATACTGCGCGCGCTATTAGTGGTGGTTGGCTTCATACCGGTGATTTAGCTTATCAAGATGACGAAGGTTACTATTTCATTGTTGACCGATTAAAAGATATGATTATTGTAAATGGTGAGAATGTTTATCCAAGGGAGATTGAAGAGATTTTATATGCTTATCCCGGTGTTGTTGAGGCAAGTGTTGTTGGAGTGTCGGATAACCTTCGGGGACAGGCTGTTTGCGCATACATTGTTCTGGAAGAAGGGCAAAATTTGGACAAGAAAGCATTGAAAGATTATTTACAAGTCAATCTTGCAGCTTATAAGATCCCCAGGGATTTTATTCAAGTTAGTGATTTGCCTAAAAATAATACTGGAAAGATACTCAAAAGGGTACTTCTGGAACGGATTGCAAATACAGATAATAATGATGAAGTTGGATAAAAAGACTTGGCTGAGACCAGGTCTTTTATCTATTCTTAAAATGTGCAGGAAAATATTAGAAAATAGCGAATGTTAAAAAGCGCAAAAGTAAAGAAAAGAGCTTGGTATAAGTGTGACTTTTGGAAGGGCTTATAACATAAGTGGTTGCATCTTGGCATAAAATAGTAAACGCCAGAGTGTTATTCCTGTTTAAGGAGCTAAGGTAAGTTTCGGGCGCATTTTATAATTTTAAAAGACGATGGTGGCGTACTTTAATTAGCTGTCTGTATTATAATTTTATTTCAGACTCACTGCTATTTTTATAAATGGGCCGATAATAGCGATGAGTCCACTTGAAGAAATTTAGTGTTAATATTTCCTGACAACGCCGTTTGGTTGTTGGCGGAGCCTTGGAAAGAAACTGCAGTTTGCTGCTTCCGGCACGCCTTATATGTACAGGGAGGGTACTGGGTGTGGAAAAGTTCAGCAGTGAAGGTGTGTATACGACTAACCTTTTACAGGTACGTGATTATCGGAATCCAAAGTGTGCGGAGAATGATCATAGTAGTATTAAGATGCGTTGGCATGAAATTCAGGAGAGCAAACTCAAATTTATCCAATATAATGAAGATCCACGCCGGTGCGCTTATATTAATCAGGATGTTGCTGAATCTTGGATTAGATCACAGGCACTAGGGGTCAATCCTTATAACGAGACAATAAATAGTCGCTTAGATAATGGGAAGATTACAAAAATTCTTAAGCGAAATAAGCGCCTTATTGATATTACTAAGGCATTATTTGAAACATTGAAGGATTTGCTCCAAGCTTCTGAATTTGCGTTATATCTGTTCGAAAAAAACGGTGTTCTTTTGCTGCACGAAGGTGATAATCTTCAAACAGCTTTGGATAAAGATTCGCTGACAGGTCTAATATGGAATGAGAAGACGATAGGTACTTGCGCTCATATACTAAGTATGCAGCTAAAGCGTCCGGTGCATCTTTTGGGTCCGGAACACTATTGTTTAACTTTCTACAATTCCAGCGCTTCAGCAGCTCCTATACTGGATGACAATGGCGATGTAATTGCCATTTTGGTTTTGAGCCAGCATTTGAATAAGTTGCCAATGGACTGTTTTATAAACTTCAGTTCCCATATGCATGTTTTAGCGTTAACAACAGCATTAGCGACAGCTATTGAAAATAATTTGCAGCTTAAAAAAAGTTATGATTATTTGGAAACTGCTAATAACCACTTAAAAACTACCCATTATATACTAAATGCAACTTTAGCTGTTATTGATGAGGGGATAATCAGCATAGACAGAAACGGCAATATAATTCACATAAATAAGGAAAGTGGCAGGATACTACAACTGGGACTTGGCGAAATAGAAAACCGAAATATCAATGAATTTTTAACCAGCCAGTCTCGATTGATGAAGCTTGTTTTACTTGGTGAGAATGTTGAGGTAGGAGAAACTATCTGCAACGGTAATGATGAACAACAATATATCGTGAATATCCGACCAGTGTTGAATGCTAGCTCTGATGAAGTAGATGGAGCAGTGTTAAAACTGAGCAGCGTAGAAAAAGTAAATGCAATACTGCCAAGCCGGTATGGGATGGTAGCTGGCTGTAAATTCGAAGACCTTATTGGTGAGAGCAAAAGTTTCAAAAGGGCTGTAGAGCTTGGCAAGCGGTTCGCCGGTTCAGCGGAAAATATTCTTTTGATCGGTGAAAGTGGTACTGGAAAGGAGCTTTTTGCTCAGGCAATTCATAACAGGTATCGTCCACAAGGTCCGTTTATGGCTATAAATTGTGCCGCCGTACCTAAAGATCTGATTGAAAGCGAACTTTTCGGTTATGAAGGTGGGAGTTTTACCGGTGCTGAGCGTAGCGGAAGACCAGGAAAATTTGAGTTGGCTCATGGAGGAACGCTACTTTTAGATGAGATTGGAGACATGCCGGTTGAACTCCAGGCAGTACTTTTAAGAGTTCTTGAAGATAAGCAGGTTATGCGTATAGGTGGTCGCCGTTATAAGAAGGTGGATTTCCGAGTTATTGCTGCCACAAATAAAGATCTCTATCAATTGGTAAAGGAAAATCTTTTTCGTGAAGATCTCTATTTTCGGTTGGCAGTTTTGTCGATAAATCTTCCGCCACTACGCCAAAGAGAGTATGATGTGGAAGTTCTTAGTCGGTATTTTATCAAAAAGTATTGCAAAAAGCTGGGTTGTAAGTCTCTGCAGATATCGGCATCGGCTATGAAGGTGCTCGGATGTTATAATTGGCCTGGTAACGTACGGCAACTGGAGAATGCTGTAATCTATGCAGTTAACAACAATGGTCAAGGTGATATTATCGAACCGGGGGATTTGCCGGACATTGTTTTAAACGGTAAATTTACTATATCTGATAGCGGTAAAAAGCTGGAGGAGATATATAACATTGAAACAATGGAAAGGGTTATTATTGAGAATGCTTTATATAAAACAAGGAATAACATAACAAGAGCTGCGGAACTAGTAGGTATGGGCAAGTCTACGCTGTACCGAAAATTAAAGGAATATAATATTAGTATCGACGATTAAAATATAGTGTCCATAGAATGTGCAGTTTGCCTTAACGAAGGTGGGCTGTATTTTTGTTTATAGCATTATTTTTGGTGGCTTGTAGTACAACTAGGGCTTTCAGTTCTCAAAAAAAAACGATGAGTCTTTAAATGGAACGACTGTTTGTTGAGTTAGAGTTGGTCACCAGATGTCAAATGATCGTTGAACGGTATTCTACATAGGTTGCTATGTATTGGCACGCATGTTGCTAAATGTATAAGCAAGCGAATGGAAGCAGTCCTGATTTCGAAACCGGGAGGTTGTAACGGCTAGTTAAAAATTTTTACATTTAGCCTATGGGATCAAAGGAATAAGGAGGAGTTAGAGGTGTTCGAAGACTTTAACATGGAACTGTATAGAACCGAAGCCAGATGGCAGGAAGGCGAGTATACAGTAACGCGCACTTCGGTATGGACCGCTCCGGGCTGTCATAATGGTTGTGGGGTGCTATTGTACAGTAAAAACGGTAAGCTGGAAAAAATTGAGGGCGACCCCAATGCTCCATTTAACCGCGGTAGATTATGTTTGCGATGCATAAATATGATTGAGCAGGTATACAGCAATGATCGTTTAAAATGGCCTTTGAAACGGGTTGGGGAAAAGGGTGATAATAAATGGCAGCGGATTACCTGGGATGAAGCTTATGATATTATCGAGGCTAAATATAATGAAATTAAAGATAATCACGGCGTAGAAAGCATTGCTACCTTAGTGGGAACGGGTAGAAATTCCATGTGGCAGCCGGCGGTAATTACTAGAGCTATTTTTGGTAGTCCCAACCTTTGCTTTGGGTTCCTAAGCGGCGATTCTTGTTATCAGCCCCGTATGACGGCTAACTTAATAAAGTTGGGCGACTGTGTAATTAGTGACTGTTCGCAGACGCATCCCCTGCGCGAGAAGAATTCTGAGTGGAAGAAGCCTGAGGTAATTGTGGTTTGGGGCAATAATCCGCTTGTCTCAAACGGAGACGGCTTTATGGGGCACTGGATCGTAGATATGATGCGACTGGGTACAAAACTTATAGTTGTTGATCCGGCTTTGACCTGGCTGGCAGCTAAAGCGGATATTTGGCTGAGGGGAAGACCTGGCACAGACGCTGCGCTGGCGCTTGGTTTTCTTAATGTAATTATTAATGAAGATCTCTATGATCATGATTTTGTTGAAAATTGGACTTATGGGTTTGAGGATTTGGTGGAGCGGGTAAAGGAATATCCGCCGGAGAAAGTCGCTGATATTACCTGGATTCCCAAAGACCAGATTGTTGAAGCGGCCCGTATGTATGCAAAAGCCAAACCGGCGGCCATTCAGTGGGGGTTGGCTATTGATATGCAGATGGCAGCGATGGAAGCTTCAGGTGCTATTACTGATTTGATGGCTCTTACCGGCAATATTGATGTGCCTGGTGGAAATATTATTCAACGCTACGCCTATAATCGCAGCAAAAAATATGGCAGTGCTATTGAGTATATACCGGAAGAAATGCTATTGAAGCGAATCGGTACCTATGAATCCCCAATCCATGAATCTGGTTATACCCCCTTTATTCCCCCGGATAAACTTTTAGAATGTTTGGAGACTGGTCGCCCATATCCGGTACAGATGCTTTGGCTCCAGGGAACTAACCCAATAGCTAATATGGCGGGCGAGGCTCCGCGCGTTTATGCTGCAATGAAGAAAGTACCATTTTGTGTAGTGGTAGATCTCTTTATGACTCCATCGGCAGTAGCTTTCGCTGATCTTGTTTTGCCTGCGGCAATGAGCGTTGAGCGTGACAGCTTTAGAGCCTGGTGGACTCCGCTCAGGTCTATTGCTAGGGGAGCCGAGCAATATGAACAGAGTAAATCTGATGAGGAAATTGTGCTTGATTTAGGTAAACGAATTAGGCCTGACCGATTTGATAAGTACAAGGATGTAAATGAATATCTGACCCAACTGCTCAAAGAGGACGGCGGTGTTGATTATGATTTTGACACGCTGGTGGAACGGGTTAACGACTTCTGGGACTGGGATTACACCTATCAAAAACACGAAAAAGGCTTGCTGCGGAGTGATGGGCAGCCTGGATTTGTTACTCCGACAGGTCTATATGAATTTACCTCACCACTGTTTGATGTCTGGGGGTTTGATATGTTGCCAAAACATATTGAGCCAGTCGAGGGGCCTTACACTACACCTGAGCTGATGAGGGAATTTCCTCTGATTCTTACCACTGGTAACCGTTTGTGGGGCTGCTTTCATTCTGAGCATCGGCAACTACCTACTATGCGAGAGATTCATCCCGATCCGATGATGGATATCAATCCTCAAACAGCAAAAGAATTGGGTATAAATGAGGGGGATTGGGTATGGCTTGAGAATCGGCGCGGCAGATGCAAACAGAAGGCTAGATTTAACATTGGGCTTGATCCTAAAGTTGTACGCGGCGAACACGGGTGGTGGTTCCCGGAAAAAGAAGGGGCAGAACCTACTCTGTATGGGGTATTTGACAGCAATATTAATAATCTCACAACTATGGGCGTGCATGGTCCTACCCATTATGGTGCTCCCTATAAGTCTACTGTCTGCAAGGTTTACAAAGTGACGCCGGAAAATGATCGAGTTTCGCCAACCGAAATAGTAACAAGGATGGGGGGATTTAGCTATGCAAAAAGGTGAGGACAATGCCCGCTATGGACTATTAATTGACTATGAATATTGTACTAATTGCCATACCTGTGAAGTGGCGTGCAAGAAGGAGTTAGGCCTAAAACCTGGGGAGTATGGGATTAAAGTGCTTGAAGACGGGCCCCGTCAGAACCCTAGCGGTAAATGGGAATGGAGCTATCTTCCGGTTCCAACATCACTATGCAATCTCTGCGAAAAACGGGTTGCCGAAGGCCGTAAGCCGACTTGTGTTCACCACTGCCAGAGTGGAATTATGTACTATGGCCCAGTTGAGGAGCTTGCCAAGAAGTTGGCAGAAAAACCAAAAATGGTGCTGTATTCAAAATAACATCATTGAAAGGGGCGGTAGACCTCCATGTGTAGTAACGATAAAGGCGGATTTGTGCCACCGGATGCCAATAAACTGGTGGCGCGATGCCCGGCCTGCAAGGCCTTTAATTCCCCTAAAAATATAAAATGCAAAAAATGTGGAGCAGATATGCCGAAGAAGTCCTAACCAAAGACGGAAAAAAGGAGGAATCTTTTATGTGCTTTAGACCACCGGAATTAAGTAAACTAATGACCCAGTGTCCTGCTTGCAAAACTTTTAATCCCCCGAAAAATAAGAAATGCAAAAAATGCGGCGCAGATATGCCGGAACCAGAGAAAAAATAATCAGTATGCTGGAAGATTCGCTGTTAGCAAAGAATGGCGAATCTTTCAGCATGTTAAAGAGTTGTGGCGTATAAACAAAAGAAGGTGTGATATGTGTTGGGTATGTAACCCCTTTTGTGGAAAGTGTAAGCCTCCGCTTCGAATAATAAGGTGTCCTGTTTGCAATGCCCATAATTTTGCTAACTGGAAAATTTGCAAAAAGTGTGGAGCTGTTCTTCCTGAGCGAACTGCCGTTATGTGTTCTTATAGCGGATTGCCTTGCGTAAATCCCTGTGATAAACATAAGATTTCTCCTAAAGATGGTGTACAAAAGCCCTGCAAATGGAATACTCCGCCGAAAAGTCCACCAGATACGCCACTAAGCGAACCATAAAATAGGTATTTACGGCACAGCAGCTAAATAGCACTGCAGAGCGTTGCAGTGCTATTAGTGTTTTTAGAATGTAAAGCTTTCAAATAGAGCAAATTATTTGTGTTTTAACACTGGCCTATATTTTGACAGTGAAATGCGTTAAAATTAAAAGGTGCTGTCTATGGAAATGGCTGGTGCAAAAATCGTAGAAGACTAGGGAGCAAATAGTAATGAATAATATTAATGCGCAATTTGTTTTTTCGCTGGCAATAATTTTATTGGGTTATTTTCTAAAAAGACTGGATTTGCTCAAAAAAGAGGATGGAGAAGGTCTATCAAGGATAATATTCAATATTACGTTGCCAGCGCTGATTATAGTTACCTTTAGTACCATTAATATTGACCTTTCACTTATTTTGGTTACCATTACCGGTATTTTGTATGGTATCTTGATGGCGCTGGTGGGGGGAGTTGCTTTTGGCAAGGAGGAGCATGATACCAGAGGAATGCTTTCGATGCTAATTCCCGGAGTAAATGTCGGATTGTTTGCTTTCCCATTGGTAGAGGCTATATGGGGTCAGGAAGGTATTAAATACTTTGGCATGTTTGATGTAGGTAATTCTATAATAGTATTTGGCGTATCCTACATAATAGCAGGCTATTTCTCGGCTGATAAGGCTGTGGGGTTGGTCGGAGCTTTAAAAAAGAGCTTAAAGTCAGTTTCGTTGCTAGCATATATTGTTTCTTTTGGAGTTGCGGTTGTTGGTATCCATTTTCCTAAGCCGGTAATTGACGGATTGCAGATTTTAGGAAAAGCTAATACACCATTGTCACTACTGCTTTTGGGAATGTATCTGAGCTTTTCCTTTGATACAGCATATTTAAAAAGTATGGTTAAGGTTTTAGCGTTTAGGTATTTAATTGGACTAGCGGCTGGAGCAGTGTTTTTCTATCTGTTGCCGTTTGAACCTATGGTTAGATATACAGCGCTTATTGCTTTTTTACTGCCGATACCAACAATAACAATAAGCTATGCGCTAGAATTTGATTATAATGTCCAATTTGTTGGGACTTTGACTAATATAACAATACTGATAAGTTTCTTTTTAGTATGGCTTGATAGTGCAACCTTCTTGGTTGGATGAACACTATTGGCAATAATAAGATGCATGTATCACAAGGACTTGGCTATGGCTAAGTCTTTTTTGTATTTAAGTTAGTAACCGCAATACTGAGTGTTGTAAGAATGGGAAAAAATGTATCAAAATGAAAATAATCATTTGAGGAAATTTTCTGCGGGATAAGTAATTGCTAGGGCTATTTGGCTGTTAGACTAGTATAACGTAAATGGCACGAATATTGCAACAATTAATACGTAAAGTGTTCTGAAGGTTATATTCTCTGCATATTGGGAAGGGGGAAACCTTATAAGTATCAAGTGCTTTTGTATTTCTCAATACGAAAGCCTTTTTCCGTCAAATATTAAGTTGCAATAGTCCGTTATATCTAACTAGGAGGAAAAATTTTATGCGTAATGCCATTGTTGTATTTACAAAGGTTCCCAAGGCGGGCGAGACTAAGACCAGGCTGACAACCCAAAGGGGGGGAGTGCTGACGCCGGAGGAAGCACAAAGCTTTTATGAGGCTTGTTTGCTGGATGTTATTAATAGTTGCACTGCAGCAAGAAGTGGCGATGTATGGATTTGTTATAATTCTGACGGTGATCGGGATTATTTAGATGAGCTCTTAACTGGTGTTGCTGAGCCGGAGAAGATCAAGGGGATTTATTGTGATCATGGCGGTACGTTTGACGAATGTATGCAATATGCTGCTGACTACATTTTGAAGAAGGATGACGAAAACCGCTTGGCTGATGGCGTGGTTATTGTTGGCGGTGATCTTCCTGGTTTGCAGCCTGCAATTGTCCGGCAAGCGGTTAATAAGTTAACACGGCTTGCATTAAGCAGTAACAGCTTGGTGGCAGCAAAAAAAGCGGATGAAGAAGTTGGGGCTGCAGTTGTTGAGGGGGCTTGTCAAGAGGGCGGATTTTCTATTATTGGCTATACCTATACTACGCCCTTCAATTTTGAGCGGGTTTTTTACAATCAGGAGGGGATTACGGCGCTGGATATGGTAGTAGATAAGGCCGAGGCCGGGAAGATACCATTTGCTTTTGTGGAAATGGTACCTGATGTTGATATTCCTGTTGATTTAGCAAGTATGATTCCGGTAGTAAAAGGCATTCAATTAGCAGCTTGCTACGATAAAGAGGTGCTGATGCCAGTTAATATAATCAAAATGCTGGAAGAACTAGGGTTAGGAGCATCGGCGCCGCCTCCCCGGCGGTAAGCTATGAAAGATAATGATGGGAGAATATCGACGATGCAAAACTCTGAACTAGCTGAGGCGTTTAGAAGCACGCTTACGCTTAGGTGGTCGCCGGTTGCTGTCAGACTAATGCGGCCAGGTGAAAGAATACCAGAGGGGGTTTTCGAACCATCAACTCGTATTCGGCATTGCCAGTCTATCGCTATTGCCAGACGGGGCAATAGTATGTATATTCCGCCGCGTTGTCATGCTTGTCCGGATGGAGCAGCAATTATGGGGATTGTTCCTATGTCTCCGAAACTGCGTTCCGGAGAGCTCTATCTTTTATTTAAGAAACTGCCTAACCTCGAATGTGCAAAAAAAATGATTGCTGCTAGGCCGGAATTTACTGCCGGGACGTATACGGCGACTTTGGTGGCTCCTTTAGAAGCAGCGACCTTTATACCAGATGTGGTAATTTTTACTTTATGGCCGGAGCAGGCAATGTGGTTATGTGCTGCAACTACTTATTCTACCGGCGAAAGGCAGACTTTTCATACTTCCGGTTACAATTCTACCTGCGCCGATCTTACGGTTCAGGTAATAAAAAGCCAAACAATGAACATTTCATTCGGTTGCTACGGTGCGCGGGCTTCTAGCGATATTGAAGATTTTGAAGTTTATGTATCGGTGCCTTATTGTCAGCTTGAAATCATAGCCGACGCCTTGAAAAACCTTTCATCTAAAAGTATTCCTGAAGCAAGGCGGCGTATTTATTTACCACCGGTTATGGATTGTGTATCTAAGCCTGATGAGGTGGCGGGTGAAACGGTTGAAATAATTATTGATAAAAAGCGATGCAAAGGGTGCGGGTTATGCGCGGCCTTTTGCCCTGAGGCTATGCTTGAGGTGACTGGTACTGCTGAAACCCAAAAGGCTCGGAAAAGCCGGGAGACTGGGTGCTGTGCCTGTTATACCTGCGTTGGGCAGTGTCCTGAGAAAGCCATCCAGTTGAAAATGCGCAAGAACTTTCAAATTGGAGGGATGTAGGGAATGAGTGAGGTTAAGAAGGTTGCATGCCATTTTTGCCATATGAATTGCGGCATGTTGGCTAGCGTGGAGAATGGGGTGATAACAAAAGTTACTGGTGATCCGGAGCATCCCTTCAATCAAGGAGCGCAATGCCCGCGCGGAGTTTCGGCATTAGATCACCTTAATCATCCTAACCGGCTAAACTATCCGCTAAAACAGGTAGGAAAACGAGGGTCAGGGCAATTTGAACGGGTAAGTTGGGAAGAAGCTTTGGACGGAATTGCGGCTAGATTGACTGAACTAAAAAATACTTACGGTGCTGAGACGCTCAGTTCGCTCGGGGGAACTAACAGAACTGACGATTTTGCTCGCCGACGCTTTTTCAATTTGTTCGGAAGTCCCAATATAGCACATACCGCTCCTGTATGCTGGATTCCCAATTTTTTGATAGAAGCCGCGTCTTACGGCTGGGCTGCCTTTGATCCGGAGATAATGAATTCTCGCTGTGTTGTCATTTGGGGTCATAATCCGGCTGTTTCTTATTTGCCAGAAATGCGCGGCTTGCTTCAGGCTAAGGCTAACGGGACTAAGATTATTGTAATTGACCCTGTTTTTAGTGAGACGGCGGCTAAGGCAGACCTTTGGCTGCCAATTAGGCCAGGAGCAGACAACGCGCTGGCGTTGGCGTGGTTAAATGTCATAATTGAGGAGGGGTTGTACGATTTTGAGTTTGTCAATGAGTGGACGGTTGGGTTTGAAGAATTGAGTGAACGGATTGAGGAATATACTCCTGAATGGGCTGCAGAAAAAACTGGTATTTCGGCGGAGCTTATTAGAGAAGCAGCGCAAATATATGCCGCAGCCAAACCCGCTTGTATTCAATGGGGAGTTGCCACTGACCAGTTTGGAAGAGGCAGTAGTGCTGGGGCTCAAGCGAGAGCAGCACTTAGGGTGATATGTGGTAACTTGGACGTTCCTGGTGGCGATGTTATGCCTGGGCCGCATCCTGACTTTATTACCGACTGGGAAATGGAACTCAACGACCTATTGTCTGAGGAGCAGCGGGCAAAACAACTAGGAGCTGACAAGTTCAAACTTAACACCTGGCCGGGCTATCAAATATTGACCGACAATATGGTGCGGGTGTGGGGGAAAAGCATTCCAGCTGAATGGTTCTGTGAGGCTAATGCACCTGTTTTGTTTCGGTCAATGGTCAGCAGTAAGCCATATCCGGTGAAGGCTTGTATTGTACTTGCTAACAATCCGCTTATTTCTTATGCTAACTCCAAGCTTGTTTATCAGGCGCTAAAGAGTCTTGATCTTTTGGTGGTAATGGATTACTGGATGACGCCATCGGCGCTTTTGGCTGATTATGTATTACCTGCGGCATCCTGGTTGGAACGGCCGGTAATGACTACTACTTATGGCGTGTCCGACTGGCTTATTGCATCTGAGCGGGCTATTGAACCGATGTTTGAACGCAAAACTGATGTTGACTTTTGGCGGGAAATTGGTTGCCGGCTTGGGCAGGCGGAGTACTGGCCGTGGAAAAGTGATGAGGAAGTGTTTAAATATCGTCTGGAGCCAATCGGGTTAGATGTCGAAACCTATGAAGAATTCGTCCAGTGTTACCGTATGGCTTTTGCACCTAGGGAGTACCGAAAATATCAGGAACGGGGTCTGGCGACGCCTTCTGGCAAGGTGGAGCTGAAGAGTTCTATTCTTGAAAAACTCGGCTATGATCCATTGCCGCATTATGTTGAGCCGCCGTTTAGCAGCGAGGCCAAGCCGGAACTAGCGGACGATTACCCTTTGACGCTTATTGCTGGAGGCGGTTTTATGCCATTCTTTCACTCCGAGCACCGGGAAATTACCAGAATACGGTTGATGAAGCCTTATCCTAGAGTAGCAATAAACCCTGTGTTGGCCGATAAGTTCGGTATCAAAGCAACCGACTGGGTTTGGATTGAAACACCGACTGGACGGATAAAGCAAAAAGCTCTCATTACCAATGCGGTGGCACCAGACGTTGTTCAGGCAGAACGCGGCTGGTGGTTTCCAGAAAAAGCACTGATTGATCCTGAACTTATGGGGGCTTTTGAATCAAATATCAATGTGTGCTTGGATGATGATCCGAATACATGTGATGAAGCCTGTGGCAGTTGGTGCACCCGGGCGGTTATGTGTCGGATTTCCAAAGCTGAGGGGGAAGACTGATGCGCTGGGGAATGCTTATTGATCTCAGAAAATGCGTTGGTTGTCACGCCTGTACGATAGCATGTCAAAATGAAAACAATTTGCCGCTTGCACTTAGATATTGCAAGATTTTTAAGGTCGGGCCGGAAGGGGAATATCCAAATCTGACTTCGTATAATATCCCGATAGCTTGTATGCATTGTGCCGAGGCACCGTGTGTGGACGGCTGCCCCTCAGGGGCAAGCCATCGGCGATTGGATGGAATTGTGGCTATTAATTCTGACAAGTGCGTGGGATGTCAGTTTTGTATGCTTGTCTGTCCTTATGGGGTACGGCATATGAACAAGAAAACCGGAGCGGTGGAAAAGTGCACGTTGTGTTTTAGTCGCCTGGAACAAGGCGAGGTTACAAGATGTGTGGAGACTTGCCAGCTTAAGGCTAGAAATGTGGGCGATCTTGACGATCCTAACAGCGAAATTGTAAGGTTGGTCAGAAAAGACAATGCCCAACCGCTTTATGCTCATCTCGGAACAAAGCCGTCGATTTACTATATCATGCCATAGGAGGAGTGGTTATGGAACAGAAACAGGAATATTGGGGCGTTTTGGCGATAGGATATTTATTTTTGGCGGCAATGGGCGCCATGATGTTTAGTGTTGCAGCCGTATCCGATCTTATGGGCACAAAGATAGTCAGTCAGGTTAATGGCTGGGTAAGTTTGATAGCTGTAGTAGCTGCAGGAATTGGTTCACTGTTTTTGATGGTGGAACTGACAAAGATTTTTAAGGCGTATTTGGTTTATGCCCGGCCTTCGTCGATAATGTGCATGGGATCGTATCTTCTAAGCTCTTTTTTAGCACTGGGTTTTATTTACGCTACTTTTTTCTTCGATTTCATTCCTTGGGCTGACCTTAGTCTGTTGAGGAAGGCGGTGGCTGGGCTGGGGATTATCGCCTCTTTGGGGTTGGTCGCGTATCCTGGGCTTGAATTGGCTGAAGCCAGAGGCCGCACCTTTTGGAGCGGCGGCGGCTTGGTGGGATTGTTTCTCATTAGTGGCGCGGCTACTGGGCTCGCAGGGGTGATCATTGTGCTAGTATTGTTCGGACTTGGCTATAATCAGTATACAGCCACCCTTAGTGCTAGTTTGTTAGTAGTTCTTATTCTTCAATTTGTAGTGCTAACTGGTTATATTCGGGGGATTTGGCTGACTGGAGCAGTAGAAGCGAAGAAAAGTGCAGCTAACATACTTTATGGCAACTACCGAATAGTATTTTGGGGTGGAGTAATCGCTCTGGGAACGGTAATACCATTGGTGCTTGTTCTTTTGAGCCGTGAGCCCCTTAGTGAGGTACTGGCAGCGGTTCTAGTTCTCTTTGGTGCCTTTTGTTTTCGCAGCATCTTCTTGCAGGCGGCGATACGAATTGCTCTTCCCGGTGAGGAACAAGAAGTCGTTAGTGATCGAGAAGTGGCTCGGTTGGCGGTAATGCTGGAAAAATGCTGGGAGAAAAAAGCCGCTTGGCTGAAGAAATGAAGCTTATTTTGTGAGGTGCTAAAATTGGGTCAAGTATTTGCTTTTGCTGAAATCGAAGATGAGGAAGAAATGCAAAATCTTCTTGCTGAGACTGGCATGAGTCTTGCCGGAGAAGCCGTCGAGCATGTCCTTTTGAAGGACGGTAGCAAGATTATGGCTGTGGGAAGAGTGATTGAATTAGATGATGGTTTTTTTCACCTTTTAGTGCTTGCTGTTGCGAAAGAAGAACGTGGCAATGGCATCGGAGAGCAACTAATAAGTAAGCTTAGCGAGTTTCCATGGCAGTATTGTCGCGAATCATTAGGTATTCCTGGTGGCTTGTATCGGATTACAACAGTTGCAAAGGGCCAGGCGGTAACCTTCTACAAAAAATGTGGGTACGAGGTTTGTGATTTTAGTTTACTTATGCCTCCCTTTGACCAACAGTGTGAGGCGTGTCCTGACAAAACTGCATGCAGTCCTCAGGCTATGGTTTTTTCTGGGGCAATTTCGCAAAACTAGCCTAGGATCAAGGAGGCTGAGATACATGGCGAGAAGGTTTAAGCTGCTTGGTACTGGTGCGGGGCCAGGGACTCCGTCCTTTTTTTGCGAATGCCCAGGCTGCCGGGAAGCACTTGAAAACCCGGTATATGGAAGAACGCGCAGTGGGGCGATGATAACTTCGGAAGATAGCAATATTTTGGTTGACACACCGCCGGACCTAAGAGTCCAACTTCTTAGGGAAAAGATAAATCAAATTGATTATATCTTTCTTACCCATTGGCATTATGACCATTTTGGTGGGTTAGGCGAACTGGAGTACTATGTAAAGCTGAAACGTAAGGAACGGTTGCCGCTGTATTTGCCTGCAAGTGCCAAAAATGCGTTTGACGATGCTTTTCCCAATCTGACTGATGTCTTTCGCGTTGAATCATGGAAGTTCGGTAAACGTTATTTTATTGGTAATTTGTCAATTACGCCGTTGCCTGCCTGCCATGGAATTGAGACTGCCGGCTTTCTTGTAGAGTCTGGTACTAAAAGGTTGGCTTATTTTCCGGATACTGCCGCTCTTCCTGCGGAGACGGCCAGAAGCGTAGCAGCTGTAGACTGGTTAATTGTAGACGCAACTTTTTACGGCGAGAATTGGTTTCCTGAAGCCCATATGTCAGTGGACCAGGCAATTAATCTTGGCCTTGCAGTTAATGCTCGGCAAACTGTCTTTACCCATTTGTCGATTCACTATAGCCGCCCGGTTATTAACGAAGAACTAACAGCGGTAGCGGTTCAGCATCCCGGGGTTTTAGTCGGATATGACGGGATGGTGTTTGAACTATAGGCTGACTGGTTGTGAATACGATGTGAGGAGCTGAACTGAAATGCAGAGTTTCCATGAGTATGTAAAAAAGGCCGGCCAGTCGTTGGTTAAAGATGAGCTTCGTCTTTTACAGGTTAACCTTGGTTATAAATGCAATTTAAGTTGCAGACATTGTCATATTGAAGCTGGTCCTAAACGCCAAGAGCTAATGAGTTTACCTGTTATTGAAGACTGTATTCGGTTTATTGCGCGTGCGGGAATAACAGAGGTTGATATTACCGGCGGAGCACCGGAAGTAAACCCAGAGTTGCCGGATTTTATCAGGCTCTTAAGGCAGCAAGGCTTAGTAAGCAGGATCATATTACGAACAAATCTGGCAATTTTGGATAGCGATGAGTATGAGCATCTGCCTGAGTTTTTTGCCAGAAACAATGTTGAACTTATTGCTTCTATGCCATGTTATTTGGAGGAAAATGTGGAATTCCAGCGTGGTAGTGGCGTTTATCAGAAAAATATTGCCGTACTTAAGATGCTAAACTGTCTGGGGTATGGCAAGGATAATCTCAAGTTGCATCTGGTGTATAATCCTGGAAACGGTTTTTTACCGGAGCAGCAGAGCGAGCTCGAAAGAGCATATAAGGAGAGCTTGGGGAAAAAACACGGGATAACATTTAATAGTCTTTATACAATTACTAATGCTCCGATTGGCCGTTTTCGCAGCCAACTTGAAAAGCAGGGCGAGCTGGAAGGTTATATGAAAGTGCTTGTTGATAATTCTAATTCAGCTAATCTGGAGAAGGTAATGTGTCGGAGCATGGTTAGCGTTGACTGGTTAGGGCGGTTATTCGACTGCGACTTCAATCAAGCATTAAATATGCCCCTTGTTCTTCAAGATAATTATATCGGCGATATCTGTCCCGAAGATCTGCTTAATCAACCGATCGAATTAGGATCTCATTGTTTTTCATGTATTGCCGGATCAGGAAGCAGTTGTCAGGGGAGTTTGGTTGGTAAGGCGGGTTAGGTAAGGCGTATACGCGATTTGTAAACGATCTATTTTGTGGGGGGGCCAATATGCTTGATCGCCATAATCGCAAAGTTAATTATCTGCGTTTGTCTGTGACTGATCGCTGTAACTTTCGGTGCGTATACTGTATGCCGCCTCATGGCAGGGCTTGGTTAGACCATTCGGAAATTCTTAGCTATGAAGAATTACTGCGGTTAATTACGGTATTTAATAAAGAAGGGATAACCAGTGTCCGCTTGACGGGGGGCGAACCGCTGGTTAGAAAGGGAATTGGTGACTTTGTGGCAGCAATTACGGCGTTAGGGGTGATCGATGATTTGTCGTTGACCACAAACGGCAGTTTGTTGCCGCCGCTGGCTCGCGAATTAAAAGAGGCCGGATTACACCGGGTCAATATCAGTCTTGACACCGTTAATCCGGCCAGTTTCGCCAGAATAACTACGTGCGGTCGGCTAGAGGACACTCTGGCCGGAATTGATAGCGCTTTGGAGGCTGGACTCACCCCGGTTAAGCTTAATGTTGTTTTAACTGAGGCGTTAAGTGAAAAGGACCTAGTTTATTTTATCGAGCTTGTTTATCATCAGCCAATCGCAGTCAGGTTTATCGAGTACATGCCTATTGGCGGCCGATGCATTAATGGATTTGATGTGGCGACAGTACAAAAGTTACTAAGCTTGGCGGGACGAGAAATGTTAAAGCCAACTGTTGCTGTTCGAGGTTGCGGTCCGGCGAGATACTATCAATTCCCTAAAGCGAAAGGCACTTTTGGTTTCATAACTCCGATTTCCGATCATTTTTGCACCGCTTGTAATCGTCTAAGGCTGACTGCCGACGGTAGGTTAAAACCATGTTTACTTTCAAATAAAGAAATTGACATTAAAACACCGCTGCGCAGTGGGGCCAGTGATAGCGAACTGGCCGAAATTTTCCATGAAGCTGTCCAGGAAAAGCCTGAAGGCCACACCCTCTGCCGGGCTAGTGGCTATCCGGCTTTTGAACGGAGTATGTTCCAGATTGGTGGGTGATGGTTGTTAATTGTTTTGTGGGGAGGCGAATGGGTTGCAAACAAACAATTCTTTGTGGGAGCTTTTTCAAAAGCGGGGTTTAAGCCGACGGTCATTTCTTAAGACCTGTGCGATGATAACAGGCCTATTGGGGTTGTCGCCATTAAAATGTACGGAAGTAGTCGCGGCTGCTGAAGAGAAAAACCTACCGGTGGTCATCTGGCTGCATGGCCATGAGTGTACCGGCTGCGATGAGTCCTTTCTCAGGTCGCAAACCCCGCTGGCTTCAGATGTAATATTGAATATGATTTCCGTGGAGTATGATGATTGTCTGAGTGCTGCTGCCGGGGAACCATTTGAGCAGCATTTTAAAGAGATAATAGAGAAATACGCCGGCCAGTATATCCTGGCTGTTGAGGGAGGCGTGCCGCTTGCTGAGAATGGGATTTACTGTATGGTAGGCGGCAGACCTTTTGTTACTGTGCTTAAAGAAGCGGCCGCAGGTGCTGCGGCAATTGTTGAATATGGCTCTTGTTCGGCTTGGGGTGGGATTCAATCAGCAAAGCCGAATCCGACAAATACGGTTGCGGTAAGCCAGATTGTAGGCGGCACAACAATAGTAAAGGTGCCGGGCTGTCCACCGATTCCGGAGGTAATGACTGCGGTAATCATGCACTTTGCATTGTTTGGTCAATTGCCGCCGCTGGACACTAGTGGGCGGCCTAAGCAGTTTTATGGTAATCGGATTCACGATACATGTTATCGGCGCCCTTTCTTCGATTCAGGTATGTTCGCGGAACGGTTTGATGACGCAGGTGCAAAGGCTGGTTGGTGCTTGTACAAAGTGGGATGTAGAGGTCCTGCAACTTATAATTCTTGTGGAAATATGCGCTGGTGGAACGGTTTGTCTTACCCAATTCAGTCAGGTCATGGTTGTATTGGCTGCAGCAACAATGGTTTTTGGGATAATGACCAGTTTTACGAGCGTTTACCAAACATCCCAATATCGGCTACGATTGCAAATGCTGACACTATTGGGGCGGTCGCTACCGGAGTGGCAGTGGCGGGTGTTGTGGCGCATGGTGCATTATCGGTGGTAGAGAAATATAAACGGCAGCGTCAAAGTAAGCCTGAAGAGGAAAGGAGGCCATGAGCGTGAAACGAGTTGTGATTGATCCAGTAAGTCGTATTGAAGGGCACTTACGGCTTGAGATAAAAGTTGATGAAAGCAGTGGCAAGGTTGAGGATGCGCTGTCAAGTGGAACTGCCTGGCGAGGTATTGAATTAATTGTCCAAGGGCGTGACCCCAGAGATGCTTGGGCGTTTGTTCAACGAATCTGCGGGGTTTGCACAACAGTCCATGCGTTGGCTTCTCTGCGTGCTGTCGAAGATGCGCTAGGAATTGAAATTCCGAAAAATGCTAACTACATCCGCAATATTATGGCTGCTACTCAAAATGCCCAAGATCATCTGATTCATTTTTATCATCTCCATGCTTTGGATTGGGTCAGTCCGTTGGAAGCTCTCAAGGCAGATCCAGCAAGTACGGTTGAACTGCAAAACGCAGTATTGGAAAAGTATCGGCTACCGCTAAGTGGGCCGGTAGGTTTGGCGTTTGACGCCTATCCCAAAGAATTTCCAAAAGCAACCACGCTGTATTTCAAAACAGTGCAGCAAAAGGTCGGGCAGATTGTGGCAAGCGGTCAACTCGGCATTTTCGCCAGCCATTGGTGGGATCATCAGGATTATAAGTTACTTGCTCCGGAAGTACACCTCATGGCTATTGCTCACTATCTTAACCTCTTGGACCGGCAAAGGGAACTGGTAGGCGCCCACGTCATTTTTGGCGGGAAAAATCCTCATCCACACTATATTGTCGGCGGTATGCCCTGTTCTATATCGTTCAGCGACATGAATGCTTCAGTCAACAGCGAACGTCTGGCGGTGGTGGATGCTTCTATAAGTCTTGGCATCAACCTTATTAACTATTTTTATCTGCCTGATTTGTTGGCAATTGGCGATATATATGTAAAGAAAGGCTATACTGACGGCGGCGGACTGGCTAAGGAGAGAGTTCTTGGTTACGGTGACTTTCCTGATGAACCATATAATGGGATTGCTAATGGCGACTTTCACAAAAAACTTCTGCTGCGTTCTAACGGAGTGGTGGAAAACTTCGGCCAAGGTTTGGCCAGTGCTGTTTTCTATAATCTGGAGGGGAGGGATTATGCCGATCCTGCTATTTTGGCCGAAGGCGTGGAACACTCTTGGTATAGCTATCCGCAAGGGAAAAGTAATTTCCATCCATGGGATGGTATTACTGAGGCGCAGTATACTGGTCCGAAGGAAGGCAATAAAGATAGCTGGATATATCTTGATGAAGCAGGAAAATATTCTTGGCTGAAGACGCCGAAATGGCGGGGGAAAAGCGCGGAAGTCGGCCCGTTGGCTCGTTATATCATAATATATACTAAGGTTAAGAAAGGCATTATTGAGCCTACCTGGGCAGAGAAGATGGTCGTCGATCAGGTTGAGTCGGTATCAAGAGTATTGAGCCTGCCGCCAGAAAACTGGCTGTTGTCAACTGTTGGCCGCAGCGTCGTACGGGGGCTGGAGGCTCAACTTCATGCTTATATCAACAAGTACTATTTTGCAAAACTTGTTAAAAACATCCGAAGCGGTGATACTGCGGTTGCTAGCACTGAAAAATGGGAACCGTCAAGTTGGCCAAAAGAAGCGCAAGGTGTAGGGCTACATGAAGCTCCGCGTGGTGCTCTTGGTCATTGGGTGGTAATTAAAAACGCGAAAATTGCCAACTATCAGGCAATTGTTCCGACTACCTGGAATGCATGTCCGCGTGACAGCCAGGCCGGATACGGTGCTTATGAGGCCAGTATGATTGATACAAAAGTTAAGGTGGCCGATCAGCCGCTAGAGATTTTGAAAGCCATTCATGCTTTTGATCCGTGTGTTGCCTGCGCTACCCATCTTTATGATGCAGCAGGAAATGAGGTTGGCATGGTTGATACCGATCCGTACGCAATTGTTAAGGGGGGAGGCCGATGAGTGATGGGCAGTTAAAAGCATACTATGTGTATAGTCCATGGCTTAGGATATTCCATTGGCTGATGGTTATGAGCATAGTTGTCTTGTTTTTTACCGGCCTATATATTGGTAATCCGTTTTTTATTGGCAGTCAGGGCCTGGAACCAACTTACGCATTTAGTGAACGGTTGTCGATGGAAACGGTTCGCTTTATTCATTTTGCAGCTGCATTTATACTGGTTTGTGCTTTCGTTCTTAGAGTTTATGGCTTTGTCGTAAATAAGGGCGATCGCTTGTTGCCTAGATTTTGGACCAAACAGCATTGGGCGTGGACTATGGATATTATGCTGCATTATATGTTACTAAGGGCTTCACATAAGCCTTATTTACGTAATCCTTTGGCACGCATGTCCTACTTGGGGGTGTATTTTTTAATAGGAATTGAAGCCATTACCGGGTTTACCATGTATGTTATGGTAGATCCGAAGAGTATCTGGGGCCAGAGTTTCTCGCTTGTAAACAGCCTTTTGATTAATGAATACTACGTACATCTTATTCATCATTATGTTGCCTGGCTAATTATTATTTTTGCCGTTGTTCATATTTATATGGCGGTGCGTGCCGATTTTATGGAACGCGAAGGAGAGATTTCAAGTATGTTTTCTGGAGTAAAGTTTTTAGCGCATCAACCTGTGGATCTGGGAGAAATAGCGACAGAAGAGGATAGCCTGGTTAGGTATTGGGATAACATTGCTCGAGATTCACGGCCACATTCCGGGTAAGGCGCAGTACCTAAGGCAGAGTCTAGATAGCAGGAACGGCAATTGAGGATGCCAAAATCATGAGGCTATTACTGAAATGTTTACGGCAGTCCAGAACGTTAATAGGAGGTATAAAAATGGCGCTAGTCCAAATTCATCTGGGAAAAACTCTAGGAATGGAAAAAAAGTCCGAGATTGCGAAAGAAGTGGCGGAAGTTATTTGCAGGCACTCTGAGTGTTGTGAGGAGACGGTTAAGGTCATTGTTTGGCAAAATTCTCCTGATGCACCGGAGGATACCTCAGTCTTAGTAATGTGTAATGGTCAGGCCAAGCAATACTCAAATTCGATGTGCATATATTAGGCAGTTTAAGGAAGGCTGTTACTTTGAGGGCGGTGTGGAGAATTTTAGATGGTTGATTTTTATGGGGCGGATAAGGGGTTAGTCTAAAACATGTTTAGGCTAGCTCCTTATCTGTTTTTAGTCTTCAATTTTTAATGTGAGTTTTAGATGAACGAACAGCTATGTACGATTGGCAGAGTGGATTGGGAGAATAATAAATCAATAGTGATGTATTGACATTAAAGAATAGTCAGAATATAATCTTAATAATCATAAATGATCAAAAACAATCAAAAGTGATCATGAAACATGACTGAAAGAGCAGGTAAAATAGTTATGCTGTATGAAGAAGAACGAAAACTAAAAATCGTCGAATATCTCCGGCAGCATTTTCAGGTTTCGGAATCAACAATTCGCAGGGATTTGCAGGAGCTTGAGGATGCTAAACTTCTGAAACGGACGCATGGTGGGGCAGTTTGTCTGGATGATGTTAATTTAGAGCCTTCTTTTGGAGAAAGAGAAGATCGATTCCGAAAGGAAAAGGAAGCTATTGCAAGAAAAGCGGCCAATTTTATTCAGAATGGCGATACTTTGCTTATTGATTCCGGGACTACGACTTTATATATGGCCAAGGAACTCAACCGTTTCTCTGAGTTAAAAGTTGTAACAAATTCGATTATTTTAGCGCAGGCCCTGCAAGGGGTTAGGGGAATTGAAGTCATTATTATAGGTGGAACGTTGAGGAAAAACACCTTGGCGATGGTCGGGCCAATCGCTGAACAGGCTCTTGGGATCCTTAATGTCGATAAAGCGTTTATGGCGACAAATGGACTTGATCTGGAAGGCGGTTTGACGACCCCGAATATTGTTGAAGCAGCAACAAAAGCTAAAATGATTAAGATTGCAAAACAAGTTATTCTATTAACTGATCATACAAAAGTTGGAAGGGTGGCATTTGCCAAATTTGCTGATTTATCGCAAATAGATGCTTGCATTATTGATGATAAAGCACAAAAAGAAATGCTTGCCAGATTAGAAGAGGAAGGCATTGCTGTATATACGGTTCAAACGTAGGAGGAGATTGGCATGAAGCCATATGTAGTTACAGTTACCTTAAATCCGGCGCTGGATAAGACGGTTGTTGTTGATAAATTGGAGGTTGGAGGCTTAAATCGTGTTCGTAGTGCACGAACCGATCCGGGTGGCAAAGGGATTAATGTCGCCAAGGTATTAGCTGGATGTGGCGTAGCGGTTAAGGCAGCTGGCTTGATTGCTGGCGCTGATGGTCAGATACTGCAAAAGTATTTGGCAACGGAAAATATTACTGATAGTTTTATTCCAATATCTGGCGAAACAAGAACAAATCTGAAAATTGTTGACGCTGGCTTGAATATTACGACAGAGATTAATGAGGCGGGTTTTGCGGTCGGAAGGATTGAACTAGACGCATTCAAGGACAAGCTTATGGTGCTGCTGGATGAAGCTTGTTATCTTGTGTTGGGAGGTAGCCTGCCGCCAAAGGTAGAGAGTAGTATTTACGGTGAGTTGATTGAAATGGCTCATAGTAAAGGTGTTAAAACGGTGCTTGATGCTGATGATGCAGCGCTTCGGCTCGGAATTGCAGCCAAGCCCTTTGCGATAAAGCCCAATTTAGTTGAGTTGGAGAATTTAGTTGGGCGGAAGTTAACGGATGATCAAGCGGTTGTTCAAGCCGCCCGAGAAATTACCGCTAAGGGCGTAGAAATTGTAATTGTCTCCATGGGAGCCAAAGGGGCTCTGGTAATGAACAAAAAAGAGGCCTATCGTGTAAGCGTTAGCCCGATAGTGCCCAAAAGTACTGTCGGGGCTGGGGACTCAATGGTTGGGGTATTAGTGTATTCCTTGTTGAAACAGTATTCTTTGGCAGAAATGGCGCGGTGGGTTACCGCTGCAGGAAGCGCAACGGCGGCAAAACCGGGAACCGAGGTGTGCAATCTTGCGGAGGTGGAACAGTTTCTTGATAAGGTACAGGCTGAAAGGCAGAACTAATTAAGCGGTTGTTATTAAATAAGAATTTAAGTGTGAGGAGGGTTTTATGTGAAAAAGATTTTAGCGGTTACGGCGTGTCCAACCGGTATCGCCCATACTTATATGGCCGCTGAGGCGCTTGGACAGGCGGCGGTAGAAAAGCAAGTTGACATTAAAATTGAAACTCGCGGTGCTGTTGGAGTCGAGAATGAATTAAGTGAGGCAGATATTGCTGAGGCGTATGCAATCATTATTGCGGCAGAAACTGATGTGGGGGAAGCGCGTTTTGATGGTAAGGCGATATTGAAAGTTGCTATCGGTGAAGCAATTAAAGATCCAGGCAAGGTTATTGACCAGGCAATGGCGCTCCCGCCTACAACTCCGAAGGTTATTGACCAGGCAGTGAAAAACCGGGAAGAGAGAAGTTTTCAAGTAACCGGACCGTATAAACATCTGATGACTGGTGTTTCTTATATGTTACCGATTGTTGTTGCGGGTGGTCTCATGATTGCGGTATCCTTTATATTTGGTATTGAAGCGTTTAAGGAACAAGGAACACTGGCTGAAGCGCTGATGACCATTGGCGGAGGATCGGCTTTTGCTTTGATGGTACCTATGTTAGCAGGTTTTATTGCATTTTCGATTGCTGAGAAGCCTGGCCTTGCTCCAGGGCTAATTGGCGGAATGTTGGCAACAAAAACTGGAGCGGGTTTTCTTGGCGGGATTATAGCGGGATTTCTAGCCGGCTATGTTGTACAATTTATGAAAACTTATATAAAATTACCCAAGAATTTTGCTGGTCTATTGCCCATACTAATTATTCCTTTCGTTGGCAGTGCTGTTGTTGGGTTGCTGATGATTTATGTTGTTGGTACTCCTGTAAAGGCGATTATGGACGGGTTTAGTGGCTGGCTAGCTAATCTTGGGGCAGGAAATGCCGCCCTCTTAGGACTGGTTCTGGGGGCAATGATGGCTTTTGATATGGGAGGGCCGGTAAATAAAGCTGCTTATACCTTTGCAATAGGTCTCCTGGGAACTGGTTTTTATGGACCGATTGCTGCGGTTATGGCTGCTGGAATGACGCCGCCGCTCGGGATATGGCTGGCGACACTTTTGGCACCAAGGAAGTTTTCGGCGGAAGAGCGGGAGGCAGGAAAGGCTGCCGGAGTACTGGGTATTTCGTTTATAACCGAAGGGGCTATTCCTTTTGCTGCCGCTGATCCCTTTCGGGTTATTCCTTCAATTATGATTGGTTCAGCAGTTACGGGCGCATTGTCAATGGCCTTTGGAGCCACTCTGCGGGCTCCACACGGTGGGATTTTTGTCCTTATGATACCTAATGCAGTTGGAAATCTAGGGATGTATGTCATCTCGTTGATAGCCGGAACGGTGGTAACTGCATTAATCCTTAGTGTGGTAAAAAAGAAAAAGGCTGAAGTCTAAGTGTAATACTTTTGGGTGGCAAACTTAGAGAATAGGAGATGGTCATAATGGAATTACTGGATATTATAACAGATGAGACTGTATTTATTGGACTGGAAGCGTCTAGCCAGGAAGAATGTTTACAGGCAATGGCGGGAGGCATGGAGAAGGCGGGGATTTTGAGTAATAAAGATGTATATATTGCTGCAGTGGCGGAACGGGAACACAAGGGGTCAACAGGTATCGGATTTGGGGTAGCCATTCCGCATGGTAAATCCAGCGGCGTGCAAACACCAGGGCTAGCTTTTGCAAGATTGAAGTCGCCTGTGGAGTGGAATTCGTTGGATGGGAAGCCGGTGCAGCTAGTATTCCTGATTGGTGTGCCGGAAGAAGCTGCCGGTGATGCCCATATAAAAATCCTGATTGCTTTGTCACGTAAACTGGTTCATGCGGAGTTCCGAGAAAAAATGCTGGCAGTTAATTCAACGGCTGAACTTTATCAAGTATTGCAAGCGATATAGGAGGAAAATTATGACAAGCGTAACAGGTATAATAAAAAATTCAGCCGGTTTTCATCTTAGGCCAGCGCAACTCTTTGTCGAAAAAGCAAATGAGTTTAAGGCTAAGGTTATGGTTAAGAATGAAAAAGGAATGAGTGTTGCTGGTAAAAGTATTTTAGGCTTAATGACCCTGGGGGTTGAATGTGGTTCACAAATAATAATTGAGACTGAAGGAGAAGACGAAGTGTCTGCGGCACAAGCGCTACTTGATCTTATCAATAGTAAGTTTGGTGAAGAATAGGTTAGAAAATTAACTTTTAAGAGCGTTAATACCCTTTAAGCAGGGGTGGGAAAGGATACCTGCTTAAAGGGTTATTTTTATACACTTACATAATTTAGAAACATTTTTATAAAAAATACAAGGGGGAAAAATGTCGAAAAAAATAGGAAAAAACTGGTTGATAAAATTACTGATATGTGTAAAAATAATAACGCAAGTACTGCAAAAGCTGACTTTGGCATTTCATGTATAGGCTGCGAAAATTTTAGCGCTATTCGGTGAGATGAGATATAAACTGTAATTAGAGGTGATAATTTAGTGTTTGATGATATCAAGGAAAGAGAATTAGGGTTAGGTGATATTATAAAGGATGGCTGGGCGGTTTATAGTCAACAAATTACTGCAATTATCCTTATTACGTTGCTCGTTTATCTTCCGATGAATATTGCTGGATACTTTTATGCTGAATATATTACTAGAAATCCAGATTTGTCTATTGCAAATATTGTGGAATTGTTTTTAGGCATTTTTGTGCTTGTTATAATCGCTTTTATTGCGCAAATGGCCATTGTTTTGATTGTAGAGCATGCTATAAAAAACGATAAAAGTGAATTAAATTGGATGACGGCTTTACGTCAAGCTTTTTTTCGGCTGGGAAGCCTTGTTGGGTCGAGTTTCTTAGGTGGTTTAATAATAGTGGGACTTACCTTGTTTTTAGTAATACCGGGAATAATTTGGTCAATATACTACACCTTTGTACTGCAAGTGGTGGTATTAAGAGATGTAGGAGGAAAAAAGGCCTTGGATTATAGTAAATCTTTAGTAAAAGGCCGCTGGTGGAGAGTATTTTGGAAGTTACTTGCTGTAGGCATAATATATGCAGTAATTGCATCAATTTTGGGAGCTGCTGAGAACTTTTTGCCGGAGTGTGGTGGAATAATTACAGATACTTGTGCCAGCTTAGCATATGCTTTTTATAACGTAGCGAGCACCGTTCTTTTTCTTAATTTAGAATACATAAACCTAACACAAGAAAGAAAGCATGCTTTGGGCTAACGCCGAGCTTAAATATAAATAATACAAATTGCTTTTGTGAAATTATGACCAAGTTTTGTGAAATTATGATTAAGTTTTGAGAAATTATGACTAAGTTGTGATTAGAGAAATGTAAAGATGTGGGAGGATATTATGCAAAACAGAAAAATTTTAGTGGCTTTTATGGTACTGATTCTTTTACTTATGGTTGGCTGTGGCAGTGATCCTGTAAAGAGTGACTTAGAGGAGTATCTGAATTTTGAAATGAGTGTACAAAAAGAGGCGGAGAATTTTTCATTAGACCTTATGAGCAATATGTCTAATACTGCAAAAGACAAAGCAGAAGTAGTAAAAATGTTCTCTGATGCTAA
This sequence comes from Bacillota bacterium, assembly GCA_017889635.1. Taxonomy (GTDB): domain Bacteria; phylum Bacillota; class Negativicutes; order Sporomusales; family CTSoil-080; genus CTSoil-080. The sequence continues at coordinate 40,451 of JAGGAC010000002.1, read as the reverse complement.
TGGGAAATTGACGGAGTTTGCTGAAAAGCAAAAAGGCTATAAACCTAAGACGAAGGAAGTTCAGGCCATTCATGATAAATATTTGAAGATGCTGGATAATAGCACATACGTATTTAATGAGATTACCAATATGCTTAACGCAGATAAGCCGACTAAGGAGCAATTGGAAACTTTAACGCAAAAGCAGCAGGAAATTATTAAGCTTACAAAAGAATATAGAGATGATATAAGAAATTTAGCGGAGCAAAAGAAAGTAGAAGTTAAGCTTTTTAAGTAATCTTGCAAAAAAAATTGAATTCTTTAATCAACAACTTAAATATATTAATGTTCGGCACTAGTTGAGGCAATAGAAAGCTTGTGAGTAGCTTAAGTCCTGTTTTCGCAAAAACGGCGGAAAAGGGCTTTTTCTTTTGGCTAAAAAAGCATATAATAATACATTAGTTCGAGCTTTAATACGGAGGCGGCATGAAAATGGTAGTTTCCGGTGGTAAGAATAGAAGAGCGGATGATGGTAGCGGACTCTTAGCACAAGGTAGTTTGATCAGGGAATTAATTGCCGAGCAGGAAGCGATTATTAATTCATCTTATGATGGCATTTTTATTACCGATGGCAATGGCATAGTGCTGAGGGTTAATGCGGCCTACGAACGGATAAGTGGGATTAGAGCTGATGAGATTCTTGGCAGGAACATGGCCCAATTGGTTGCAGACGGGATTTATGATCAATCTGTAACGCTGTTGGTGCTGGAACGGCGCGAGAGTGTTACCATTAATCAGATTGTAAAACGCAATAATAAACATATTCTGGTTACTGGTAATCCGATTTTTGATAAAGAAGGCGGTATATTTCGGGTTGTAACTAATGTACGGGATGTTACTGAGCTTAATAATCTCCAGAAAAAATTATCGCAAACGGTAGCCGAGACGTTGAAATATCAAACCGAATTGTCTCATCTCCGGTCGCTTCAGCTTAAAAGTGCTGACATTATTTTTCGGAGCCGGGCTATGGCGCCGGTAGTGGAATTGGCGGTAAAGGTTGCTAACGTTAGTTCTACGGTGTTAATTACTGGTGAATCCGGCACCGGGAAGGAATTGATTGCAAAGCTTATTCATCGGGAAGGCCGGGGGAGCGACAAGCCGTTTATTAAAATTAATTGTGGTGCGATTCCTGATAATTTAATGGAGTCCGAGTTATTTGGGTATGAACGGGGAGCATTTACCGGCGCGAGAAAAGAAGGAAAACCAGGCTTGTTTGAATTGGCCAACAAGGGCACTTTGTTTCTTGATGAGATCGGTGAACTGCCGCCTTTTCTGCAGGTAAAACTGCTGCGGGCAATTCAGGATAAGACGGTTACTAGGGTTGGCGGTAGTGTGCCAATCAACGTTGAAGTTAGAATTGTAGCTGCGACGCATCGGGATTTAGTCCGGATGGTTCAGGAGGGGACTTTTAGGGAGGACTTATATTATCGGCTGATGGTTGTGCCGATTCCGATTCCGCCGCTACGTGACCGCAAAGAGGATATTCCGCTATTGATAATGCATTTTATTGATAAATTTAATAAAAGTTTTGGCTATACCAAGAGCGTTATGCCGCAGGTGATTGATGCATTAGTTGAGTATTCCTGGCCAGGGAATGTGCGGGAGTTGGAGAATGTTATTGAGAGAATGATGGTTACTACTCCGGAAAATGAACTTACAGTTGCTTCAGTACCTAATTCGGTACTTCATGGGCGTGTGCTGCCTAAGATCGGTACTGGTCTCAAGGAGGCTGTTGCCCATACTGAGAAACTGCTCTTAGAAGAGGCTTTTCGTGAGCATGGCTCGTGGAATAAAGTTGCGGAAGTGCTTGAAATTGATCGAACTACCGCTTTTCGCAAAGCAGTTAAATATGGTCTGACTGATAAATGAGACTTAATTCAGGTGGGGTTTTAACCCCAGCTAAATTTTAGTCGAATTATCCAGGGAATTAGCCGTTCGCGTGCTCTAGCCTGTAGAGAATGGAGCACGCGAACGGGTTACTCAGTGGATAAAAAGTAATTATGTGCAATTTCGCACAGCGTTGCAATTCTGCACAGGTATGTATTATAATCTTAGTAAGATGATTAAACGCTTTTGTGTTGCAATTTTGCACAATAAGCTACTGAACGCAAAAAAAGTCGAGGCTCCTAGAACCGAGAGAACTAGGGGCCTCGACTTTTTTTATGAGGTTGGCACATAAATTGCGATAAGAATATTGTGAATATTCTTATCAAACGGTTAAAGGAGGGGAAGAAGAGCGCAGCCGCCATCTCCCAATAGAGTTATTGATAAATTGAGAGAGGATGATTTAATTGAAATGGTTAGGACCTGTTTACAAGCGCGAATTTGGACAAGCTCAGCCGCATATTCCGCTAGGACCGTTCCAAATAAGGCTGCCGTTTATCCATTATCGGTTTGAGGTTCCTGATTTTATTCAGGGGTTAATGATGTGCGCGGTATGTCTCGGTATTATTCCGGTGTTGCAAGAATACTTAGGTATGCCGTTTGAAGTAGCGATAACAATTGTTATTCTTAATGGATTTTTCTATTTATGGCACTCTCATTTAGGTGATCCGGTAGTTCCAGGATGGATTACGCCAGCGATTCCGCTTTTATTGTTATGGCTGAAAACCTTCCCGGAAGGCGTACCCAGGATGCATGCTCTTATCGCCTTTGAAATGGAATTAGGGATATTTGCCTTACTTCTTGGTTCGACAGGTCTGGCGAAAAAGTTTGTTGATCTAGTACCTGATGCATTAAAATCTGGGATTCTGCTGGGGGCAGGCATTGCTGCTGTTCGGTTGGTGTTTGAGCAGGGGGGGCGTTTTGATAAGTATCCGTGGACTATTACTATTGCTATCGGTTTTGCCTTCTTCATTTTGTTCTCCAACAGCTTTAAAAGTTTACGGTCAAAAAATATAATTCTCAAATATATATCTGATCTTGGCCTATTGCCGGCGCTGGTTTTAGCAATATTTATTGCGCCGCTGGTTGGCGAATTGCCGTGGCCTGATATTAAATGGGGCTTTACTATTCCGCAGTTTTATACCTTGTGGACTGAATGGACTCCATTCTCTGCCCGTATCGGTTTCCCGCCACTTGCTTTATTTATGCAAGCTGCGCCTTTGGTTGCCGCCGTTTATGTTGTACTGTTCGGCGAGCTAATTCAGGCGGAAGCGCTTATTGATGAAGCTCGGGAATTTAGAAACGGCGATGAAAATGTTCATTACGATGCCAATCGCAACAATATTATCTGTGGGCTGCGGAACATCGCGATGTCTGTTGCCGGACCAGATCTTTCAATGTGCGGACCGCTGTGGGCTGCTATGCAAGTAGTTACTTGCGAACGTTATAAACATGGCCGCGAGGCTATGGACAGCCTGTTTGGCGGAGTTGCTTCTTTCCGGTGGGGGACTTTTACCGGTTATTTCCTGGCTCCGATCGTTACACTGGTGAAGCCGATATTACCGATTGCCCTGTCGCTTACGATGCTGGTACAAGGGTATGTGGCTGTCAGAGTCGGTATACTGAAGGCCCGTACGTTTAATGATCTTGGTGTGGCCGGTATTGTCGCCGGGGTATTGATTTCCCGCGGCGCTGGGTATGCCTTTGGCGTTGGCGTGGTGCTTTGTATTCTAGTATATGGTAAAGATTTCTTCCGCAATTGGAACAACTACAATAAAACCAAAGACCCTGTATTTAATAGCCGGATTGGTAGTGAGGGGTAATTTTTAATAATCAAAATATTTTTAGGAGGTCTTTATAATGACATTAAAAACTCCCGAACAGTATGAAGAGAGCTTAAGAAAACTCAATTTGAAGGTGTATTTGCAAGGTGAACTGGTGGAAAACCCGGTGGATAACCCAATTATCAGACCATCAATGAATGCTGTTAAAGCAACCTATGAATTAGCCCAAAAGCCAGAGTATAAGGATCTTATGACTGCTACGTCTCATATTACAGGCAAGACGATTAACCGATTCTGTCATTTGCATCAAAGTTCGGCTGATTTGGTAAAAAAGGTTAAGATGCAACGACTTTTAGGGCAGAAGACGGCGGCTTGTTTCCAACGCTGCGTAGGCATGGATGCCATCAATGCTGTTGATAGCACGACCTTTGAAATGGACCAAAAGCTTGGCACTAATTATCATGACCGGTTTATTAAATTTTTGACAACGATGCAGGAAGAGGACTGGACTGTTGACGGCGCAATGACCGACCCTAAGGGAGATCGTAGTCTGTCTCCAAGTAAGCAGGCCGATGCCGATCTTTTTGTGCATGTGGTAGAAAAAAATGCTGACGGTATTGTCGTCCGCGGTGCCAAAGCTCATCAAACCGGGGCGATAAACTCACATTGGATTTTGGTAATGCCGACAATTTCGATGGGGCAGGAAGATGCTGATTACGCGGTTTCTTTCGTCGCTCCGGCTGATGCCGATGGGATATTCTACATCTATGGACGCCAGTCTTGTGATACCCGTAAACTTGAGGGTGGCGACATTGATGTTGGTAATAAACAGTTCGGCGGCCATGAAGCGCTAATGGTATTTGATGATGTGTTTATTCCTTGGGAAAATGTATTTATGTGCGGTGAGTATGAATTTAGTGGTTTGCTGGTAGAGCGGTTTGCCGGGTACCATCGTCAAAGCTATGGCGGCTGTAAAGTCGGTGTCGGGGATGTGCTTATTGGTGCGACTGCTCTGGCAGCCGACTATAACGGAGCGGCTAAGGCATCACATGTAAAAGACAAACTTATTGAAATGATGCATTTGAACGAAACTCTTTATGCTTGCGGCATAGCCTGTTCGGCGGAAGGCTGTAAAACAGCTTCAGGCACATATTTGATCGATCTCTTGCTAGCAAATGTATGTAAACAAAATGTTACCCGTTTTCCCTATGAAATTGCCCGACTGGCTGAGGATATCGCCGGAGGATTAATGGTTACCATGCCGTCAGAGAAAGACTTCCGTAACCCTGAAATCGGCAAGGTTGTTGAAAAATACTTTAAGGGTGTAGCGTCAGTTCCAACCGAGCATCGGATGCGTATTCTGCGGCTAATTGAAAATCTGACGCTGGGAACGGCAGCGGTCGGTTATCGCACCGAATCGATGCATGGCGCAGGTTCGCCTCAGGCTCAGCGGATTATGATTGCGCGTCAGGGCAATTTAGCCCAGAAGAAAGAGCTGGCTAAAGCAATTGCCGGTATTCCACAAGCCGGTAAATAGTTAGTGATAAGGTGAAGACATGAAAAGGCTTGAAGAAATAATTAAACAAAAAGTGCGGCCTAAACTTAATGAGCATAATGGCGATATTAAGTTATTGGAAGTAACTGCTGATGGAATTGTCAAAGTTAAGTTGACCGGGGCATGTAGTACATGCCCCGGAGCCCACCTAACATTGTCTGAGATAGTCGAAGCATCACTGAAAGAAGTGTGCCCAGAGATTAAAGGCGTTGTGCCGGTACACCAGGTTAGTGACGAATTAATTGATTCGGCGCTGGCGATTTTGCGTCGAGATAGATAGAATCATGATCAAAAGACGTATTAGCATTAGTTTTTGTGGCGGGTGCAATCCCCGAATTGATCGAAAACGTATCGCCGAGGAAGTTGAAGACTATTTAACGCCCGATGGTTATATTGTTGTTTATAATAGTGCAGAGGTAGATTTAATCGTATACTTAAGCGGCTGTAGTGCTAATTGCGCGCACCGTTACAGCGGCAGTGATACTCCCGGTGTCGTAGTTGCCGGCAATACTTTGAATGCTATGGCTGTGACTGCTGAGGAACTAAGCTTTCTAATTAGCGGGAAAGTGAGTGATTACTTTGAACAACTGGAGAAATCATTATCGCGATAGATTGGTTTCAGCGGAGCAGGCGTTAAGTAGTGTAAAGTCAGGGGACAGAGTTGTAATTGGTCATGCGTGCGGCGAACCATCAGCGTTAGTTGAAGCATTAGTTGCTAGGGCACCGGAATTGAGCGATGTCGAAATCGTCCATATGGTGGCAATGGGGCCAGCTAAATATACTCAGCCTGGCATGGAAAAGAGTTTTCGCCATAATGCATTTTTTGTTGGGGCATCAACCAGAAAAGCAGTGGAAGAAAAACGGGGTGACTATACTCCTTGCTTCTTTTCCGAAGTTCCCCGGTTGTTTAAAAATAAAGTGTTGCCTGTGGATGTAGTTTTATTGCAGGTTACTCCGCCGGATAAAGACGGGTTTTGCAGTTACGGGGTGTCTGTCGATTATACAATGTCGGCTGCCCAGGAAGCGCGGATAGTAATAGCTCAGATGAATAGTTTTTTGCCGCGGACGGGCGGGGCGAAAATAGCGTTGGACGAATTCTCCTACATAGTGGAAAATGATGAACCACTAATTGAACTAAAGCCACCACAAGTAGGTGAAGTGGAAAAGAAGATTGGAGAAAACGTTGCCAGTTTGATACCGGATGGGGCAACAATGCAGCTTGGTATTGGAGCGATACCTGATGCGGTGTTGCTATTCCTAAAAGAAAAAAGGGATTTAGGTATTCATTCAGAAATGTTTTCTGATGGCGTGGTTTTCTTGGCTGAGGCTGGGGTTATCACTAACCGAAAAAAAACTATTAACCCCGGGAAGTTTACGGCGACTTTCCTGATGGGAACGCGCAAATTATATGATTTCGTTGATAATAATCCGGATGTTGAACTGTATCCGGTGGATTATGTTAATGATCCGTATATTATAGGCCAGCATGAGAAGATGATGTCAATTAATTCGGCATTGCAGGTAGATTTAATGGGCCAAGTTAACGCAGAAATGATTGGAATTAAACAGTTTAGCGGTATCGGCGGTCAAGTGGACTTTGTCCGAGGTGCCAGCCGCTCGTGCGGCGGAAAGTCGATTATTGCCCTTCCATCGACGGCTGCTGGGGGAAAGATATCTCGTATTGCTTGTGAACTTGATCTTGGATCTGCCGTTTCGACCTCCCGCAATGATATCCACTATGTGGTGACTGAGTATGGTATTGCTGAGCTCAGAGGCAAAAGTCTGCGCGAGCGCGCTCGGGCCCTTATTGCTGTCAGCCATCCGGAGTTTAGAGAAATTTTGATCGCTGAGGCTAAGAATAGGGGCGTGTTTTAGCTGGTAAGGTATGGTGCTGAAAGGTAGGTTAATATGTTTAATATTGATCAGTCGGCGGCTCGATATCTTGATAAAAGGTCTGGCGCGGTTACCGTTCAGCTAAAATTCGAGTCGGCCTTGGGCGGGTGCGCTTGTTCAGACAAACAAATAACAGGTAGTTACGTACCAAGCGTATTGGTTGGTAATCCGCCCAATAACGAGAAGGCAAACTACCAAGTTCAGCAAGTGGGCTCAGTAAAGGTATATTATCCGGCAAATCTCAAGGTCAAAGAAGGTTACCGGGAAATTCGCATTTACTTAAAAAGCTTTTTGCTGTTGGATTGGCTGGAAATTGAAGGGGCACAAGGTGTCTCGGTTACAATTAGTTGATTGGGAATGGACAAAGAAAAGTACCCTTCGCTGAAAAAATGCGAAGGGTACTTTTAGTGCGCCAAGCATGGGCGCTTGCTTGTCAGCTGGGTGAGTTTGCGAAATAAAACGAAGCCCGAAACTATCCGAAGCGGCGGTGTAAATGTAGCAGATATATGGAGTGAAAGTAGCGTTCTTACCTGGGGAGATCTGATTGAGATGCTGTAGATATGAATCTGGAAACATCAACCCATACAGTGATGTGTGGCTGAACTGTCAGAAGTCAGCAGAGGTTATACTACCACGATGGATATATACATTGTGGGAAGGACCGAACAATAGGCGGTTTCCGAAATTTGAAAGGCATGATGAAATAACTGTGCAAGGAGTCATAGCGCTTTCCGAGCAGGTAAAGGGTTTGTTTAGCGGAGTCAGGGAAGACATTGAAGATCTTGTTAGCGAAGCTCAATTTGAAAACCTTAAGCAATCGATTGACGCTGGAATTGTAGAAGAACCTATCGCAACTGGGGCTGCTGAAACGGGTGTACCTATAGGACCGGATAGTGAGTAATATTGGGGGGATTTAGTTGGCTACTGTGGAATATTTGGCTACCGTGGAAGCTTTACAGGGGAAAATTGCTGGTATTACGAAGGAGTTGCACGAAGCAATAGATTTGAGCATCGAACTTCGGGCCCAATCAGCTAAAGATAAGGCTGAGGTAGTTAAAGTCTGGGAAGAATTTCTCGGTGAGTTTTTCGGGTATATCAAAAAACGAAGTCAACAATCCAAGGATAAGCTTTTGGCGGGGATTTCCTGGACTCGGTTGAAGATATTTTAAAAAAGGGGCTGTTGCACTAAGCAAAAAAATAGCATGCTTAGTGCAACAGCTTTATTATGCAAAAAATAATCAACTAAAACTTCCCTTAAAGATCGAAGTTCTTATAACAGAAGACGATTCTGTCAGGTTGATTGGATCAATTATTGAGGAGATGGATTTACACTTGAATCAGCTTCTTGCTGGAACAGAGAGCCCTGGTGATAGTGCGGCGGCAAAGGAGCCGGGACGGTGGTTTGGCAGTCTAGACTGGTGAACGGTGACGGAAGTTCTGGAAAAGATAAGAATGGTTTTTTCGGATACCTTAACATAAGTTTAAAGAATTATTAATTGCTATTTAAGCTAACCAATTGATAGAATAGAAAAGCACAGGAATTTCTGGGTGATTCTACAATATATTTTCAAAAAAGGGATTAATGTCGGAATATAGCTCATTGATTTAAGAGGGAGAATGATAGATATATATGCTCGACATTAATAAATTTAAAAAGGGGCTTTTTGAATTCAGGAATTTTGTTATTGTGTTTATTTTGATCATATTTATAATGATAATTATTCCTTTTACTCCCTTAGTTTTGGTATTTTTCATTTTTATAATAGGAGAGCCTACTACATACATTATCCAAAATATTATTTATAATTTGTATGGTTCATTATTATTAATTCTCCTGTTTATGCTTTTGATAGTTTTTTTTCGAATTCAGGGGTTGATATATAATTTTAATGTTGGAATTAAGTATATTGCATTAAATAAAGCGTTATTAAAACAGATGGTAATTTTCTTGGTTGCGCTGTTTCTGATACTTATGTTTTCAGTAACATCCTTTAAGAACCTGAACAATCTGATAGCTGATATTCCTCATTCGGTGCAGCATGATTATGCAAAAATGGATGGGGTATTGAAGCTTGTTCCAAGTAAGTGTGTAAAAGAATCAGATGATGTAATGATAAACGGCATTCAATTTGAAGGCGGCATTAGTCATTTTAATAATGAAAAATCGTTTGAAGAAGGCTTTCGTGGTTCAATTCATAGAAATTTTTTTGAAGGGAAGCTATATCATGTTGAATACTTGCCGCATTCAAAATATATTGTTAGAATAACTGAAATCCGTTAGGGAAAATACAAGAATATCTGAGGACGATAAACATTATAGCGAGCGCAGTGAAAGTAATTAATCAAGCTTATCAGAAATATGTTGACCAGTTAAAAGTACCTTTATTAGTTGGAAAGCTTGCGAAGAAAGTGGAACCAGGGGCAGGTCTTTTAAAAATGGTCGATTGCGATTCCAAGCAAAATTATTTGTGAAGTCGTCAGGCGATGATCGCTCGGATTAGCGGCATTATAAATATGGTGCAACAAAAATTGGTGATGGGTGCATGCCGCGTGGCGGCCACCGGTTTTTACGAATTATATGACATCGTTTGGGAGCTTCATTACGAGAAAGAAATAGCCAAGGTCAATAATCAGGTGAAATATAAGCATTGCAGGAAGAAGCAGCAACGCTTGATCGGGTGAGAGAATGGGAAGGTTTGCAGCAAAGCTTGAGGCTTTGCTTTTATTGTTGTGTTTATCCGGAGATTTTAAGGTGGCAATAATGATGGTGATAAGCTTAATTTTTTGAAAAGTTATATCGTTCATTTTGTATAGCAAAGCATGAGTTCGAAAATACTACCTGAATTGAGTGGAAAAGATTGGGAATTGTGCATCTAAGCAATCTTTTTTGACATGTGATGCAAGGCCGAACAAATATCGCTATTAGGAATACTCTTGCTGAAGAGTCCGGCTGTGGTTCGAGTTTGGCTGCTGGTAATAATGTGGCTAAGGATCAAGGGAAGACAATAGCAATTGAGGGAGAAGTTGTTGATACACCGAGGCGAGCGGCCACTTTTACGACAGATTATTATGCTGATAAGCTGGTTCCGTGGAGTGTAGGAATTGCGGTATTAACTTATTTGCTAACGCATGATGTGGCGCGGAGTTTGGCGGTATTGATTGCTGGGTGTCCAATCGCAGTGGCTCTTTCAAAGCACACTGCAGTAGGTGCGGCGTTAGGGGTTGCGGCGCGTGACGGAGTATATGTTAAGGATGCAAGATATTTCGAAACCATCAGTAAGGCTGATACTATTATAATGGATAAGACCAGCGTTATTACCGCAGCGTTTCCCGAGGTCAAGGAAGTTGTTGCAGTGGAAAAAAAGTTTAGTGCGGATGAATGGGTATCACCAAGCGATAAATTCAAATGCTGCGGGGTGTTTGCTGATCCCAAGAATGATGCCGATATTATGCCGATGCTGGTGACAGGAGTATTATGTAACAATGCTAAATTGGTGCATGGCAAAACTGCTGGTCACGGAAAGGTTATATCGTTAGATAATCATAAAGCTTCTGGTTGGCAAATAGACGGAGATCCAACGGACGGGGCTATCATAGTGGCTGCCGCTAAGGCGGGAGTTTGGCAAGCGGATTTAGAGAAGGAATATATACGAATCTTAGAGAATCCGTTTGAGTCGGAAGAGGGACGGTCAATATACGCCAATATTCGCAAGGCAATCCGCTACGAAAAAAAGCCACGTCTTACTTGTGGAGGACGTGGCTTTTTCGTAGCAACTTGGTGCAGTAATTTGGATTGAAGCGGATTGGAATATAATTCACACCAGTGTCTTGAGCACTTATGAAATGGCTAAAGCATGTTCATTAGCTACTACTTCAGAATTTAGATAGTTAATTAATTCCTCTGCGTTCCAATTGTTTGCCAGGACGCGCGTGATTACTTGTTCGGCGATTGAAGATTGCAGTGTAATGTCGATAAGATGCTGGTGGTTGACACTGGAAAAAAGAAGGCGTGATTTACTGCCGGTGGAGTGGTTCAACCTAAGGTCCCAATGATTTGCCTTATCAATCATTGAAATGTTTGCCCCCTCTCTTTCTTTAGTAAATTATAATGTAAGAAAGGTTATATATTGCTATTACAACATTACTAAATTATAGAAAATGGCGCAAGTTACATATTATAGCAAAATTAGTAGTTTTAGAGAGAATTACCGAATTTTATAAAGAAAAATCTGGTTATGTTAGTTGTTTGTAGTTTTGATATTAAGTTTACTGCTTGGCATGGATGGAAATTGCAGTTAGACTTCTATTGACACGAAAACTTTTTTGAGCTTGTGCATAGGGGGGGATTTGCTGTAATAATAGGTTGGAGATAATTTGCGATGGGAGAGTGTATTATGGTTATGTTACGCTATGGTTCGCGGATCTTGGAACGGGCAGCTCCATTTGGTTTAGTTGTAGGCGGTGTAACGCTAGCACTGGCTATTCCGGGGGTGAGAAAGGGGCTGAGGGCGGTAGCGGTAACAGGAATAGCGGGAATTCTTTCTGGTTTTGAATATGTGAAAAATATTGGGAATGAAGCGCGCGAGAGCTTAAGCACGAATGATGTTACACAAGTTGAGGCAGATGATGTGGGCCTGAGATTCAGTAAAGGCCCCACAATTCGTGGGAGGTATAGAACTTGGGTTATGTATTGCTTAGTGTTATTATTGCTTCAGCAACTAATTTGGATAATCTTGGTGTAGGTATTGCATACGGTATTCAGAAGATTAAGGTTTCTCATTGGGCAAATCTGATAATTGCCGTAATATCTTTTAGCGTGACATGGCTATCAGCCCAAGTTGGTGAAATATCTTGTGTTTATTTAAGTTCCCAAATAGCTAACCTTATAGGCGTCTTCCTGCTATGTGGAGTAGTGGTATGGATTCTTTTGCAGCCGGTAGTTTCCGCATTAAAAGCTAAGCAACCAATTATGAATTTGCAGTTGTTTAGCATAAAAATCTATGTCGGGCCTACGGAAATATTGCGTTACCCGGAACGGGTAGATATTGATAGCTCAAGAGATGTTGGCCCGTGGGAAGCGGTATTGCTTGGGATAGCACTATCGGTAAATGCATCAGCAGGCGGATTTGCATATCGTCCTTATTGGAAGCAGCCTTAGCCGGGGTAGTTAGTTTTATCACTATACTTGTAGGTAGTTATTTGGGAGAAAAATACGCTGCTGAAAGATTAGGGTATTGGGCTACCGTAATTTCTGGTTTATTATTGATAGTGATAGGCATTCATCAGTTATGGAGTTAGCCAAAGGCGAAAAGGGATGTAAAGTAAGCATAGTGATGATGGGGTTTTGCACCAAGCATTTATAAACACATTTAATGTTATGGTTGAAGATAAGGATTACTTTATAGGTAAGTGGCATGATCGGCTGGTGAGCAATAATTTGCTTCTACGATATACGGCGAAACAGTTTTCAATAATCATAACTGAGAAAGCGCAGATTAAGAAATTTGATATTGAACTATATTTTGCGTTGACTAAACTATTCGAAATCATGACCTCCGGCTTGCCGGAGGTCATGACTTCTAGTCGGTATAAGTTGGGGAGGATTTTTTATAAGGGCTGCGAATATTATTGGTTATCACTAAGCTGTGATGCTTTGGCGGCTGACCGGCATGAGGCGAGGATTTAATATGTTGATTAATCTGGTTTGCTCTGAAGCGCTGGAGGGCGTGCTTGCCGAACTTTTGAAGGCCAGAGGTATTTTTCTGAGCCGAGATGCTAAGGTTACGTTGGTGGAAAAGGGCTGTGAGTATCCAGCGCAAGGGCTTAGCATTGTTTTTGAATATAAAGCTTTGAATGAGCTTATCGAGCTACTGGATTTACTGGCGAAAAAGCCAGAAACGTCTAAAAATATAATCAGTGCTCGCCGGCTTGACAGTGAAAAATATGAGATTTTAGCTTACGAAGATATTATGTATTTTGAGGCCGAGGGAAATAACATTTATTGCTTTACCGCCAATGATAAATTTCGGATAAAAAGCAAGCTTTATGAATTAGAGACTAATTTATATGAGCAGGGCTTTATCAGAGTGGGCAAATCGATCTTGGTTAATATCATGAGTGTGGCGGAAATCATTCCCTGGTTTGGGTCAAGGTTACTGCTCAAACTTAAGAATAAACATGAGATTGAGGTAGCCAGAAACTATGTCAGGAATTTCAAGGATTTCTTGGAATTGTGATCGGAAACGGGGGGAAAGTATGAGGGCAGCCATTATAGGCTATCTAATTAATGCACTGGCTTCGGCATTTATTGGCGTGCTTGTTTGTCTTTCTAGTATCGTAATGGATAGCTATCAGCCGGAAATGTTGGTATATATATTGCATAGTGCTTTCATTGGTGTGATTATTGGCACTGTCTGTCGTTTTACCGGGCATATGTTTGGCTATTACTTCAGGTTCAATCTTTACCGTGGTTTGGGGCTGACTTTTATAATTATTGCATTAGGCATTGCTATGGTCAGTGATATATTTGGCGTGTCCTTGCTCCGCTTCGGCATCTTACTGGCGATTACTGAAACGCTGGGCCTGGTAACAGCATATTTTAACATAAAATATGCTGTTAAATTAAATGAAAGACTAAGAAAAAAGCAAGCCGATTTAAGCCAAAAACAGAATTGCTAATGTATGACCCCTGAGTGTTGGCGTTAAGCTAGGGGGTCTATTTTTTTGTCTACTGCATCTTATGCGGCGAATTCGACCTGTTATCACAGGCTAATGGTCTTTTTAATATTGCCATATATATAATAGGTATAAAGCTATGGCTTGAAGTGGAGAGGAGAGTTTGGTATGCAGGGGTTTTTGTTAGGGTTATCCACTGGAGCGGTATGTCTGGCTTATTGTGCGCCGACGCTTGTTCCTTATTTACTTGGCGAAGGAAAAGGCATCAGGCAAAGCGGCGTTATTCTTTGTCAATTTCTGGGCGGAAGGCTTTGCGGTTATCTTATTTTTGCTGTAGTAGCTTGGGCGCTTAATCAATTTGTTATTATTCCAAACGTCGACTACGAGAGCCTGCTTGGCCTTGTATACATTGTTTTGGCGATGGCTTTGGCATTTTACGGCTTGAGAAACAATAGCGCACCCTGTGCTGGGCGGTCATTTAATGCGTCTGTAAATCGTATACTGGGGAGATGGCCGGCCTTAATGGCGGTTAGCCTAGGGTTTTTTACCGGACTCAATCTGTGTCCAGCGTTTCTCCTGGCGCTCGCCAGTGCCTGTGAGCTAAATAATCTTAGTCAAAGTTTGCTGTTTTTTTTCAGCTTTTTTTTAGGCACGACACTTTATTTTATCCCGGCACCGCTGCTTGGCGCGTTTAAAGGTTTGCCGACGCTTCGGATCATCGGCAAGATGGCGGCGGTTATTACCGCCATCTACTACCTGTATACCGGCATTATCATGTTTGTAGGAGGAATGAATTTTTTATGAGTAATGGTTTGATGAACCGAGTTTTACCTGCGCCCGCAGCATTTCAGCCATTAAAAGCGCTGCTTTGTACAATACCAATGCTGCTTCTTTCGGCTATGATGCTTTCGCATGGGAGCTTTCCGACAGAACCGTTGCAAAGAATTGCGCTTGGTCTGACATATATATTTTGTAATGGCCTGTTTTTTCTCATGCTTTACACCGGAAAAGTGCACCGTTATCGGTCAGTTTTTTTTATTACGGCAGCGTTTGCTTTTATAATTTCATTTGGTGCTAACCTGCTTGAAGTTCGGGGCAGTATGGTGCTAAATGAGGCTAACATTATTGACGGTGATACTCCTTTTTGTCACTTGGTTATTCCGATGGTTATTATTCCAGCTGCTTTAACTAAAACAATTATATTTCCGGGAACACTTTTAAACCGGTTTGCCAGTATCGCCGGCATGGTGGTGTTGTGGCTGGGAGCGTCGGTGGCGCTTGGCCGCGGCTGGTGCAGTTGGGTGTGTTTTTATGGCGGGCTGGATGAGGGATTTTCCCGTCTCTGCAAGAAACCTGTTATTAGTGATATTGATACTAAGTGGACCTACTTGCCTTGGGCGGTGCTGCTGGGGATAGTACTGACCTCAGCACTGACGCTGTCGCCGACCTATTGCGAGTGGCTGTGTCCGTTTAAGACTGTTACTGAGTTTGGAGCAATAACTTCATTTAAAACTCTTATTCAAACCGTTATATTTGTAACGTTATTTCTTGCCCTGGTAGTTGTTCTGCCGATTATTACCGGTCGCCGTATTCAGTGTGGGCTGTTTTGTCCTTTTGCCGCATTTCAGTCGGTTACAAATAAATTCAACATTTTTGATATCCGCATCGACAGGGAAAAGTGTGTGGACTGTAATAGGTGCAGCAAAGGTTGCCCTACGTTTTCGTTGGATGAAGCAAGTATCCGGGAGGGTAAGACGCTACTTTCCTGCACTAAGTGCGGCAAGTGCGTGGATATCTGCCCCAGGCAAGCGATAAGATTTCATATTAAGGGAACTTCGGTGTCGGCAAGTGCAGAGAGTGCCAGATTATTGTTTTTATACCCGGCGTTTATCTTTGCCACCGCCGTTGGTGGCGGGATGGTTTACGGAGCTATGGTACGAGTGCTGAAGTTAGTAACTACCGGCAGCATGTTTTGAGGGAGGGAAAGAGATGATACGGTTAAAGGGGGCTTTTGCCTATATGGTTGCAGTCTTGATGACTTTTGTCGCACTGGCTGCGCTGATGGGCGGAACTTTTCTGGCGGCAAAACTTGTTAATGCTACTGGGGTAAAAGTATCGCCATGGTACACTGGCGGTGAAGTAGTGCAAACAATTGATCACGGTTCGTATCGCACCTTGATTCACCGGCCAGTATTTGATACGCTCGTTGGCCAAAAGAAAGACGGGTTTATTCAGATAGACTGGGAGCCGCTTGGGGCGTTACCAGAGAAGATTAGCGAAGATATTGCTTGCTTCGGTAATAGTAACAAGGATTTTCATATCAATCTTGATACCAAAACGAATGTGGCGGAACTTACTTCCTATAATCCCGAGGTTATTTCGTTAGCGGGAAGCTATAAATTAAAGGAGCGGATGGCTGTACGGGTCGTGCTGTGCCGCGAGTAGGTCAGAGAAAAAGCTTAGTCAGAAGAAGGTCAAACAAAACCCTTCTGACTAAGCTTTTTAAATAATAATCATTTTACCCGCCAGTATACCAACCGGCACCAAGGGTTCATGGCGATTCGAGCGATTAAACTTATACCATTACGTATAAGGAGTTTCCGGTGCCAATTGTGGTATTTTATTAGTGAAATGAAAACTTTATTGGCGCTGAGGTTAGCCAAAATATTGATGGCAGTGATCAGCTGCTTATTGAACAGTAACTTTAAAGCAAAGGTGAAAACTTTCAGCGGCATCATATCACCTCTGGGGGTTATGACTGCAACGATATAGGGGAAAGTCTTTTTACAGGCCGATAAACTCTTGAGCAACGTACACCATGCCGCTGCTGCTGCGTGCTACGCCAATACCTACTTGAGTGTAGTTGGCATTTAGAATGTTGGCGCGATGGCCTGAACTATTCATTAATGCTGATTCAGCTCCGGTAACGCTTGCGTTTATGGCCAGGTTTTCGCCGGCATACCGATAACTTATACCAGCCTGACGCATCCGATCAAATGGTGATAGGCCTTCGGGGTTGTTATGGGCAAAAAAGCCCCGGCTAATCATGTCTTTTACATAGCTTTCTGCTAAAGCTGTTAACTGAGAGTTGAGTTTTAATGCCGGCAGACCATTTGCTGCCCGATCGGCGTTAAGGAGTGCGAGAGCTTGTTGTTCTTCAGAAGTGTAGTTTGTGCTGCCGGTCTGGGGTTGGGTGGTTGAATTCGAAGTACCGGTTGAACCTGAAGTTTGCTTTGGCGTGGTATAAGTGACAGTCTGTCCGTTATAACGGAAACGCGGAATAATGTATCTGATTCGGACAGTTCCGCCGTTGCTGGTGGTAAGTTGTTTAACTGAATAGTTAGCAGAATAGTAAACAGGAGTTGCAGCAGCGGCGGTAACAATTGATGTGCTGAGAACTGCAAGGGCGATGATGCCGGTAACTAGTGATTTTTTTATTGAGCGCTGTATCATGTTAGCACCTACCTTTTTGTTTTATGTTAACTTGAATACGCTATAAATATTTGCTTTTTTCGTAAAATATCCTGCAAGTTTAGGTATGGCAGGTTTTGTCATGTTAACTGGTTCAGGCAATAAGCGGGGGTTAGGAGAGAAGGGAAAATGTGTTACTGAGTATTAAGTGCTTATTGGAGCGCGGAATATCGGTAGGTATGGAATTTATGACTTGGCATTATATCATACTAATCGCTGAGGCTTAAACAGGAGGCTGCTGTAAATGAGAATTCTGGTTGTGGAAGATGACAAGGTGGTAAGAGAAGCTCTTGTTTCACTATTAATAGAGGAAGAGTATGTTGTTGATGCGGTATCAAATGGTGATGACGGACTATTCGCGGCACAGCAGGGAATCCATGACATGCTAGTATTGGATGTTATGTTACCTGGGATCAGCGGGTTAGAGATTATAAAAAGATTAAGAGCTAGCGGTTCAACTACTCCGATATTACTGCTTACGGCTGTGGATAGTGTGGATGATCGTGTTGCCGGTCTTGAAGCAGGGGCCGACGATTATTTAGTAAAGCCTTATGCGATGAGGGAATTGTTAGCGAGAATCAAGGCGGTATTGCGGCGCAAAGGAAACCTTGTTACAAGAGGCCGATTAAGTTATGGGGGTATTTTGTTAAACAGTAAGGAACGTGATGGGTTTATTGCTGATGAGCCGCTGGGACTAAGCACCAAGGAATATGAGGTTCTGGAATTTCTGATGTTGAACAAAGAACAGGTTGTCACAAGGGAACAACTGTTTGACAGGATTTGGGGCTTTGATTCTGATACTACGGCTAGCAGTGTTGATGTATATATCCATTATTTAAGGAAGAAACTTGCGCCGCGAGGATTAGACAAGCTAATTCATACTGTGCGAGGGACCGGTTTTATGCTTAAGGAGAGGTTATAATGTTTCTAAACACTAGGCGTAAGCTGACTGTCCTTAATTCACTTGTTTTTCTTTTGATTTTTATAATCTTCATGGCAATACTATATAGCTATCTATACTCGCGATTGTTCAACAGAATTGATGGGGTTATGCTGTCTCAGGCGAAATCGATACGACTTGTAAATGGGCGAATTGTACCAAGTGGGCGGCCGCTGTTCGATCCTCGAATTTTTATATTGCTGCGCGGCACCGATGGACGGATTCTCAATCCCATTCACTTTCAGCCTGCAGAGCTGGAAAATCTCGAAAAAATTGCTGCAACAGTAAACGCCGGAACGGTTGAGACCAGAGAATATGATGGTCACACTTTTCGTATGGCAAACGTACCTTATTGTTATGCAGACAATATTTATAATGTGGATGGAGAAATGTTAGTTCAGGCGGTGATTGCCATAAGTGTGGTTGATCCGGAAGTAGAGTTGTTAAGAAGCTTTCTTGTTATTACCGTTGTTGGCACTTTAGTTAGTATGTTTGCGATAATCATTGCCGGATATTTATTGGCTAAACGGGCAATGATTCCAATTCAGGCGGCCTGGTTAAGACAGCAGCAGTTTGTTTCTGATGCGTCACATGAACTTCGGTCTCCGATTACGGGGATTTATAGTAATGCCGAATTAATGCTGCGGCATCCGGAACGCACCATCGAGCAAGAACGCAATCGGATCGACACGATAATCGAAGAATCAACGCGAATGACCAAGCTTATCGCTAATCTTCTAACCTTGGCTAGAACAGATGCTAATAAGGCTGAACTGCATCTTGAACCGGTTAATATAAGCAAAATTATTGCCGAGGCTGTCGCTCGATTTCGGCCAATGGAAGAAATAAAGGGTATTAGTCTTAATGTAATGGCTAATCCAAATTTAGAACTCTTAGCAGATAAAGAACGGCTTCATCAATTGGTTGTAATTCTGTTGGACAATGCCTTTAAATATACGTCTCAAGGCGGACAAATCAGAATTTATTGCTCAAGGGCTGATAAGAGTATTCTAATCAGCGTTGAAGATACGGGCTCTGGAATAGTGCCAGAGCATTTGCCGAAAATATTTGATCGCTTTTTCCGCGGCGACAAGGCGAGATCCCGAGAAAGCGGTGGTACAGGGCTGGGGCTGGCGATAGCTAAATGGATTGTTGAAAAACATAAGGGAAAAATTGTCGTGGAAAGCGAACCCGGAAAAGGGTCCCGGTTTACCATCTATCTTCCGATGAACAGAAGTTGAGAGCTTTAAAGCAGTTTTGGCAATTATTTCTGTGCCAGTTGTAGCGTTTTTTAAAAGAAATTTAAAAGTTTTCCGGCATAATAAAGATGCATCATGGAAACTAAATATGTAAACTAGAGAAAGGAGGATGACCATGAAGAAAGTGTTAAGATATTTAACTCATTGGATTTTAAGCTTAACTACTACTTTTATGATCATGATCGCCCCTGTCGCAGCAATCGTGTATGCAGCAGACTCTATGAATGAATCGCTAAGCATTACGGATAAGTTTGCTTTCTTGTCAGTGCCAGTTGATTCTAAGGCGATGCAAAATAGGAACATAGTAAATTCCGAAAGCCATGATGAGGCTGCGACATGGCTGGGGGGAGAAAAGAAAAATAAGCCGATAGAGATAGTATTGGCAGATAAGAGAAGCTGGCTTGATGTTGATGGCGAAAGGGGAAAATAACTGTTGGCGGTATTGGTAAACCATTATATTGTGCAATGTAATAGAACCGGCAGAAGGCAGAAATGTTTTTAAAGCTACAAAGTTGGTGTAGTTTTAAAAACATTTCTGCCTTCTGTATTACCGATAAATTACCAGGTTATGCGACGTCAAATCAGTTCAATGACTGATTTGACGTCTTTTGCCGGTTCCAATACGAAAAATAACTAATATATTATGAAGAAAGCTAAAATGTTTGTAAAAACTAGCGTTTAAATGGCAATACTAGGAGAAGTCTTCCGGTGCGTTGTGCCCGGTTGCGAGCACTAGAAAGGATGTAGATAATGAGGTCGGTTTTGTTTGTTGCATCAGAGGCAATTCCGTTTGTAAAGACCGGTGGGCTGGGAGAAGTAGCTGGATCGTTGCCTAAGGAGCTAAATCGGCAGGGGGGAGATGTCCGCGTTATTTTGCCAAAGTATGGTGACATTCCAGGCGAGTGGCGTGAAAAAATTGTTCATCTTCATGATACCCATACTTATGTCGGGTGGCGTATGCAGCATTGTGGCTTGCAAAAACTGGAACAGGACGGCATGGTGTACTATTTTGTCGACAATGAGTATTATTTTAAGCGGCCCGGTTATTATGGTTATTATGATGATGCGGAACGATTTGCGTTTTTTTGCCGCGCTGTGCTGGAATTATTACCATATCTTGACTTTTCGCCGGAGATAATCCATTGTCATGACTGGCAGACTGCTGTGTTGCCGGTACTCTTAAAGGCCCATTATTCCCATTTGCCGGAATACAGGAGGTTGCGTACCATTACTACTATCCACAACCTGCAGTACCAGGGGATTTTTGATCGGGAAGTGGTTGGGGATATCCTTGGGTTAAGTGAAGATTATTATTTTACTGGCGAAAGACTTGAATTCTATGGGGCCGCGAATTTTTTGAAGGCCGGAATTGTTTTTGCTGATGCCATTACTACTGTAAGTGAGACCTATGCGTGGGAAATTACGACCTATGAGGGTGGCAAGCAGCTTGACGGTGTTTTACGGAGCCGTCAGGCCGATGTATATGGTATTCTGAATGGTATTGATGATACATATTATGACCCGGAGCATGATGACTATATTATTTCGCCATATAGCTGGGCTTCTATTGAACGAAAAGCGGAAAATAAGCTTAGGCTGCAGGAACGGCTGAACTTGCCGGTTGATCCTAAGATCCCGGTGGTTGGTATTGCTTCCAGACTGGTAGCTGCTAAGGGGCTTGATCTTATTGCCGGAGTGCTGGAAGAATTGATGGCGCTTAATATGGAACTGGTTATTCTAGGTACCGGTGAGGCGTATTATGAGGATATGGTCCGGTGGGCGATGAGCCGCTATCCTGATAAAATTTCCGCTAATATTTTTTTTGACGAGGCTTTTGCCCATCAGCTTTATGCCGGGGCTGACATTTATCTGATGCCATCCTTGTTTGAGCCTTGCGGAATCAGCCAGTTAATTGCAATGCGGTATGGTGCTGTCCCTATTGTACGTGCGACAGGCGGGCTGAAAGAAACTGTTCAGCCGTTTAGTGAAGAGACTGGACTAGGGAATGGTTTTAGTTTTACTGCTTACAATGCTCATGATATGTTGTATACTATTGAAAAAGCCTTGTCTCTTTTTAATGATCAGTCGGTGTGGCGGAAGATTGTCCAAAATGGTATGGCGGCTGATTATAGTTGGCGGCGGTCGGCGGAAAAGTATTTGGATATGTATGGCCGGCTGCTTGCAAAAGATGAAAAGGAAGACATTGCTTTAGCCGACTGGAGTAAGTTGGCGGCAATGACGTTGTCTCCTGAGGAAATGACTGTGCAAGCTAGTTTAAGTGAAGTACAAATTTAGCTGGCTTAAAATTTGTGGGACATAATGCCGTTCGCGAGCTTTACAGTGTAAACTCAGCGACGGCATTTTTCGCTATATATAGCGAAATGCGGCGTCTAATTGCTAAGTGGGACAGATCATGTTCGGGGATGAGGAGGAGAAAGTGTTGGTGAAAGTTTTAAAAGTAGTGGGTCAGATTATCCTGTTATGGATAATTTACTGGCTTGGTAATCAGATTACGTTATTAACAGGCATAAAGATCCCGGGAAATGTAATCGGAATGGCTTTATTATTTGGGCTATTATTTAGCGGGCTGATAAAGCTTGAGTATGTAGAAGACGGGGCCAGCCTATTACTCAAACATATGCTATTCTTTTTTGTGCCTTACGCCGTAGGGTTAATGAATTGGGGCGAAGTTTTTTATAATTATGGCCTTATATTAGCTCTAGCAATTGTATTAGGTGCGGTCATTCCTTTTTTTGTGGTTGGATATGTAGTTCAGTTAATCCATAGGGGGGATAAAAGTTGTTAGTAATATTCTTTACCATTGTTCTTACTATTGCGGCCTACTGGTTCAGCCGTTATTTGTTTTTGCGTTTCGGCAGTCCGCTATTGAATATTGTTATTATTAGTACGGCAATTGTCATTATTACGTTGGTGACTTTGGGCATACCTTACGAAACTTACGCCATCGGCGGTGATATTATGACTTTTTTATTGGGGCCGGCGACGGTGGCTCTGGCGGTACCATTATATAAAAACCGGCCGCTTCTTAAAAAGTATGGCTTGGCTATAGTGGTGGGGATTAGTGCCGGTTCGCTTGTTTCTGTGGTTACCGCAGTGGCGATTACAATGTGTGGTGGATTGCCTAGGGAGGTAATTATCTCTATTGCGTCAAAATCGGTTACCATTCCATTTGCGGTGGAGATTTCCAGAATTGCGGGAGGCAATCCGGCACTTGCGGCGGCGTTTGTTGTTGCCACAGGCACCTTTGGCTCGGTTTTGGGCAGAGATTTATTAACTTGGCTAAAAATCACTGATCCAGTGGCGCGTGGTTTGTCTTTGGGCACCGTTTCTCACGGGCAGGGAACAGCGATGGCGCTTATGGAAGGCGAGCAACAGGGCGCGATGGCCGGAATGGCGATGGCGCTTGCCGGGGTGTTAACTTCGGCAATAGCTCCGTTTTTTCTGCCGCTTATAGTAAAATAGCATTTTATTGGTGGGTTACAGGTCTCATTAATAGGGAATTATTGACTGGTGAAAAAAGCTAAGCTATGATATGTCTATACATACATATATAGACATTAAGGGGGCGGTCGGATGTTGATTATTGGGGAACTTATTAATACCAGCCGCAAGGTTATTCGTGATGCGGTTGAAGCAAGGAACGCCGCCTACATACAACAAGTGGCGAAGGAACAGGAAGAAGTAGGGGCCGATTATTTGGATATAAACTGCGGTAATCTTGTTGGCCAGGAGCTGGAAATAATGAAGTGGTTGGTGGAGGCTGTCCAGGAAGTTACTGATATACCATTGTGTATCGATAGCCCGGATGAAGCGGCCCTCAAGGTCGGTCTTAGTCTGCTGAAAGGCTCTTATCAGCCGGTAATTAATTCGTTGAGCGCTGAGGAGAAGCGGTATACGGCTGTTTTGCCGCTGGTTAAGGAGTTTAGGGCTAAAATTGTGGCACTGTGTATTGAAGACGCGGGAATGCCTAAGTCAGCTGCGGACAGGCTGCGAATTGCCTCGTTTTTAGTCGAATCGCTGGAAAAGGACGGCATTACCCAGGATGATATTTATCTTGATCCCTTGGTTAAGCCTTTAAGTGCCAATGATAAACATGGGGTTGAAGTTCTGGAAGCTATCGGCATGATTAGGGCAAAGTATCCGGCTGTGCATTTTATCTGTGGTTTAAGTAACATTTCTTATGGCCTGCCAAACCGGGCTATACTCAATCGGCTGTTTGTAATTCAGACCATGACCATGGGAATGGATGGCTATATTCTAAATCCTGTTGATAAGGCGATGATGGGAATGATTTATGCTTCACAGGCCTTACTCGGCAAAGATAAATTTTGTAATAAGTACCTCAAGTCGCACCGGAAAGGCTTATATGACTGAAAAGAGGTTGGCGAAGAAGGCGAGATTAAGGAGGCGGTAGTGTGGCAAAGGTCGATTTAGTAAAGGCAATGACTGAACTTGATGAAGATTTGGTACTGGCTGAGGTTAAAGCGCAGCTTAGCGCAGGTATTCCGGCAGTTGAGGTTCTGGGGCAGTTGCAAAGGGGTATGGAGGCGGTAGGCAAGCTTTACGAGGCCGGCGAATACTATCTGTCTGAACTCATTATGTCTGCCGAAGTTTTTAGTACTGCATCAAAGGAATTAAGTGACGCTTTGGCGGCGGGCGGCGGTTCAAAGGCTATTGGCACTATGGTTTTAGGAACAGTAAAAGATGATATTCACGATATCGGCAAAAACATTGTTGCAACTATTTTGAATTGTAATGGCTTTAAAGTTGTTGATGTCGGTGTGGATGCACCGATAGCAGCATTTGTTGAAGCGGTAAAAGAACATAAGCCAAAGGTTGTCGGTTTGTGTTGTCTCTTGACGACTGCTTTTGACGTGATGAAAGAAACGGTTGCTGCTGTCAGGGGAGTTGATCCTGGGGCAACGATACTAGTTGGTGGCGGTCCGGTAGACGAAACCGTCGCCCAATACTGCGGCGCAGACGGCTATTGCAAGAACGCTTACGATGCAGTGGAATTTTCTAAAAGGGCCGTTGGCGTTAATTAAGCTGTTTAGTGAAAAGGCTATAAATGAAAAAGCCGGACAGGGGCGTAAGCTATTGTGTCTGATGAAGCTTTTAAACTAATTATTGAGGGCGAAACCGAGGTTGTACCTTGCTATGGTAATAAAAGTTTGTTAGCTGCGCTTACAGAAGGCGAGGTTTTTATTGAAGCTAACTGCGCGGGCCGAGGAACCTGCGGTAAATGCAAAATTCAGGTAACCGGCGGCCAAGTGGTTGACTCGGATGGAAAAGAAGCAGCGCCTGTTGGCAATAATGTGTATTTGGCTTGTCAAGTTTATCCGCGTACGGATGTTGTAATAAGAATAAAGCAGTCTATGGCAACCGATAAAGGCATTATTTCGCTAGGGTTCGAGCCTGAAGGACAGCCGCTTCTTAGAAAGGCGGTAGTAAGATTGCAGTATCCTTCTGTGGAGAAACATTATTCGCTGCAAGAAATGCTTTGCCAGGCACTGGGTGATGAGCAACCTATTACTACTCGCGGGGTATTAAAACAGCTCGCGAATCTGGTTGAACTTCGCAGGAAAGAAATTACGGTGGTTTTGGTTGACGGCGAGATTGTTGCAGTCGAAGCCGGTGATACAAGAGACGCACTGTTTGGTGTTGCCTTTGATATTGGAACAACTACGGTGGCCGGCTTTCTTGTTAATGTTAATGCCCGGAAGGTAATTGCAACTATTTCAGAAAACAACCCCCAGGCGGCGTTTGGGGCGGATGTAATTTCCCGGATTAGTGCCGCATCAACTCCGGCGGGTTTGGCTAGCCAGGCTGCGGCAATCAGGAAGTGTCTTAACCGGATTATTACTAAACTATGTGATGTTGCGAGGGTGCCACCAGCGAATATTTATGCCGCAACAATTGCCGGAAATACAACCATGACCCATCTTTTAATGGAACTTTCACCAGCGAGTTTGGCGGCTAAACCGTTTGCGGCATTGTTCAATAGTGTTGGGCCTTTTTCGCCTGACGAAATTGGCATAAATATCAGCAAAGTGGGGAAAGTGGTAGTGCTGCCGGGAATTGCCAGTTTTATCGGGCCCGACACAACGGCTGCTATGCTGGCTGTTAATCAGGATGAGTTGTTGACTGAAGGGCTGCTGGTAGATTTGGGCACAAACGGAGAAATTGTTATTGGTAACAGGGACCGATTCTTTGCTTGTTCAACTGCTGCCGGGCCGGCTTTTGAGGGGGCGCATATCCGTGATGGAATGCGGGCTTCTGCTGGTGCTATAGAAAATGTTGTTATTGCCGATATAGTATGGTTTAAAACTATTGGTGACGGGAAACCGAGCGGTATTTGCGGTTCAGGCATTGTCAAGGCTGTTGCTGAACTTATTAAGAAGAAAATTATTACCGCAACAGGCCGATTTAATTACCGGATCGCAGATAATTTACCACCGGAGTTGGCACGACGGTTGAAGAAAAAAGATGATAAATGGGAGTTTGTTCTTGTTGAAGGTGCAAAAAGTGCTACCGGGGTCGATATTTCGATTACCCAGTCGGATATTCGGCAAATTCAACTTGTAAAATCGGCTATTTGTTCAGGTATTGAAATATTAATGACCAAGGTGGCGGTGGGAGAGAAAATGCCTGTTTTTCTTGCCGGGGCTTTGGGAAATTATATTGATATTGACAGTGCGCTTGTGATTGGGCTTTTGCCAGGATTCAGCAGAGAGCAGATTATTCCGGTGGGTAACGCCGCAGGCGTTGGCGCGGTTAAGGCACTGCTTTCAAAGAAGAACCTTGATCGTTGTCACAATATATCACGGAAAGCGAATTATATTGAATTGGCAGCCGAGCCTGAGTTTCAAGAATTGTTTTTGCGTAATTTACAATTTTCTGAGGTGCAAAATGAGGTGTAAAAACTAATGCGGCTCTTGCTTTTCGGGGGGTTTCTGGGATCGGGAAAAACCTCGACAATATTAGAGGTAGCAAAACAAATTACTGAAGTTCAAGCTGAAACGGTGGCAATTATTGAAAATGAAATAGGTGAAGCCGGTGTCGACGATAAGCTGTTGAAAACTAGCGGCATTGAGGTAAGGCCGTTGTTTGGCGGGTGCGTGTGTTGTCAGATAACAAGCGATCTAGTTACTGCGGTTGCCGAAATTCATAAGACTATTAACCCAGATTGGTTAATAATAGAGATGACTGGCATCGCTGTGCCAAGTAAAGTAGCCGATTTTATAGGGAAATATCATCTGATTAGTTCGATTAAAACTATTACTATTGTCGATGCCGGACGTTGGCCCGAGCTTTTAGCAGTGCTGGAACCGCTGATGGAAAGTCAGATCGCGAAGAGTGACCTTGTTATTATAAATAAGATTGATCTTGCGGGCTTTGAGTTGTCTGATACAATTGAGTCTGTAAAAAAAATTGCTGGTTCGGTTCCTCTCTTAACTGCCTGTGCGCTAAACAAACTGCCGCCTAAAGTGCTTGCGGAGGTATTACGGGCATGAATAAAGCTGCTGTTTTTAGCCAATCCATTCCGGTGAGTGTTGCTAGACCGATAAAGAGGTCAGACGTTGAAGCTGTATTAAAGAAATTTTTACTTAGTATCGGTCAGCCGCTTTCGAATAATGGCGTAATCTTAGGACATATTAAGCTACTGGCTAAGTTGGCTGCATCAGAGGATTATATATTTCTTTCTTTGACGAGAATGGATCGCGTGGATGTAAAAACGATGTCTGAAGACGCTGTAGTTGATGCAGGCAGCTTAATTAGAGAATTGGTACTAGAGCTTAATGTTCTGGTTTTCGGGCACAGCAAGGAAGCTGTCATGAAAGTTGTGCAGAAATCACTAGCTGATGCTGAGTTTAAAGCTCATAATTTATTTAGGCCATAAATGTAGTTGATGGAGGTATCTGAATGAAAAGCGATGTTGAAATTGCACAGGCAGCTGAGATGCTGCCGATTACTGTGGTGGCGGAGCAGCTTGGATTGACCGAGGATGACCTTGAACTCTACGGAAAGTACAAGGCAAAGGTTTCGCTCAAGGTTTGGGATAAGATTAAATCCCGCCCTGACGGGAAGCTAATATTGGTTACGGCAATCAATCCGACTCCTGCCGGGGAAGGAAAAACCACTACAACTGTTGGTCTTGGTGATGCACTTCACAAAATGGGCAAAAAAACGGTTATTGCGCTTAGAGAACCGTCGCTTGGCCCCTGTTTTGGCGTAAAAGGCGGAGCCGCGGGCGGCGGTTATGCACAGGTTGTTCCCATGGAAGATATAAACCTGCATTTTACTGGTGATATTCATGCCGTTACTACCGCTCATAATCTTTTGGCGGCGGTTATTGACAATCATATTCATCATGGCAATGAACTTGGCATTGACCCGCGGCGGGTTACTTTTCGGCGGGTTGTTGACCTGAATGATCGGGCGCTTCGACAGGTCGTGGTTGGACTTGGCGGAAAGGTTAATGGTATGCCGCGGGAAAGCGGCTTTGATATTACTGTTGCGTCTGAGTTTATGGCTATTCTCTGTCTAGCGTCTGATTTAACTGATCTTAAGGCTCGAATTAATCGGATTGTCATCGGTTATACCTTTGACAATAGGCCAATTACTGTTGCTGATCTCAAGGTAGCCGGAGCGCTTACGGTATTGTTTAAGGATGCTATTAAGCCTAATCTGGTACAAACCTTGGAAAACACGCCGGCTTTTGTTCATGGTGGGCCGTTTGCCAATATTGCTCATGGTTGTAATACTATTATGGCGTCTAAGTTTGCCCTTAAGCTGGCTGACGTTCTTGTTACAGAGGCAGGTTTTGGCGCTGACCTTGGCGCTGAGAAATTTCTTGACATCAAATGCCGCTTTGCCGGTTTTAAACCTGATGCAGTTGTTATTGTTGCGACCGTTAGGGCTCTAAAGATGCATGGCGGAGTACCTAAAGCTGAATTGGGAACTGAAAATCTTCGTGCTTTGGAGAAAGGTCTGGACAACCTGGCTAAGCATATTGAAAATATCCAAAGTTTCGGTTTGCCTGTGGTGGTGGCGGTTAACGCTTTTCCGACCGATACTAAGAGCGAGCTTGAGCTTTTAGTTAAGATATGTCAGGATATTGGCGCGGATGTGGCGGTTTCCGAGGTATGGGCGAAGGGGGGCGAAGGCGGCCTTGCCTTAGCGGATAAAGTTCTGGCAGCTATGGAAAAGCCAAATAATTTCAAGTTTATTTATGATGTTAATCAGCCGATTAGAGATAAAATTCTTGCTATTGCCGGTAAAATCTACGGGGCATCCGGGGTGAATTTTTCACCTGCTGCAGCAAAGACGATTGATGAGCTTACGGCTATGGGGTTTGATAAAACACCGGTTTGTATGGCAAAAACCCAGTATTCGTTCAGTGATGATCCATCTAAATTAGGTCGCCCAAAAGATTTTACTATTACGGTGAAAGAAGTACGGGTAGCGGCTGGTGCCGGTTTCTTGGTAGCGATTACCGGCGATATTATGACCATGCCGGGATTGCCTAAACGTCCGGCTGCCGAGGTTATCGATATAGACAATGATGGCCGCATTACTGGGCTATTCTAAAAAAGGGTACAGGCATTTGTAAAAGTAAAATGCCTGTACTTTTTTTATTGACCAGACAAGAACACAACTTTCGCTAACCGGGAATATACTAAAAAAGATTGGGTTAGGTAACATACCCATATTTAGTATTAGTATGGGGAAGTGAGGCGAAAACATGGGTTTACCGGATTTAAAGTATAAGGACGAGACCCCACTGAAGACTATTAATAAAATAAGGGGTATATTAGGAGACTTAGGATTATTGACGGTTGAGACATTATGGAAGAATTCGGTTGAGGGATTTTATTCTGTTAGCATCGAAATTGAAAATACAAGCTTAATGACCAACGGAAAGGGAACCACCCGGCAGTATGCTCTGGCCAGTGCATACGGTGAAATGATGGAGAGACTTGAAAACCTAGCCACTTATCGCTTGAGCCTAGATTTAAGGCCCGAGGCATTTAATTATCTAGGTTTTTATTATGCGCCGGATGAGAAAATGCTAAGTATCGATGATTTCTTAAACAGCGACGAAGAATGGGTACTAACCCAGTTTGCGCGGTTAGCTCCGGATATTGATCGGTGCGAGTTAATGCGGCTGTGGCAGGGAGTATCTTATGAGACCATTGCTGCTGATTTAATTGCGTTACCATACTGCAACCTAGGGACAAAAAATATTTCTTATATTCCTATAAAAATGATATCCAAAATGTACATGTCGAATGGGATGTGTGCCGGCAATACGCCGGAAGAGGCCCTGGTGCAAGGACTGTCAGAAATTATGGAACGGTATGTAAATAAGCGCATTATTAAGGAGAAGCTTGTGCCGCCAACCATTCCAAGGGAAATGTTGGCCGAAAGCTATCCGAAGATTGAAGCGATGATGACTGCTATTGAAGCCAGCGGACCGTTTGAGGTTATTCTTAAGGATTGTTCCCTGGAGATGGGGTTGCCGGTAGTAGGTATTATTTATACCAACAAGAGGGATCAAAGTTATTTTGTTAAATTCGGTGCTCATCCGATATTTGAAATTGCGGTGGAACGAACACTTACCGAGCTTCTACAGGGGCAGGATATCAGAGCGATGCGCGGGGTAAGAGAATTCGCCTACTGTTCTAAGGCTGACGATCCGGATAATATTATGGGCATAATGATTAACGGTTCAGGGGTCTACCCTGCCGAGTTTTTTAGCCAAAGTTATAGTTATGAGTTTAGCGGTTTGGTTGAGTGCCAGGCAGGCACTAACCATGAGCTGTTAGTAAATATTCAGGGCTTGCTTCAGAATAACGGCTACAGTTTATATGTACGTGATGTGTCGTTTCTTGGCTTTCCCGGTTATCATGTTATTGTACCAGGGATGAGTGAGATGGAAGAGTTTGACGATATTAAGGCGATTAGCGATTATGCTGAGTTTAACAACTTCAAGCGGCTGGTCAGGCACAGTGGTGCGCTGGATGTAGAAGGGGCAGAAAGTATAATCAAATTTTTGCAGGGGATTAATTATGATGCGATGACAACGGTTATGGAGATGGCTGCGCTACCGCTGGAAGATAGTGCTGTTCCCTGGTATTATTCAAATGTTGATTTATTTATTACTGCACTCTACTATCAAAGCGGCAAGACGGCAGAAGCTCGCGAAGCTTTTAATCGGTTTCTGGGGTATATCAGGCAAGTGTCGAAAAACCCAACGGCAGTTAGCTATTATAAGTGTGTGCGTGATTACTTTGGAACTAGGCTGGACAGTTTGGATGAACCCGAAACATTAAGCCGCCTAGTGGCCTTCTACTCGCCGGAAGTTGTCCAGGGAGTTATTAATGAGTTTGAAAATCGGGAAGCTGTTGTTGGCGGCAACGGACAGTTTGACTGCTGGAATTGTAAAACGTGTCTGTTTCAAAGTCGATGCTTGTATCAGCCGATGGAAGAGGTATATAAGGTATTAAAAGCTTGCTATGCTGCCAGCGACATTAGTCAGGACAGATTAAAGATTTTAGTATGACTTTGGTTTGGTGCTGTTATAACTGAAAAGGCCTGGCTAACGCCAGGTCTTTTCAGTTATATATGGTGTAAAACATTTGCTAATGATGGTAGAAGCTCACAATGAAGTTTCGCTGTTCAAATGTTAGTAGGATTAGTTTATTTCATATAGTGACAGGATTTCATATAATGACAGGATTTCATAGGTTCACAGGAACAGCTGGACATACATTTGTGGGCATGCATACAGGACATACATTTCATATAGTGGCAAGATTTCATGGAATGACAGGATTTCATAGGTTCACAGGAACAGCTGGACATACATTTGTGGGCATGCATACAGGACATACATTTCATATAGTGACAGGATTTCATGGAATAACAGGATTTCATAGGTTCACAGGATTCGCAAGATTTCATGGAATAACAAGATTTCATAGGTTCACAGGATTCGCAAGATTTCATGGAATAACAAGATTTCATAGGTTCACAGGATTCGCAGGATTTCATGGAACAACAGGATTTCATAGGTTCACAGGACTCGCAAGATTTCATGGAATAACAAGATTTCATAGGTTCGCAGGAACCGCAGAATTTCATAGAATGACAAGATTTCATCGATGTACAGGTCTTCATCGGTTCACAGCTACACATCATATCGTCATCATCGTCATCAAAATCGTCATAATACATTAATATTTCACCTCCGGTATTTTAAATGGCCGATCTATTAACATAATATGAAACATCCTTACAATGTGTTCCATATTGACTTTGGTGTATAGTTAGGGTATTATATAATATATCTAAAGGGGAGTAGCTTAGGACATGGTCACCAGCACGGTAGAAATACCTGGCCTTGTCGTTGGTTTTATTGCATCAGCCAATAGCGAGACCTTTAGTATGACTTAGTCATACTAAAGGTCTTTTCTTATGTTATGGAGGGACTGGCCTGAGAATTTGAAAAGGTAAAGGAGAATGCTAAGTGGAACTATTTATGGCATTAGGCGGAGTAATTTTAATGGATTTGCTGCTAGCTGGTGACAATGCAGTTATTATTGCGTTGGCTAGTCGCAATCTGCCGCAAAAAAAACGAAAACAAGCGGTGATATGGGGAAGTCTAGGGGCGGTAGTGTTTCGGATAGCATTAATTTTGGTGGCAACTGAGCTACTTAGTGTACCATACATACAATTTATCGGTGGGTTGGCGCTTCTCTATATTGCAGTAAAGCTTACAGCCGAAAAGAAGGAAGTACACTGCAAACAGGCTGTTTCTTTACCGGAGGCGATAAAGGTTATTATTATGGCTGATGTAATAATGAGTATTGATAATGTATTGGCCATAGCAGGTACAGCAACAGGCATGGGGGGCGGGCACCAGGCGCTGGTAATTATCGTTGGTCTGGCGGTCAGCATACCGTTCGTGGTTTTTGGCAGTCATTTCATCCTAAAAATAATGGATCGCTTTCCGGTTGTTATTTACGCCGGAGCAGCTGTGCTTGGTTTGGCGGCCGGAAAAATGATGATCCAGGATGCGGCACTGAATGTATATCTTGCTCCTTACGAGCTAGTTATAGAAATTGCGCTGACAGTAGGCGTTGTGGTGGTCGGGTACTTGTTAAAAATGCGTCATAAGAAGGCTCACTAAGTATTGCTGTAAATGTTATTTTTCGATTATTATTAAGTGCTGAAGATTGATCTTTATTTACGTAGATCATATAATGAGATAAAGATAAATAGAATGCTTTTCTCTGTTAGGTGAGGCTCCTGCTATAACAGGTACTACCGGATTAAGGTTTTACTTAATGTGGCTGAGGGGAATACTCTACGTTATGCAG
This sequence comes from Bacillota bacterium, assembly GCA_017889635.1. GTDB lineage: Bacteria > Bacillota > Negativicutes > Sporomusales > CTSoil-080 > CTSoil-080. The sequence continues at coordinate 7,545 of JAGGAC010000002.1, read as the reverse complement.
TGCTAAAACTCAACGAGTGGGGAGGTCAGCAGATTTTTAATGACCTTCCTTTTGGGGAAGGTTTTTCTATTTGTACATAAAGGAGGTGCTACCGGATGAGTAAAAGAATTCGTACCAAACTGACCTTGCTTTTGGCGGCAATGGGGCCAGGGATAGTAACAGCCTTTGCTGATAATGATGCCGGTGGTATTACAACTTATGCCGCGGCTGGGGCAAAATATGGCTATGGTCTCTTGTTTATAATGCTTGTAAGTACGGTAGCATTAGCTATTGCCCAGGAAATTTCTGCCAGGACCGGAGCGGTTACCGGGCGGGGTTTATCAGATTTAATTAGGGAAGAGTATGGTGTAAAGTGGGCTTTTTTCGCGATGCTTGTATTATTAGTAGCCAATCTCGGTACAACTGTATCAGAGTTTTCGGGTATTGCGACAAGTTTCGAAATTTTTGGGGTCAGCAAGTACCTTTCGGTCCCCGCCAGCGCACTTTTGATTTGGTGGCTGGTGATTAAAGCTGACTACGCTAAAACTGAAAAGATTTTTTTTATGCTCTGCGTAACTTTTCTAAGTTATGTAGTGGCTGGAATTATGGTTAATCCACCATGGCAGACTGTTGTTGCGGCTATGGTTGTGCCGACCTTTTCCCCTGATGCCGAATTTCTCTTAATGGCAGTTGGGGTTATTGGAACGACGATTACTCCGTGGGGCCAGTTTTATGTTCAAGCATCAGTTGTTGATAAAGGGATTACCGCTAAAAACTATGCCTACACTCGCTTAGATGTATTAATTGGTTCGTTTTTTACCGGTCTTATTGCTTTCTTTATCATTGTTGCTACTGCTGCTACGCTTTATGTAAATAATATATCGATTGAGACTGCTAAGGATGCTGCGGTGGCGCTTGAGCCCCTTGCAGGAAGATATGCAGCAATGCTATTTTCTTTTGGTTTGTTTGGAGCGTCAATGCTGGCGGCCTTTGTTTTGCCGCTGAGCACTGCCTATGCGGTGTGTGAAGCTTTTGGCTTTGAAAGGGGTATAAGCAAAGAGTACAAGACTGCGCCGGTGTTTTTCGGTTTGTATTCGGTGATTATTTTTGTCAGTGCCTGTCTGGTGCTTTTGCCGGGATTGTCGTTGTATCGAGTAATGTTGACAACGCAGGTAATCAACGGGGTGTTGTTACCGCCGATACTTATTTTTATGGTGTTGATAGCCGGCAGTAAAAGGCTGATGGGAGAGTATACGAACTCTCGTTGGTATAATGCCATTGCCTGGCTGTTTACTATTACTTTGATTGTTCTTACAATTTTATTGCTGGCTTCAGTTGTAGCGCCTGGCATGGTAGAGCAGCTTTTCAAACTGCTTGGTCTAAGTTAGATAATTGCTATAGAAACAAACCCTCGGTATCCGGGGGTTTTTGCATAAAAGGATCTTGAGAGGATGGATGGTATGCTGAATCAATTTTCGCGCACCGAACTTTTGATTGGGGCTTCGGCTTTGGAGTTATTGGCAGGGAAAAAGGTTGCGGTGTTTGGGATCGGCGGCGTTGGCTCGTTTGTAGTTGAAGGGTTGGCTCGTTCGGGGGTAGGTAAACTGGTGTTGATAGATGATGACTGTGTGTGTTTGACAAATCTCAACCGCCAGATTCATGCGACCATGAAGACTGTGGGACGTCCCAAGGTGGAAGTGATGATGGAGCGGGTAAGAGATATTAACCCGGAGGCTGAGGTTACGGTATTTCAGCAATTTTATCTGCCGGATGCAGCGGAGGCACTTATAAACTCCGACTATGATTATATTGTTGACGCTATTGATACTGTTACCGGGAAGATTGATTTGGTTGTAAGGGCCCAAGAAAAAGGCATACCAATTATAAGTGCGATGGGGGCAGGAAATAAGCTTGATCCAACTAAATTTGAGATTGCCGATATTTTTGACACGTCGGTTTGTCCGTTGGCAAAGGTGATGCGCTACGAATTGCGGCGGCGCAATATTACTTCCCTGAAAGTGGTCTACTCACGGGAAAAGCCGCTGACGCCGTTGACGGAGGAGTGTTCAAACTGCCACGATAGCTGTATTTGTCCGGAGGGGTCCAGTGCAAGATGTACTAAGCGTAGGCAGATTCCCGGCAGTATTGCATTTGTGCCGTCAGTTGCCGGGCTGATTATAGCCGGTGAGGTAGTAAAAGATTTGATTGGCTGCGGGCGATTTAAATAGCCAATTAATATTATTTATGTCATATGTTGTCGAAAAAAGGTATATAAGTGTATAATGACATAAGATGGTTTTTTCTCAGCATATTAGCTGGGAAAACCAAGCTTATATTGCCGAGAGAGGGGATTGTGAGTGGCGATACGTGGTATTGGTGGTAAGCTTATCCTGTATGTTAGCGGTTTCATAATTGTTGCCGTTTTGGCATCAATTGCTCCGGCCTTATACTTTTTTGCGGATAACATGGAGAAGAATCATGAACAGGAGACTTTAAAAGGCATGGAAGGCCTGCGTTTGGTGTTGGAGGATTATAAGCAGAACGCCTTAAATTATTCGGCCATTACAGCTGGAAATCCGGCGGTAATCCGGGCGGTTGAAGCAAAAGATCCAGCGGCGATATTAGCGGCTGTGGGCCCTTTGGCAAAGCAGGCTGAATTTGATTTTGTCACCGTTACCGATGAGCGTGGAGTAGTATTGGTTCGAACTCACGATCCCAAAAAGGGCGACAATGTGTTAAATCAAGCTAATGTTTCGTCCGCATTAAACGGAACTGCGTTTTCAGCGATCGAGCCTGGAACGGTTATCAGGCTTTCTGCTAGAGCCGGAGCGCCGGTAAAAAATGAGCAAGGTCAGATTATCGGGGTGATTTCTGGCGGCTATGCGGCCAGCAAGGACGAGTGTGTCGATCGGGTTAAACAAATGTTTAGTACCGAGGTAACAATTTTTGCCGGAGATGAGCGAGTTTCTACTACTATCCTGAAAGATGGCCAGCGAGTCGTTGGAACAAAACTTAATTCTCAGATTGCCGAAAAGGTTTTAAACCAAGGTCAAAAGTATGCGGGAAAGGCAGATATTTTGGGTAGTGAATATATTACTTCGTATATGCCGCTAATGGGGCCGGATGGGAAACCGGTTGGCGTACTTTTTGCCGGTCGGAATATTGAACAGTATAATGCTGAGCGAAATCGATTGGTGGCGATAGTTGGCGGGGTGACATTTCTCATTTTGCTACTGGGGATTATTGGAAGCATTTGGCTGGCTAGAGCGATTACCGGTCCGATTAATAGCCTAGTGGCAGGAGTTGGCAAGGTAGCGGCAGGAGATTTAACACAGCGGGTTGTGGTTAATTCTAAAGACGAAGCCGGTGTTTTGGCTAACAGCTTTAATGAGATGGTAGAACACTTGCGGTTACTTATTTTCAAGGTGAGTGGACAAGCGCAAACTTTGGCTGCTTCAAGCCAGGAACTAAATGCAGGCACTGACCAGTCTGCCCAGGTTTCCAGCAAGATGGCGGAGACAATTGCCGAGGTCGCTGCCGGGGCGGAAAAACAGTTAAGTGTTGTATCCGATGCTGTGACAATAGTTGAAAGAAATTCAGCTAAGATTGATCATATTGCGGCCAATGCTAAGATGGCGGCTGACATGGCCGGTAAGGCTAGGGAAGCTGCTGGAAATGGCAGCGAGGCGATTGAAACGGCAGTAGATCAGATGGCTGAGATTGAGAATGTGGTGACAAATTCGGCGGGAGTTGTTGCCAAGTTGGGTGAGCAATCAAGGCGAATTGGCCAGATTATTGAGACGATGTCGGCAATTGCCGGGCAGACTAATTTATTGGCATTGAATGCCGCTATTGAAGCCGCACGGGCGGGCGAACAAGGCCGCGGTTTTGCGGTGGTAGCTGAGGAAGTACGAAAGCTTGCAGAACAGTCGCAGATAGCTGCGCAAGAGATTGCGGAGCTAATTACCGGAATTCAGCAGGATACGGAACAGGCAGTTGCGGCTATGGCCAAGGGAACAGAGGAAGTAAATAAGGGTAACCGGGTGGTTAGTTGTGCCGGGGAAGCTTTTCAGGAAATAAATGCTGCTGTGGAACAAATGTTTGGCCGGGTGAGCTCTATATCGGCTGCAATTGGCGAGATTACCGCCGGCAGTAAGCAGTTAGTTGATTCTGTTCGAGCGGTACAAGATATTAGCCGTGAAACGCTAGGGCAGACCCAAACGGTTTCCGCTGCTACTGAGGAACAGTCAGCGACAATGCAGGAGATGGCCTCATCCAGTTACAGTTTGGCTGAATTGGCGGAAGAACTTCAGGTCGCAGTATCCAAATTTACAATTTGACCAACAGTTAAGCCGAGAGCAGGGATTATTACCCTGCTCTTTTTGTTGGGAAATATAGTAAAGGTAAATTGAATTTGTTTGCGCTACATGGGGTTTTATAAAACTAGGCAACCTATAATAGTAGTTTTAAAATATTATTAGGTGGGAGGGTGCGGCTTGGTAGAGTATGCTAATTTTTCATGGCAGGAGAAGGGCTGGCGTTATGCTGCAGTGGCTATTGGCAGTATAATCGGAGCCAGTGGTATGAATGCTTTTTTGGTGCCGCACCACCTCTTAAGCGGTGGGATAGCCGGTGTGGCGATGATGATGCATTATTTAGCTGGTTCTCCTATCGGCGGTGTTAACGCGTTGCTTAATATTCCGCTGTTTTATGCAGCGTATCGGTTGCTGGACAAGTCATACTGTGTTTTTGCCCTGTATGGAACACTGGCATTTACGGTAGCGATTGATCTTACCAGGGGACTAGCTTCGTTTGCCATTGTTGATGATACTATGTTGGCGGCAATATATGGCGGGGTTATTTCCGGTCTTGGCTCTGGACTAGTGTTTAGAGTTAACGGCAGTTTAGGCGGTAGCGACATTATCGGCGCAATGGTCAAAAAATATTATGATATTAATATCAGCTATGTGGGTTTTTTCATTAATTGTATATTAATGACTGTTGCCGCATTTTTATTCGGGTTTAAACTGGCGATGTTTACGCTTGTGGCAATGTATGTCGGGGCAACAATTAGTGCTAGAGTTATTGATGGCTTCAATACAAAGAAGACGATGTTTATTGTGTCGGAGTATCCGGAAGAGATAGCAACTGCACTTATGCGGGCGGTTGGAAGAGGGGCTACCTTTATATATGGCCAGGGTGCGTTTACCGGAGGCGATAAAAAAATAGTATTTATTGTTGTAACGCTTATCCAAGTTGCTAAAATCAAGCATATTGTTAACTCTGTTGATCCGAATGCGTTTATGATAGTACAGGACGCAATTGAAGTGCAGGGACATGGATTTACGTTGCCAAAGAAAATAGTTAATCGAACCAGGCTGAAGTAAACACTGAATTGTAAACCGAGGACAAGTTTGTTTGCGGTTTCTATTTAATTTGATTTGTGTTAAAATATACTATTATAGTGTTATAAGGTATTAACATATAGTTACACTTTAGGGAGGCGATGTTTTTGGAACTGTGGTTTTCCGAATTTCAAACGAAGAATTTGAGTATGTCGGCCCGCGTTAAAGAAACGCTTTATATGGGGAAATCTGAGTTTCAGGATGTGGCGGTGGTGGATACCCATGAATTTGGGCGTATGCTGGTTTTGGACGGCGTTTTTCAGACGTCGATTTTTGATGAGTATATCTATCATGAGATGATTGCCCATGTGCCTTTATTTACTCATCCTGATCCTAGAAAGGTACTAGTTATCGGCGGCGGGGACGGCGGAAGCGTTCGCGAGGTGGTGAAGCATTCTCAAGTTGAGCAGGTGGAAATGGTAGAGATTGACGGAGTTGTTGTTGAGGTCAGCAAGAAGTATTTGCCGGAAATCAGTGCCGCTCTTATTTCTGACAACCCTAAGGTTAGTCTGAAAATTGGCGATGGCATTGGCCATATGGCTGCTGCTGAGAATGTTTACGATGTTATTATTGTTGATTGCTCAGACCCGATCGGTCCCGGGGAAGGTTTGTTTACATACAATTTTTATAAAGATGTGTATAAGGCGCTTAAGCCGGATGGACTTTTTGTTCAGCAAACCGAGTCGCCATTTTACCACCAGGAGCTTTTATGTCGGCTGAATAAGGATATTAAAGCATTGTTTCCAATTACCCGTACTTATTTAGCGCATATTCCACTATATCCGGGTGGTACCCATTCTTTTACCATTGGTTCGAAAAAGTATGATCCGGTAAAGGTTGATACAGCTGGATTCACTGATTCTGATTTAAATCTGCGTTATTATAATAAGGAGCTTCATAAGAGTTGCTTTGCATTGCCTAATTTTGTGCAAAACCTTTTGAAGTAAGCTAAGGCTGGTGAGGAAAATCACCAGCCTTAGTATTTTGGGGATGCGTATTATATTAGCGAAGATGCTCAGGGTTAAGTTGCTCAAGCTCAGGTGTTACAAATCGACCATCTTTGCGAATCAGGCGGTCATCAAACCAGATTTCTCCACCGCCGTATTCCGGAGTTTGAATAGCAACAAGGTCCCAGTGAATGGCTGATTTATTACCGTTGAAGGCTTTTTCATAGGCGCTTCCCGGCGTAAAATGAAAACTGCCGCTGATTTTTTCGTCAAACAGTGTGTCTTTCATTGGTTTCGTTATATAGGGGTTAACACCAAGGGCAAATTCGCCGATGTATCTCGAGCCGTCGTCGGTGTCGAGTATTTTATTCAGGCTTTCGCTGTGGTTGGCGGTGGCGTTGACTATTTTGCCGTTTTTAAATTCTAATTTGACGTTTTCGTAAATTACGCCCTGGTAGGCTGATGGTGTGTTATAGGTAATTACGCCTTCAACCGAATCTTTTACAGGCGCGGTGTAAACTTCGCCGTCAGGGATGTTGCGCAGTCCGGAGCATTTAATACTCGGAAGGCCTTTTATCGAGAAAACAAGTTCGGTTTCTGGGCCGGTTATTTTTACCCGGTCGGTACGGTCCATAAGTTCTACTAGTGGGTCCATTGCTTGGGACATTTTTGCGTAGTCTAAGGTGCAGACTTGGTAGAAGAAGTCTTCGAAAGCTTCGGTGCTCATGTTGGCGAGCTGGGCCATTGAGCTTGAGGGATAGCGGAGTACACACCACTTGGTGTTAGGAACGCGAATATCGGTGTGGACTGGCTTGGACCAATATTGTTGATATAGCTGCAGCTGCTGCGGGCTTACGTCAGACATTTCACTGATGTTGTCGCTGGCCCGAACGGCAATGTAGGCGTCCATAGCTTGCATTCTTTCTGCTTCCCATTGGCCGGCAAGCTGTAGTTGTTCTTTTGAGGCGCCTCTGACAAGGCTGCGCAGTAGTTGGCTGTTCTTGATGGTGACAAAAGGAATGCCGTTTGTGCGGTATACTTCATCAATAAGTGCTTTGGCCAGCGGCAAGGCGCTATCGACTATTTCAAGCAGTATTTTTTCACCGGGTTTGATTGCCGTAGAATAGTGAATTAGGTTTTGGGCTAAAGTAGAGATTCGCGGATCCATAAGATGCCTCCATAAATTGTTTTTAATTTAGTTATTTGACTAGTTG
>JAGGAC010000030.1 GCA_017889635.1 Bacillota bacterium | reverse complement strand
GGGTATTGGCCCGCATCAAATCGCCCCCACTCTCTAAATTACTAATCCTGCGTAAAAAGAAAGTGCACTAAAACCGCTTAGTGCGCTTATTTTACAAACCGTGTATACATGAGCTTTTACATGAAGATTATACCCCACTGTCACTTTGGAGTCAAGCTCTTCTTGGAATGCCACCATCAGCCACGGCGCCGCATTTCATCGAGTTTTTCCATAATATCCCGACCAACACGACCACCTATTTCTTGTCGCCGATGATTAAAAACTGATTCACCATAATCCTCCCGCAAACATTTTTCTATCGCCAGCACTTCGTTCAGTAGTTCACGTACTGAAATACGCCAAGCCCCCATCCCCAAAACAGTAAGCTGTTCAGCTCGATCTGATGTTACTACATGAACCACTTCGCCCTGCCTAACCAATTGATATGCCTTTTTCTCTATATAACTGTCAGCAGTTTCCCCTTCTTTGGTAAATACAACCTCCAGCCACTTAGGTCTAACCTCAAATATAGTGCTTTCACCAGCTACAGCATGGGCGTCAAAAACAATGACAATCCTGTATTCTTTATATGCGCCATAGCCTGAAAGAATGTCCACCAATCTGTCTCTAGCATAATCTAAATTCTCTATTAGCGCCACTAATTCCGGCCAAGCATTAATAACATTATAGCCGTCCACTAGCATAAAATCAGCCATTTAAATCGCCCACCTGCCTTCCCTAACTTAAATCAACTCACCGTGACCTCTTTTTATTTCTAACACCAATCTTGATAACGGTATCCTCAGCTAAATAGCTATCTTTAGCTAGTACCTCGCGTTTAATCTCTCGGCCAGCAGAACGAACCACACGAATAGTTGTTACTTCAAAGCCGGGTGCCCCCGCCTTTTCAACTTTTGTTTCGCCAATAGCTAAGCCTTTATCCGGTGTTTTTATAACATTCGGCGGAATTACCCGGCGATCAACGGACATTAATTCAACTTGTTCGGCAATAGTCCTAGTCCCAGCAATCCCTACCGTTAAGGTATTATCTCGCGTCTCAGCTAAAACCATTATCGGTGCATCAGTATTATTAACAAACTTTAAATCCAGCGTGTCATAATATACAGTTGCATCGCGACCTATTCCCACATAGCCTAGCGGCTTAGAGTGATTTGTCCTTTCAACCACATCCAGATTTGCCAAAAGTACGGCATTATAAAGTGTAGATGATACTTGACATACTCCGCCGCCAATACCAGGAACGTACTCTCCATCAACAATCTCAAGCGCTTCTTTAAACCCCCGATTCTTTTCACGAGGGCCAACCACTTCGTTAAAAGAGAAAGTTTGGCCCGGATAAAGAATATGCCCATTAATTTTATTTGCTGATAGTTCTATATTAGCCGAGCGAGTAGTGTTACTCGAATCAAAATGTGTAGTAAAACTGGCCCATATTATTTTTAGGCCGTTCTGTTCCAGGTTAGCTTGTGACATTTCTGGATAAAGCGGCGTCACCGATAAAGGCAAACAACAATCAGGGTTACGGATCGCCTCTAAAATTTGTTTTTTTACAAGTTCAACATCCAGTTTCCGTCCCTCTTCTTGAGGTACAACTCGCCCTGACAAAAGACTAATTGCTGCATTTCGCGGTGGACGATCAATAACTTCGCACCACTGATCAATAATTCCCGTCAGTTTGGCTTCATCATAGATGATATGCAAAGAAATATCATGGCCGGCTTTGGCGGCTGAGTGAATACTAGTCAACCTTTTCACCCAACTACCGTAATGCCCAAAGTTCCAGGCCTCCTCAACTGTAGCTTCAACATCAATGTCATATCCAATACTAGCGGCATCAAACCAAAATTCTTTATCACCATAATACGTCCGAACTTTACGATTGCGTTGTTCCTGACGCCACAATTCAACAAGCTGAGTTACTTCTTCCCGTGATTTCCCCCCAATCGGAATGCCATCTATTACCACACCTGCATACACTTTAGACCAGTAAAGCGGCTGAATAACCAGCAATAATCCAACAGTGACAATTATAGCGAATACCGCTACTATAAGCCACCGCGTTTTTTTCATACCATTGACTCCCTTTGCCGGAAAATCTCATAAAGAAGCAGCGAGCACGCAACCGAGGCGTTTAGCGATCCTACCTTTCCTTTCATTGGAATCCGCACCAGGAAATCGCAGGCTTCCTTGGTCAATCGCCCCAAACCTCGCCCCTCGCTTCCTACCACCAAAAGTACTGGTCCGCTAAGATCAGCTCGATAATACTCCTTGCTCCCCTCCATATCAGCCCCTACCACCCAGAGCCCAGCCTTTTTAAGACTGTCAATAGTCTGAGCGACATTTCCTACCCGGGCTACCGGTACATACTCCACCGCTCCTGCAGAGGTCTTAGCTACTGCAGCTGACAATGGACAGCTACGCCGTTTAGGAATAAGCACGCCATGTACTCCGGCAGCCTCAGCGGTTCGTAAAATAGCACCGACATTATGAGGATCTTCCAATTCATCTAGTAACACAATGAATGGTGGTTCATTACGACGCTCGGCATTAGCCAAGATATCCTCTAGTTCAACATACTCAACAGGCGCTACCATGGCCACGACCCCCTGATGCCGCACACCGCTAGTAATTTGATCTAGTTTTGCTGCTTCAACATCTTGTACCACTAGTCCCTTTGACCGCGCTAAACCCACAATTTCTTTGAGCGAACCATGTCGGTCGCCCTTCGTTACCAGCAGTTTATTAATTGTTCTGCCGCCTTTCAGCGCTTCTAGAACACTGTTTCGACCAGCAATAAATTCCTCGGTCATTCAGGATACCTCCCAATTAATTATCAATACTCTACTATTTTTCACATTCGCCATATGTTTATGTGAACATAGATATTAAGAAAACCGGGGATGTCCCCGGTTTATGCGTCAGAGGTCATAGCCGCCAAGCGACCGCATGACAAGTCGCCTTCACTACAGTGATTTGCGGTAACACAAGTCGGACCTGCCTTTTTAAACAAATAAGGAGCAACTTTCCGTACTTCTGCCAACATTTTTTCCGCCAAACAGCGAATCTCCCATTGAGCCCGAGTACAACAGCGAAGCTCAAAAAAATTATGAAGCGCTCTAGCGTTCATCGTCACCACAACTTTTGTCTCAGTAGCATTTGCTAAGCAATATCGAGCATCTTCTTGATGTACTCCAAGTGCTACCAAGTCATCATACGTGTCTCTAATATTCTCCATCAATGCGGCAAATTTTGCGGCTGCTGGCCGATTAGCAGCTATAGTCGGCGGAACAATATATTCAAAGTCATGTTCTTTGACATACCGCTGCGACTGTTGGGAATAGGAAGCGATCCGATGTCGGACCAATTGGTGCGTAAGCACCCTGGACACACCTTCCACAGCAAAAGTAAAATTTACATGCTCCACTGTAGATAAATGCCCCGAGTCAACAATTCTATCCAACAATTTTACAATCTGGGCATCGGATAATTTCTCCACCAGCTCCTCCGCCCCGACTGGGGAATAGCATAATCTGGCCGCCGTTGCTGCCATTCGATCAGGATCCGGCGTGTGACAAATTAATTTCACTATCATAGATTTCACCTAGCTCTCGTCGATATTCGTTAATTTCCGGGAAATAATTACAAAACACCGTTCAGCAATATCGTTTACTCTGACATTATTACCTTCAAGAAACAAATATCCCAGCAAAGCTTCAAAGCCAGTGCTAGAACGATAATCACTCACCGATGCACTTTTTGGCACATTAGCTTTTGCGTTGCGTCCCCGTCGGATAATGTCCCGTTCCTTTTCCGTCAATTCTTGTTCTACCTGCCGCAAAGCATAAGCCTGCAATGTAGCCGAAACCATTTTCGCGCCGTGTCCATGAAGAACGCGAACCCGATTCTGCTCAAAATTTAGCAACCTTGTACGAACATAAAGATTAAAAACTGCATCGCCGACATAGGCCAGTACTAGCGGATGCAAACGGTCAGGCAGAATATCTGCAAACCGCATCGTAGGTGAACCATCAGAATTTATCTGACCGAAAGTCTGCTGTGTTAAAAATTCAAATTGGTCAAATTTCACCGTTTCTTCCACCTTGCTCCCTGCGGTGAATCCTCAATAACATAACCCACTTCTCCCAATCGATCCCTGATAGTGTCAGCGGTTGCCCAATCTTTCTTTTTTCGTGCTTCCTGCCGAATAATCACAATAAGATCAAGCAACTTGTTCACTGTTCCATTATCATTACATAGCGTATCACAATTTTCGCTGATCGTTTGATTACTAAACACCAAACCCAAAATATCAGCTAAATCACGATATATAGACTCTATCTCGGCTAGAATTTCGGCATCATTCCCAAATTTCCCTGCCATAACTCCGCTGTAATAAATATTGACTTCCTTGGCTAGACCAAACATCACCCCGATAGCTAACGCAGTATTGAAATCATCATCCATCGCTGCCATAAAGTTACGTCTAGCATCGTTGGCAGCTGCTAAAAGTGCTTTAGTCTCAGCCCCTGAACCTTCTTTAACATTAGCTTTGGCTAAATACGTCAAATTGTCAGCAGCACTCTTCAACCGTTCCAGCCCACGCACAGCATCAGCCAATTGCTCGTCACTAAAATTCAGCGGACTGCGGTAATGTGTGGAAATAATAAAGAAACGTAAAGCTTCTGCCGAATAGTGCGCCAATATGTCTTTAACTAAAAAAAAGTTGCCTAACGATTTACTCATCTTTTCTTCGTTTACAGTTATAAAGCCATTGTGTAGCCAATACCTGACAAACGGTTCCCTACCTGTGCAAGCCTCAGACTGGGCAATTTCGTTTTCATGGTGAGGAAAAACAAGATCACTACCGCCGCCGTGGAAATCAAAACTTTCACCTAAATACTTAAGCGACATAGCCGAACATTCAATATGCCATCCCGGTCGTCCCTGACCCCAAGGACTTTCCCATGACGGCTCACCGAGTTTTGCCGCTTTCCATAAAGCAAAATCCATGGGATGGCGTTTTCGCTCATCAACATCTACCCTGGCTCCGGCCTTCATATCCTCCAACCCACGCCCGCTCAACTTGCCATATCCAGAAAAACTCTCCACACCATAATACACATCGCCATCTACTACATAAGCAAAACCCTTTTCAATCAGAGTCTCAACCATGGAAACGATTTCCGAAATATGTTCTGATACCCGCGGGTAAAGATTAGCCCTACGAACATTAAGCTTATCCATAACCTCAAAATAAGCAGCAATATACTTGTCGGCAATCTCCTTCCAACTTACCTGTTCGGCATTAGCAGTATTAATAATTTTATCATCTACATCGGTGAAATTTTGTACATGATATACTTGAAAACCTCGCCTTTCAAGGTAGCGTTTAATAACATCCCAAGTTACAAACGGCCTAGCATTGCCAATATGAGGATGATTATAGGGCGTCACTCCGCAAACGTATATTTTAACTTTTCCTGGTTCTTCAGGCTTGAACTCTTCTTTCTGTTTACTCAGACTGTTGAACACTTTTATTGTCACTGTTTTTCAGCTCCTCTTCTAACTGAATAACTCGCCGTTCTAACCTACCCAAATGGCGCTGCATACACCATAACATTTCACCCTCAGGATCGGGTAATACATCATGAGCCAAGTCAACCTCAACCTTGCCATCGACAACTTTATTGCCATCCTTAATAACTACCTTACCCGGTATCCCAACAACTGTAGAATTAGGCGGTACTTCACTCAAAACTACAGAACCGGCGCCAATTTTTGAATTATCCCCCACCTTAAATGACCCCAATACCTTAGCCCCAGTGGCAATCACCACATTACTGCCGATAGTTGGATGGCGCTTACCTTTTTCTTTACCAGTCCCACCTAGCGTAACTCCTTGATAAAGAGTAACATTGTCGCCGATTTCAGCAGTCTCGCCAATAACCACGCCCATTCCATGGTCAATAAACAGTCCCTTGCCAACAGTCGCACCCGGATGAATTTCTATCCCAGTAAGAAAACGAGCAATATTTGATATCATTCTTGGGAGTAATACCCATCCGCGTTTGTATAGCCGGTGCGCCAACCGGTGAAACCAAATTACATGTAACCCCGGATAACAGCACAGTACCTCCACAACGCTTCTAGCCGCAGGATCGCGGTCAAAAATTACCTGGATATCCTTCTTAATGCCGTCAAACACGTTTTTCCCCTCCACTCAACGCTAAGCTACGCCTAACGTCATCTCCCTGTCCCCAAAAAACAAAGAGCCGCCGCCTGCTCAGAGACGGTGGCCCGTGGTTCCACTCTGTTTAGATGCCTTAAGCACCTCACTTATAGGCATACTCGCCCAGCCCTATAACGGAGGGCAACCGAAACAGCCTACTTCGATATTCAGCCATCCTGCTCCCGGGTGCACTTCAACGCGCCTTTACCTAGCATCGCTCGCAGCCTAGACGATACCTCTCTGAAAGCTTGCCAACGTTTACTTTTCCCGTTCCCAGCAATTATTAGTAATTAACTTTGCTGATGATAAACCACTCTTTTTATTGTACCCAGAAGCAAGCTCCACTGTCAATTAGAGTACCACTTCTTTCATAGTGCCTTCCAAACGGTCAATAACTCGTTCCTTGCCCAAGAGCACAATGATTCGCTGCAAGTCAGGGCCATGGACTTGCCCAGTAAGTGCAACCCGGATAGGCATATACACTTTTTTGCCACCAAGTTTAAGTTCTTTGGTTATACTCTTTAATATCGCCTGAACACCAGCTTCATCTAACGTCTCTAACGCCATTAACTTAGCACAAAACACAGCCATTACCTTTGAAAGATCAGGATCAAGCAACACTTCTTTAGCCGCCTCATTTTCTAGTTCAACCTTATCTGCGAAAAATATCGCCGAATGATCTACCACCTGTGCGGCATAACTTATGTACTCCTGAACAGTAGCCACAACCTCTGTAAGCCAAGTACGTTTTTCAGGCGCCAAAGGCGTTTGAACAAACCCTGCTGCCTCCAAATGCGGCAGTGCAAGTTCGAGAACTGTTTCTGGGCTAGCTTTGCGAATATAATGAGCGTTAATCCAATTTAACTTATCAATATCGAAAACCGCAGGATTTTTTGCCAAGCGCTCAACTGAGAATTCCGCTATCAGCTCTGCAGCAGAAAAGATCTCCTGTTCGCCAGAAGGTGACCAGCCGAGAAGCGCCAGAAAATTGACCACCGCCTCCGGCAGATAGCCTAGACTACGATACTGCTCGACCGCTGTTGCACCATGCCGTTTGCTCATCTTGCTCCTGTCAGCGCCAAGAATCAGCGAAATATGCCCAAACTTAGGCGTTGACAAACCCAAAGCTTCGTAAATTAATATCTGTCGTGGCGTGTTGGACAAATGTTCCTCCGCACGAATAACATGAGTAATACTCATTAGCGCATCGTCTAGTACCACCGCGTAGTTGTAAACTGGAATGCCATCCGATTTGACAATAACAAAATCACCGATACCCGCCGAATCAAAGCTGACCGTCCCCCGAACCAGATCATTAATTATTATCTCTTTATTTTCAGGCACCCGAAACCTAACAACTGGCTTACGCCCCTCCGCTTCGTATTTAACCCTATCAGCATCGGATAAAGAACGACAGCGTCCTAAATATCGAGGCATTTCGCCTTTTGCCATAAGTTCCTGCCGTTCAGCTTCCAGTTCATCTTCACTGCAGTAGCAATAATAAGCCTGACCAGTTTCCAGTAACCTAGTGGTATAATCAGCATACAGTGGCAACCGTTCCGTCTGACGATAAGGGCCATAATCCCCCCCGACGTCAATGCCCTCGTCCCAGTCAATCCCTAACCACTTTAGCGCTTCTTTAATATTCTCTTCCGATTCCCGGCTAGAACGCTCCAGATCTGTATCTTCAATGCGAAGCACCAACTTGCCGCCATATTTTCTTGCCAGCAGCCAATTAAAAAGAGCCGAGCGAGCACCGCCAATATGAAACGGGCCGGTAGGGCTCGGAGCAAACCGCAATCGTATTTGTTGTTCTCCCATTCTATCCCCTCCATAAACCATCGAAACAGCATAAGTTTCCATCATAAATTATCTTCTGCTATTTTAATCCATAATCTCCTATTTAGCAAACCAAACTTATGCAACAGGAAAAAGCACCTGTCGCCGCACGACAAGCGCTACTGGTTATACATCTTTAATAGAAACCACCCATCGGCGATATCCGGAACCACAATAGTAGTATTAGCATCAACATTACCTGCCACCGCCCGGGCCCCATCGCTAAAAACTATGACTCGCCATAATACCTGGCTATTTCGTTTTAACTCACCACAAAAAGTACCATCATCAAGACATATCATGCTAACATCAAAGTTAAATTCAGCCGCCTTCACCGGACTTGACCACAGAAAAGCGATACCAACAATCAAGACGCAAAATATTCTGGCCATAATATCCACCTTTGCTTAAACATTAGGGTTAGACCATATTATGTACCAATATCTTGCTTCTATACATTGCTACGCTCGTACAATACAAGCGACAGCATGCGCAGCAATGCCTTCCTTCCGCCCAGCAAAACCAAGTCCTTCGGTAGTTGTTGCTTTCACATTTACTTGTTCATCGCTAATACCCAACACTTCTGCAATGTTTTTATTCATCATCGTGATAAACGGAGCTAATTTGGGTTTCTCAGCAACAATCACAGCATCAATATTCTCAGTTCGCCAGCCTTTGCCTGCAACAAGATCTCTCACTACCGCCAAAAGGCTTAAACTTGACACTCCTTTGTAACTAATATCACTATCAGGAAAGTGTCGTCCAATATCCCCAAGAGCGGCTGCTCCAAGAATGGCGTCCATAACTGCGTGAACAAGCACATCTGCATCAGAGTGACCATCCAAACCTTGCTCAAAAGCTACTTCCACCCCCCCGAGAATAAGCTTACGCTCACTGACTAATTGATGCACATCATAGCCTATCCCCACGCGAGACACAGAATTTTCACCCTTTCCCATCAGCGCCTCAGCTATAACCAAGTCCTCCGGCGTTGTAATTTTTAAATTGCTATAGCGTCCTTTTACAACCTTAACCTTTAATCCCAAACGTTCCACCAACATCGCATCGTCCGTACCCAAAAAACCGTCACGCGCGGCAGCGGCATAAGCCTCTTTTATTAGCCCGACATTAAAAACCTGAGGTGTTTGAACTGCCCAAAGCATACTACGCTCAAGAGTTGTTGTAACAAACTCGTCCCGGTTCACCGTTTTGATGGTATCCTTTACTGGTACCGCAATTACAGCAGCCCCGTATATACGAGCAGCAGCAATAACTTCGCTAATAGCCGATGATTCAACTAGCGGCCGAGCTCCATCATGCACAACAACCAAATTTGCCGTTTCCGGCACAACCGCAAGCGCATTAGCAATCGAATGCTGACGTTCACTCCCGCCCACCACCACCTGATAGCTTTTTGTTAACGCCATCTGGGTCATAATTTTCTTTGTCTCAGTTTCTTCACCCGGTGCTACCACAACAATAAGACTGTCCACCTCCGGACAACCCAAAATTGCATTCACACTATTTGCCAGTACCGGACGATTAAGAAGGGGAATAAACACTTTGTTTATTCCCCGCTCCATTCTTTTACCTTGTCCAGCAGCTGCAACAATAGCCGTCACCATTCTCAACCGCCTCCATTTGGCTACATTGCTTTAGGCTTAGCAAAAATCATTCGGCCAGCAGCCGTCTGGAGTACAGAAGTAACAAGCACCCCAATAGTTTCACCAATATGCTTTTTGCCACCATCTACAACAATCATCGTACCATCATCAAGATATGCCACACCTTGCCCAAGCTCCTTGCCATCCTTAACTACGTGCACAACCATTTCTTCGCCTGGTAATACCACAGGCTTAACAGCATTCGCCAGTTCGTTAATATTTAAGACAGACACGCCCTGAAGTTCAGCTACCTTGTTCAGATTGTAGTCATTTGTAATTATCTTACCATGTAACACTTGTCCCAATTTGACCAACTTAGAGTCCACTTCTGCAATATCCTCAAAATCGCGGGTGTCGATTTTGACATACATGCCTAGTTCTTTTTGAATGCGGTTCAAAATATCAAGGCCACGACGACCACGGTTTCGCTTTAAAAGATCTGACGAATCAGCAATATGTTGCAGTTCTTCCAACACAAAACCAGGAATTAAAAGGGTACCCTCAATAAAGCCGCACTTGCAGATATCAGCAATACGTCCGTCAATAATCACGCTGGTGTCTAAAATTTTATACTGAACGACACTGGCGGTCTTGTCTTTTTGTTTTTCCTTGTTCATCCAAGGAACCATTGACAACACACCAAATAATTCATCCCGCTTGCGAATGGCTACATTGATACCAAGATAACCAAAAATAATACTGATTAATCCTGGAATATATGTACCGACAATCGGAATAGGCAGGAAAGCCGACCCCAGCAAATTAGCAATTATAAGACCAACAGCCAACCCCAATGAACCAGCCAGTACATCATACATCGGCATTTTGTTCAGTCTGGCTTCCACCCAAAATGTAAACTGCCATAGTTTTTTAACAAAAAACGGAGCAAATAAATACCCCAGCAGGCCACCAATCAACGCGCCGAATACAAATGGTAAAATCGTAGCCATAGTTACACCAAAAAAGCCAACCCGTAAAAACTCAAGACCCAATACGTTATTGCAAAACAAAGTGCTCTATCCAGCAACATTCCACCTCCAATCATTACGCTTTCAATTATAAATGACTTTGCACATTAGGACAAGTCAACAAACAAATGAACCTGTCATTTTTCTTTGTATTACGAAAAGACTTGGCCTAAACCAAGTCCCTATATTACAGAATAACCTCTATCGAATTTATTCGAAGCAAAGATTATGCTCAATATTCCAGAAAACATGCTTAGCATCTTAGTCTGTTGTCGCATACCAGGCATAAGAAAAATACCTCAGTGATCTGATGTATTTTCAGCAAATAGTCCATCTATCCATAATTCAACACTACTCAAATCCATATTGCACGCCAACACCAATTCACTCACCAAAATCTGTCGAGCAGTATCAAGAAGCCGCCGCTCTCCAGTGGAAAGTTTCTTGACCCGATCTTGCAACATTAAGTTACGCACAACTTCAGCCACTTCAAAAATATTGCCACTTTTAATCTTGGATAAATTGACGTTAAAGCGCCTATTCCAATTTGCATTAACCTGAATCGGAGCAGTCTGCAATACATCAATCACTCTTGAAACCTCTGGTTCGCCGATTACCTCCCGCAGACCAATATTATCGGCATTTTTCATAGGAATCATAACCTTCATGCCACCGTAAGGCATGGTAAGGATATAGTATGCCTGCCGCAGCCCCAGAACTTCGTGCTCTTCAACCGCTTCGATCACCCCTGCACCATGCATGGGGTATACCACCTTATCCCCTATGGCCAACATCGCGGCACCTCCTATCAACATTTCAAGTATATCACAAAGAAATCTTTTTGTCAAAATTTAATATTTTAACACAGGCATCAATAGGTTGTCAATTCATCTTTTTTATTTACGCCCAGCATTGACAACGGACTACTGATGTTTATATAATATGCCTAAAGTGAGGTGCTTACATATGTCAGATAACTGCTGTGATGATTTTCAATTGGCTGTTGGCGACTTTCTCATTCGTCACCGTAGTGTGATCGACATATTAACCAAGTATCAGGAAGCCACAGCTAGAGTTAATCGCGCCTTTGCCAAGGCGGTCACCGAATGCGGTTGTTTAGAAATTAAAGCCGGACGACAAAACCTGCCGGCAGAAGTCGAATATAGCGAATTAAAGCAGTATATGTCTTCGCACTTATCAGGCGAACCATGCGAACACTGTAAAGAAATAATCAGTGCCGAATTAGGACATAGTCTGTTCTATATGACTGCGTTATGTAATTTGTTAGGTTTAAACGTTCATGATATAATGCGACAAGAATGCAATACCGTAACCACCTTAGGCATTTATCACCTTTCTTGATTAATATTAAACAAGATATTATAACCATTAACTTCCTTCTTTGAATATATCCTACTGCTGAACGAATGAGCGTTCAGCAGTTTTTATTATCAAGAAATAGACCAAGTACCAACATTATTACATAACACTTTCAATTAGCGGACATCATACAATTAACGTTGAATAGAGACAGATACACTTGGAATAAGGGGAATCGCCCTATGTTTAAGCGCCAGCCACTAATCGCCATCACTCTATTCCTCAGTGGCATAATAATTTGGGGAACAATTCACTGGTTGCCACTAAAATTTTTTTTCGGACCACAAAAATCTCCAGAGTTGCCTTCAACAGTATATGATTATTATCAAGTTATTGATGAAAAAACAAGCCAACCGTTAATGCACGTGCCAATGATTGTCAATATCGGTGATGAAGTAATTACCGAAGACAACAAACGTTACCGAGTAGTCAAAGTCGAAGAAAACCGGGCTTATGCCCGGTTTATCGAATATATCAATTTAGAAAGGTATCATAGCCCGCCATAATATTATAGATAATTGCCCAAACAATTAAATCTGCCGATCCAACAAAGCCTGATCCCGAAGGCGTTTTAGAACATCCTTTATTGCCTTAGCACGTATCTCGCCAATTCCTTCAACCTCATCTAGTTCTTCAATTGTAGCATTGTAAACACGCTTCAACGTTTTAAAACACGCTACCAAGTTTTCCACTACCGTCATCGGCAGACGAGGGATGCGGTTTAATAGTCGATATCCCCTTGGTGCAACTAAAACATCAATAGTGTTTGGAGTAACACCGTAACCCAAAATTCGGCAAACGTTGTAGGGATCAAGATTTTCCTCCGGCAGTTCAGCAATCTGTTCCCGGACGCTTTCGTGGGTAGCCGCGTCCGCGCTTACACAGTAATCCTTAATCAACAGCAATACTTCATCTTCTTTAGGCATCAGTTCATCAACCTGCATACTAATCAACCGACCCTCGCTGCCCAACTCTATAATACTTCGGCGTATTTCAGTTGCAATGCGACCGACTTGCTCAGCCCGAATAGCAGCGCTTGCAACATCTCCAAGAGTAACCATATCCTCGAACTCCAGAGCACTCAGTGTATTTAGGCCATGTGCCAAGATTGCCTGGTATTTCTCCAATGTTTGCAAAGCTTGGTTTGCCCGACTAAGAATAACTGTAATATCTTTTAAAGTATATCGCAAATTACCCAAATATAAAGTAATAATATTACGCCGCTGAGAGATAGCAATAACCAATACCCCTGTTTGCTTGGCCATTCGTTCAGCGGTCCGGTGACGAGTACCAGTTTCCAATGTAACAATAGATGAGTCAGGTACAAGTTGAGCATTACCGTATAATATCCGCTTAGCATCACTCGACAAAACTAGCGCCCCATCCATCTTCGCCAGTTCGTAAAACGCAGCAGGAGTAAAATCACAATTAATAGCAAACCCCCCATCTACTGCTTCCATAACTTTTGCGGAATCCCCAACAACCACTAATGCCCCCGTTTTAGCCCTAAGTACATTTTCCAGTCCATCCCTAAGCATCGTGCCAGGTGCCAAACACTTAATAGTATTGACAAATCGTACATCCCATAGTTGCTCATCCCGATTCTTAGTCATAACTCACCACCTCCATCGCCCCCTCTTAAAGCACCGCGCTTAAGCAAAAAATAAATATTCAGCCTTACTCCGCAAAAGCAAAATACATTACCGTTCTATCAATCGACATTAATATCAAAAATTCGCCCTTTATCTGTAATTTTCCTTCCATACATATGTATTTATAACAAATACTTGGCTAATTTCATTCCGACATACGAAAACCCCCTTCATAAACACGGTAAGCTTTGTGTTTACTCAGAGGGTATAACTTCATACCCAAAGGGCGATATATATCCTACTCTTTTTCAAACTGGTCCTTGCCGACAGCACATATGGGGCAAGCCCAATCGTCAGGAATATCTGCAAACTTAGTGCCCGGTGCTATGTCATGCTCTGGATCTCCTGCTGCCTCATCATAAACATAGCCACACACCGTGCAAACCCATTTTTCCATACTTCGTTGCTCCTTTCACCCCACCAATATCTATCTATTTATTTAACGATATGGCTATATTGTACATTATTCTCTTACGCCTATGCAATAATTTCCAATAAAATAAATTATGAAAAGAGCCCGTAATGATCTACGCTACAGCCAATACCGATCATTACACACCTATACGCAATCTTTCGACTACGCACAAGCATTACACAACCGATACTGACCTTTGCTCGACTGCCAGAAATCCTTGCCGAACCTACTGCAATCTCCCGACTGCAATAAACCCATCTTAACGGTTTCCGGGAAAACCACTCCAGCACTCCTGGCAGTCTTAGCTCGACCAACATACCTCCCTTTCGACCACACGACAACAGTTGGGCTACCGTGCAGCCTTACAAGACATATGCCAATCTGCCCGCCGACTAATACCAAGCCCAAGTAGACCCAGCACTAATCTTTGGCCGACCAGTACCGAACCTTTTAAGATCCGACACCAGTCTTGGCTCGACCATTACGAACCCTCTACGTTTCTTAGTATGGACTGTAATGTATATTTTATTCATTATTTTTCAAAACTTTTTCAACATCAGCAGGACTATTTAAATTACACAGCATAGAACAATCCCGATCAAATTCTTTTAAATCGCCCTTTTTTACCAACAGCATATTCAGCTCTTCAAAAAGTTCGGCAACACGATAGCGGCCGTCTTTCAGCATAATCTCAATTAACGCAAGACATTGCCGGCTATATATTGCGTGTAAAGGATGATAGTGCCCATCGACAAATGGCACCACAGCGTCATAACCTTCGGCAAGACGAAACATATAGTCGACCAATGAGCTTTGCACAAAAGGCATATCGCAAGCCACAACAAAGTTATATGTACTCATGGAAACGCTTAGTCCTGCGTGGATCCCCCCCAAAGGCCCACAACCACAATACTTATCCCTAACTACAATTACATCTGGTATGTTAATTGCCCGCTCAACATTACTGACGACTATAAGCTGTCCACACACAGGCACCAAACTCCGTAGCACGTTATGCAGCAAATCAACTCCGCCCCACGGCAAACTGGCTTTATCTCTACCCATACGGGTACTAAGGCCTCCAGCCAAAACAATACCAGTACGCTCTAACATCATTTCTTTCCCTCCCGGAAAAACTCATATACCGAAGTAGCCGCCTTCCGGTTCATTCCAGGTACAAGAGTCAACGCCTCCACTTCCGCGGCTTTTATACCGGTCAGGCTGCCGAAATAGTCCCACAGTGCCTTGCGCCGTTTAGCGCCTATTCCCGGTACATTATCTAGTACCGAAACCATATTCCGCCGCGCCCTTAGTTTACGATGATAACCAATAGCCGTACGATGCGCTTCATCTCGGATACGCTGCATAAGGTAAAGAGCTTTCGAATTCCGAGGCAAAATAAGCGGCTGGCTGTTGCCTTCACAAAAAATGTGTTCAAATTCTTTGGCCAAACCAACCACAGGTACTGTCATCGTACCATCTCGACGAATAACTTCCAGCGCTGCATTTAGTTGTCCTTTGCCCCCATCAATAACAATCAAATCAGGCAGTGGATCCGTCATATTTTGGTAACGACGTAGTAATACCTCCTGCATCGATTTAAAATCATCTGGCTTTCCTTCCACCGTTTTTAGCTTATAGCGCCGATAACTGTTCTTTTGGGGTTGCCCACCTTCAAATACTACCATAGATGCCACCGTTTCAGATCCCTGAATATGAGAAATATCGAAGCATTCAATTCGTTCCGGGGGTGAAGGCAATCCCAAAAAAGCAGCCAACTCAATCACCGCCCCTCTGGTGTTTTCAACGTCAGCTTCCATGCGAGCAGCAGCTTCTCTCAGCACAATAGAAGCATTATCAACCGCCATGGTTACCAAGTCTTTCTTAACCCCTCGTTTGGGTATCTCTACCATCACCCGACCTCCTTTTATAGAGCTCAGCCATTCAGCAAAAAGGTGTCGTTCCGGCAAACCCAATGGCAAGAGAACCTCCCGCGGTATAAAAGTTGAACGACTATAATACTGTTTTATAAATGCTGTCAGCACCTCGATTTCATCCTCTGCTTCACTGCCGCTTAACATAAAATACTCACGCCCCACCATCTTGCCACTACGGATAAAGAACACCTGCACACAGCTACCAGCCGCCGAGCTAGCTAACCCAATCACATCCTGATCCCCAGCACCGGTAACAATATTCTGCTTTTCAATTACCGATTCAACCGCCGCCAGTTGGTCTCTTAGTCGGGCCGCCTGTTCATACTCCTGCTTCTGTGCCGCCGCAACCATTCGACGTCGTAATTCCCTTACCACTTCATCACTACGCCCCTCAAGGAAGAGGCATACCGCCTTGATCATCTCATCATATACCTCCGGTTTCAACGTACCGGTGCACGGAGCAAGGCAACGCTTAATATGGTGTTGGAGACACGGTCTGCCAGCATCTAGTGAACGGCAACTTCGAAGCGGAAACAATCGTTTAAGCAATCTAATGGTCTCATATACTGCCCCAGAGTTAGTATACGGCCCAAAATAGCGGGCACCGTCCTTCAGCACTCGCCGAGTAACCAGAACAAGGGGAAATTTTTCGTTTAACGTTACTTTAATATATGGAAAACTTTTGTCATCTTTTAAACTAATATTGTACTTAGGACGATATTTTTTTATCAAGTTGCATTCAAGAATTAACGCCTCCATCTCTGTGGCGGTAACAATATATTCGAGATCTGCAATCCTGGCTACCATGGCCAACACTTTAGCCGAATTATTACGGCTAGCTTGAAAGTATGACCGTACTCGATTTTTCAGATTAACCGCCTTACCAACGTAGATAATTTCTCCTTGGCTGCCTTTCATTAAATAAACACCAGGTTTATCCGGTAAATGCATTAGTTTTTCCGCCAATTCACTGTTCATGGTTTCCTCCAAACTACAAAATCGCTCACACAATGCTTGCGTCAGGCACTCATAAAATTGCTTAATCAACAGACACTATAGGTTATGAATTCGATTGCTTTGAGCTGCTATTTGTATTATAATCACTTATAGTACCAGATATTAATAACTAATAGTAACGCATTTAGGTAATTGGAGGTCTATACTATGTTTAAACGACTGCTCATCGCCAATCGTGGCGAAATAGCCGTCAGAGTAATACGTGCCTGCCAAGAACTTGGTATTGAAACCGTGGCCGTCTATTCCGAGGCCGATCTTGACGCTTTACATGTACATCTGGCTGATGCAGCCTATCCAATAGGGCCTGCGCCAGCCGAAAATAGCTACTTGTATGGTGAAGCAATTATTGCAGCGGCACTAGCCGCTCAGGCTGACGCTATTCACCCTGGCTATGGATTTTTATCGGAAAATGCAGACTTTGCCGAAATGGTCATTCAAGCTGGCTTGGTATTCGTCGGCCCTCGCGCCGATACAATCCGCAAAGTAGGCAACAAGGATGCGGCCCGGGCAGCAATGCTTCAGGCAGGTCTTCCGATGGCCCAGGGAAGCGCCCCAAGCACTAATGTAGCCGAACTTCGCCATGCAGCTGAAGAAATAGGCTACCCGGTAATCATTAAACCAGCCGCCGGTGGCGGCGGCAGCGGTATCCATGTTGCTTATAACGAAAGTGATCTCAATCGGGCAGCCGAAAAAATCGCTGCATCATCAAATGGCACAGCTCCATTCTTCCTGGAAAAATACATTGCCGACGCTCGACATATCGAAGTACAGATAGTCGCAGATAACTACGGCCATATTATCCATTTGGGCGAACGAGAGTGCTCTCTGCAGCGTCGTAACCAAAAAGTCCTAGAAGAGGCTCCCTCCAGTGCCTTAACTCCGGCCATGAGGCAAAAAGTTGGCGAACTAGCCATTCGTGCAGCCAGCAGCGTACATTATACCAATGTGGGCACCGTAGAATTTCTTATGGATAAAAACGGCGGCGATTTTTACTTTATGGAAATCAACCCACGCATCCAAGTTGAACATGGTATTACCGAAGCTGTAACTGGGGTAGATTTGGTAAAAACTCAAATCCAACTGGCAATTGGCGATCCTTTATCCTTGCGGCAAGAAGATATCATATTTACTGGCCATGCCATAGAATGTCGGATCAACGCCGAAGATCCCGCCTTAAATTTCCTGCCGTCACCCGGGCAAATAACTTTCTATCACCAGCCTGGCGGTCCTAATATCCGCGTAGATAGCGGTGTATGTACTGGTAGCATCGTCCAGCCCTACTATGATTCGCTTATCGCCAAAGTAATCGCCCATGGTAGAACCCGTGGTGAAGCAATCCGCACCATGAAACGTGCACTATCAGAATTTAGAATTGAGGGAATAAAAACCACCATCGACTTCCATCGTCGAATATTAAACAATCCTCTCTTCTGTAGTGGAGACATCGACACCCAATTCATCAACAGACAAATGACTTCCTGACATTTCCCAAGCGGGCCACATGGCCCGCTTTTTTTATAAGTTTTTATCGCCCCCGCACCAATATCGGCCGCAAAAACTGCCCGGTATATGAATGAGGTATCGCTGCAATCTCCTCCGGAGTACCTTGCGCTACCACTGTTCCGCCGCGCAGACCGCCTTCCGGTCCCAGGTCGATAATATAGTCAGCAGTCTTAATAACATCCAGATTGTGCTCAATAACCACAACTGTGTCACCTCCGTCCACCAGCCGTTGAAGAACCTCTAAGAGACGGTGAATATCGGCAGTGTGTAAACCTGTGGTAGGCTCGTCCAAAATATATAGCGTTTTACCAGTACTGCGCCGAGCAAGCTCTGTAGCCAGTTTAACCCGCTGTGCCTCACCTCCACTAAGAGTTGTAGCTGGCTGACCAAGTTTTATATAGCCTAACCCCACATCTCTCAATATCTCCAGTTTACGGTAAATCTTTGGCTGGTTGCAAAAGAACTCTACCGCTTCATCCACAACCATGTCCAGCACCTGCGAAATGCTTTTGCCTTTATAACGAACCTCTAGTGTCTCGCGGTTATAGCGGGCACCCTTACATACCTCGCAAGGAACATAAACATCGGGCAAAAAATGCATTTCAATCTTAATAATGCCATCTCCCTTACAGGCCTCGCAGCGTCCTCCTTTGACGTTGAAACTAAACCGTCCAGGCTTATAACCACGCATTTTGGCTTCGGGAGTCTGGCTAAAAACCTCACGGATGGCATCAAACAGACTGGTATATGTCGCCGGATTAGAGCGCGGCGTCCGGCCAATCGGAGATTGGTCGATATCAATAATCTTATCAACATATTCGACTCCGTGTAAGGCCGTAAACTCCCCCGGCCGTTGGCGACTACCATTAATCCGGCTAGCTAAACCCTTGAAAAGAATCTCATTAACCAGCGTACTTTTACCAGAACCAGACACTCCTGTAACGGCAGTAAACACACCTAAAGGAAACTTAACTGCAATATCCCGCAGATTATTCTCCCTTGCTCCTATAACCTCCAGCCATTTTCCACTCGGCTGGCGGCGCATGTCTGGTATCGGGATCTTTTTCCGTCCACTTAGATATTGGCCAGTAACCGACGCCTCACATGCCTTTATCGTCTCCACTGATCCTTGAGCAATAACATGACCACCATGAGCCCCTGCAGCCGGCCCTATATCAATAATATGATCAGCTGCGTACATCGTATCCTCATCATGCTCAACCACTAAAAGTGTATTGCCAAGATCACGCAAATTCTTCAAAGTGCTAAGCAATCGATTATTATCTCTTTGGTGCAATCCAATACTAGGTTCATCAAGGATATACAATACCCCTACTAATCCTGAGCCAATCTGTGTTGCCAATCTAATACGCTGTGCCTCACCGCCGCTTAGCGTGCCGGCCGCTCGATCAAGAGTCAGATAGTCCAACCCCACATTTATCAGAAACCCCAACCTAGCGTTTATTTCTTTCAAAATTTGCTGGGCAATCGTTCGCTCGCGTTCGGAAAGCTCAAGCGAACCAAAAAACTCCTGACATTCTAGAACCGTCTGGCGCGTGACCTGATATATATTTTTGTTGCCGACCCGAACAGCAAGAGCTTCTGGCTTGAGACGCGCCCCTTTACAAGTCGGACAGGGTTTAGAACTCATATATTCTTCTATTTCCTCGCGCGACCAGTCGGAGGATGTTTCCCGGTAACGCCGTTTCAAAGTTGGAATAGCACCTTCAAAATTCGAATGATACTTGCGCTTCTCACCATACATATTCTCATAAACAAAAGAAAACTTTTCTTCCCCCGCGCCCCACAGAATTATCTGCCGAAGCTCTTCAGGCAATTCGTTCCAAGCAACATATAATGACTGCCCATAATGCTGCATCACAGCGTCGAGTTGGCACATAAACCAGGAGTTAGTATTCTTACTAAGCGGGGCAATAGCTCCATCGATTAATGCTTTGGTGCCATCAGGCACCACAAGAGCGATATCTATCTCCATATTATTGCCTAAGCCAGTACAATCGGGGCAAGCACCAAATGGATTATTGAACGAAAACATCCTGGGGGCGATTTCCGGCAAGCTAATACCACAATCGACACAAGCGAAATTTTGGCTAAAAACCATTTCCTCTCTGTCTACAACATCAACTATCACAAGACCACCGGCAAGCTTTAGTGCTGTTTCCAGCGAGTCCGCCAGTCTTTGAGCAACGCCTTCTCTAATAACAATGCGGTCCACCACTACTTCAATCGTATGCTTTTTGTTCTTTTCCAGTTTTACTTCGGCAACGTCCATAATTTCTCCGTCAGCTCGCACCCGCACAAAGCCATCCTTGCGAATTCCCTCAAGCACCTTCTGATGCTCGCCCTTTTTGCCACGAATAACCGGTGCTAACACTGACAAGCGAGTACCTTCCGCCAACCCCGCAATCTGGTCTACCATCTGCTCTACCGTTTGCTGACTGATTGGCTTTCCACACCGAGGACAATGAGGACGTCCTGCCCGGGCAAACATCAGGCGGAGATAGTCATAAATTTCCGTCACCGTCCCCACCGTCGACCGCGGATTCCTACTGGTCGTTTTCTGGTCAATAGAAATCGCCGGCGATAAGCCTTCAATATAGTCAACATCTGGTTTGTCCATTTGGCCTAGAAACTGTCTGGCGTAAGCAGACAATGACTCAACATAGCGGCGTTGCCCCTCGGCATATATAGTATCAAAGGCCAATGATGACTTTCCTGATCCACTAAGTCCGGTAATCACTACCAATTCATCGCGCGGAATCTCAACATCAATATTCTTTAAATTGTGCTGTCTGGCACCTTTTACAATTATTTTATCTTTCAACGTTCTTCCTCCAACGTTCTTGACCTTGCCGACTTTCATCAGCGGGTTTTCTTCACCTTTTTGGGAGCAGGCATATCACTTAGCCGTTGCCGGAGTTCAATGATTATATCCCTTAGTTCGGCAGCCTGTTCAAACTCCAACATTTTAGATGCCTGATGCATTTCCTTCTCCAGCTTGGCAATTAGCTCAGTTGTCTCCTTTCGACTCATTGCCGCTAATCGTTCAGTTCGATATTCAGCTTTTTCCTCAGCCACCATTGTAGTTTCAATTAGGGTTTTAACCCGCTTCTTAATTGTCTGTGGTGTAATACCATGCTCAGTGTTATATGACTCTTGTACCAACCGCCGCCGATTGGTCTCATCAATCGCTCGCCGCATCGAATCAGTAACAACATCAGCGTACATTATCACCCGCCCATTTAGATTACGAGCAG
The DNA here is from genome assembly GCA_017889635.1 of Bacillota bacterium. Classification (GTDB taxonomy): domain Bacteria; phylum Bacillota; class Negativicutes; order Sporomusales; family CTSoil-080; genus CTSoil-080. Next base: position 32,078 of record JAGGAC010000030.1, on the reverse strand, counting down.
CACGACCAATAGTCTGTACCAGCGATGTCTCTGATCGCAAAAAGCCTTCTTTATCAGCGTCCAGAATTGCCACCAACGACACTTCCGGTAAATCAAGCCCCTCACGCAAAAGATTAATTCCCACCAGCACATCGAACTCGCCGGAACGCAGTGCCCGAATAATTTCCACCCGCTCAATTGTCACAATCTCTGAATGCAAATATCTCACCCGTATTCCCATCTCCTTCAAATACTCAGTAAGATCTTCCGCCATTCTTTTTGTCAAAGTTGTAACAAGTACTCGTTCATTGATCGCGGCCCGCAGCTTGATCTCGGTCAGAAGATCATCCATCTGACCTTTTATTGGCTTCACCTCTATCTCCGGGTCAAGCAGCCCCGTCGGTCGAATAATCTGTTCAGCAATCTGACTGCTGACATCAAGTTCATAAGCCGCCGGTGTCGCAGACACATAAACAATCTGGTTAATCCTTTCTACAAACTCGTCAAATTTAAGCGGTCGGTTATCACAAGCAGATGGTAAGCGAAATCCATGTTCCACCAGTGACTCCTTTCGCGATCTGTCACCTGCATACATTGCCCGTAGCTGAGGCAACGTTGCATGGGACTCATCAACAATAATTAGGAAATCATCTGGAAAATAGTCAATTAACGTATATGGTGCCTCACCCGATTTCCGATTAGTAAGGTGACGGGAATAATTTTCAATACCCGAACAATAGCCCATTTCCATCATCATTTCCAAGTCATACCTAGTACGTTGATTCAGTCGCTGCGCTTCAAGCAATTTGCCCTCCCCGTTCAATTCCGCCAGCCGCACCTCAAGCTCTTTTTCAATATCGCCCGCCGCCCGCAACAGGTTTTCCCTGGATGAAACATAGTGCGATGCAGGATAAATAGCAATATGCTTACGCTCCGCCAATATCTCACCAGTCATGGTATCAATCTCCAGAATGCGCTCCACTTCATCCCCGAACAACTCGATCCGCACCGCTTTTTCACCATAAGCGGCCGGAAAAATTTCAATGATATCTCCCCTAACCCGAAAAGTTCCACGCACAAAATTTATATCGTTCCGCTCATACTGAATATCCACCAACCGACGCAATATCTCGTCCCGATCCCGCATCTGCCCCTGTCTGACAGATAGCACTAAATTATAATAATCTTCCGGTGAACCCAAACCGTAAATACAAGACACACTGGCCACTACAATTACATCCCGGCGTTCAAACAACGAACTTGTCGCCGAATGTCGCAATTTATCAATTTCATCATTTATTGATGCATCTTTTTCAATATAAGTATCGGTATGAGCAATATAAGCTTCCGGCTGATAAAAATCGTAATAACTTACGAAATATTCCACGGCATTGTTAGGGAAAAACTCCTTAAACTCGCTAGCCAACTGGGCGGCTAACGTTTTATTATGCGCAATAACAAGAGTGGGCCGTTGCAGCGCTTCCACTACCTTAGCCATTGTAAACGTCTTGCCAGTACCGGTAGCTCCCAAAAGCACTTGAGCCCAGTCTCCGCGCTGAATACCATCAACAAGTTTACTAATCGCCCTAGGTTGATCTCCAGTAGGCACAAAAGGAGCAACAACTTGAAACGGAATATTCTTCTCCTGATAAGTTGTTTTCAGTTTTGGTAACATCCCCATGTTAATCACCATTTCAATTAATATAAGATCACAGCATCGACCTCCGCCGCCATCCTCGGCAATAGCAAAGGCCAAAGAAGACGACGTTTGATTAACCGCCTTAAGAACTGGTGTTCGCTATACCATTTATTCTATCACAAGCCAAACATCCTAACAAGCAATTATGACTTTGTCAGCAAAATTAACAGTATTGTCTAAAGAAATAGTACCATATACCAATTATAAGCACAAATTACCGGTCATAAATATTTCGACCGGCGAACTCTAAACGAGTCCGCCGGTCGAAATATTTATTGAAGTTTACTTTTAAGAATTTCAGTCGCTTTTTCCAACTGAACATCGCCCATCGCATTCTCAGGAATTTCCACCTTAACGTCAGGCTCAATTCCAATACCATTAATAGAACGGTCACTCGGGGTTAAGTATTTGGCAATAGTTAACTTTATCGCAGTACCGTCAAACAAATTCTTTATTGTCTGCACTGATCCTTTGCCATACGTTTTAGTGCCTACAAGAATACCGGCTTTGGTATCCTGAACCGCTCCAGCCACTATCTCTGAAGCGCTGGCACTGCCGCCATTTACTAGAACCACCAACGGGTACTTTACCTTATCCAAAGTCGAATAGGATGTATCCCTTTCTCCCGCCCGGTCGACAACTGATACTATTGGTCCTTTTGGCACAAGCAGACTTGCTACCTTTATGCTTTCCTGCAAAATGCCTCCCGGATTATCCCTAAGATCAAGGATAATACCTTTCATTCCAGCCTGATCGAGTTCATTATACTGACGAATAAAGTCATTTCCGGTGTTTTCATTAAAAGCTGACAATCGAATATAAGCTATGTTATCTTTCAGCATTTTACCTGATACCGTTTTTATTTGGATATTAGATCTAGTGAGACAGTAATCCTTGACTTCCTGACCGCGTGCAATAGTCAACGTTACTTGAGTTCCCACCACACCCCGGATTTTATTGACTGCTTCATCCAATGCCATATCCTTTGTATCCTGCCCATTCACCTTGGTAATCTGATCGCCGCTCTTAATGCCGGCCTGCTCTCCAGGTGTCCCCTCAATTGGAGAAATGACAGTGAGAACTTTATCTTTAACCCCTAATACAATGCCCACGCCCCCAAAAGAGCCCTCTGCTTCAATCATAAACTCTTTGAGCATCTTAGAATCCAGATAAATAGAATGAGGATCGCCAATAGCGTTTACTGCCCCTTTAAGTGCTCCAGCCATCAGGTCATCTATAGAGACATCCTCCACGTAATTGGCCTTAATAAGCTGAACGACTCGAATCAGCTTTATGGTTCCTCGGGCATCGTTGGTCCAAACATGCAGCAGATAATATAATCCGCCACAAGTCAAAAGAAAAGTAGCGACCACCAAACCGATGGCCCCCGCAATAAGCTTGCGCCGGTCGGACAACTCATACACCTCACTTTTTTTGTGCGGGAAACTTATAGATAAACTATATGTAAAATCCCTGCCTCATATGCACTTTAATGTAAATAACTAAGCGGACTAACAGGCGAACCATTTTTACGAACTTCAAAGTGACAATGCGGTCCTGTTGAATAGCCTGTGGAACCCGCTCGAGCAATTTGTTGACCCTTTGCAACTCTTTGCCCCTCACTTACTAACAGTTCAGAATTATGGCCATATACCGTTGAAATGCCACTGCCATGGTCAATAATAACCCCATAACCATAGCCGCTCATCCATCCTGCAGTAACAACCACGCCGCCATCTGCGGCTCTAACCGGCGTTCCATAGTCGACGCCAATATCGATACCACTATGGAAACGAGCAGTTCCAAAAACAGGATGAGTACGCCAGCCAAACGGCGAAGTAACCGTTCCGCCACTTACCGGCCACATCATAGCGCCTGTTGATCCTACCGCCTGAGAAGCGTACTGTGACTGTTGAAGCCGTGCCTCAATGTCCTTTGAAGTAGCAACTAGATCCTGGTAAGCCTTTTCTGCCGTGTCACGATTATCGGTAACACTTTTCAGAACTGCCTCCCGTTCCTTCTTGCTTGCTTCAATAATCTTCTTTTGCTCCGCAATCGCCTTTTCCAATTCAACCACGGCAGCTCTTTCGCTTTCCAGTTCGGCTCGCGTCGCCAGTACAGCGTCATTTTCGGCTTTAACGGCGGCGAACAAGGCAACATCATGACTAATGACTCGCTTAATAATGTCCAAGCGGTTGGTAAAATCACTAAAGTCGCTAGCCCCAAACAAAACATCAATATAACTGATCTGACCATTTTTATAAATATCTCTAACCCGCTTATTTAAAATGTCGCTGCGTTTCTTTAGCGCTGCCTCGGTCTTGGTCAGCACCGCAGAGTTGGCCTCCATCTGCTTATCGACCTCTGCGCGTTTGACCTTAAGCTGATTGCAAGCTTCAATAGCATTGTCCCAATTAACCTGGATACGGTGCAACTGTTCAGCTGCGCTATCAACTTGCTGCTGAGCTTGAGTAACAGCACTCTTCTGCTGTTCCATCTGCTTACGAACATTTTCCAGTTTATCCTTAGCCTCTTGGGACTCTTCAGCCAACACCGAGCTAACAGCCGTAAACAGCAGCAAAATACTTAACCCCAAAGAAAGCTTGCGTTTAAGTCGAAGCATCGGTTTCCTCCTTTTAAACATTCATATATCGTCTAAGCGAAATTGTACTCCCCAGAGCGCCTATTACCGCACCAATTACCAGTAAGAATACGCCTATATGTGTAAGCATGGGGTACTGCGGAAGCAATGGCAGAAAAGCTAATGTCTCGTATACCTGATGCGTAAACATACCATAAGCTTTTATTAATAAAAGTATAGCAATTAAAGCGCCGGTAAAGCCCATAATCATACCTTCAAATAAAAACGGCCACCTAATAAACCAGTCAGTCGCCCCCACATATTTCATAATGCCGATTTCCCTGCGGCGGGCAAATACAGTAATACGAATGGTATTAGAAATAATAAATAGAGCCGCCAAAGCCAAGAATACAATTAACACCACGCCAACAATACGAATCAGCCTAGTTAAAACAAAAAGTTGGTCAATAACCTCCTGGGCAAACTTGGCGTTTTCCACCCCTTTAAACTCACTTATAGACTGCGCTGTAGTTTTAACTAGATCAGGCTTGTCCATTTTAACCTGAAACGAATCCGGCAACGGGTTGGAATCGCCAAGAGCATTCAGCAGTTCCTGCTGCGCACCCAGCCTTTCCCTAAACCGCTTCAACGCGTCATCCTTACTTACAAATGTTACCTCGGATACTCCCGGCAGCTTTGTAATTCTAGTGCCAATTTCCCGCTGGTCATGATCAGAAAGATTATCCTGAATATATACAGTAATCTCTACCTTAGACTCTAGCGTTGATGCCATAAGGTTCAAATTAAGAACCATTACCAAAAACATTCCTAAGATCAAAAGCGACAACGCTACCGTGCTCACTGAAGCAAAACTCATTAGACTGTTACGACGCAACGAAGATGCTGCTTCGCCGACAAAATATTCTACTGTTCTAATTTTCATAGCCGTATGCCCCTTTTTCCTGATCGCGGGCGACACGACCCTTTTCAAATGCAATTACCCGTTTTTTCATCGTATCAACCACAGTCTTGTCATGAGTCGCCATAACAATAGTAGTACCATCCCTGTTGATATGCTCAAAAATCCTTATAATCTCCCACGATGTATCTGGATCTAAGTTACCGGTTGGCTCATCAGCAATAACCAGAACTGGATTATTGACAATTGCGCGAGCAATTGCGACTCGTTGCTGCTCCCCGCCGGAAAGCTGGGTTGGATATGTACGAGCTTTATCCCTAAGGTTTACCAAGTCAAGCACATGATCAACACGCTTTTGAATTTCGCGGCGCGGAGCCTCAATAACAGCCATTGCAAAAGCAATATTGTCGTAAACCGTCTTATTGGGCAATAAACGATAATCTTGAAATACAATCCCCAACTGTCGACGAAAATATGGTACTTCTGAAAGCGGCATCTCGCCGACCTCACGACCATTAACAAAAAGATGACCGTTTGTAGGCGCTATCTCCCGGAATAGTAATTTGATAAAAGTTGACTTGCCAGCACCACTAGGTCCAACAACAAAAACGAAGTCTCCCTTTTTTATGCCCACCGTCACATCAGAGAGGGCGACGGAACCGTTGCTGTATACCATAGAAACACCACTCATACGTATCATAGAACCCGCTCCTTCTTTAGCAAAAAATAGTAATTTAACACTTATCTGTTCCGACCCTTTAAAATTCGACTTGCTTACAGAAAAACCTTCTTTTTTCTTATTTTGGAAAAATTCATTAATTTACCTAAATTTACATATCTACCGCAAAAGATTAACCAGATAAGCGGTAGCCACCCCCAGCACCGCTAACAGACCAAAATACCAAGCTGCGACCTTAACCCGCTGGTGAACATTCAGCACATAATACCGATCCTGCTCCCCAGATGTATCACCCTGCCACAGACGGTAAAGCGAAAATAAAAAAATAACCAGCATAAAAATATTGTGAGTATAAAAAAACACCCCTCCGGTAGCAATACATCCCCACAACCACATATGAGGCGAAATTGCAGCGGCGATTCTTCCGCCATCCAGCGGTGCACAAGGGATTAAATTAAACAAATTCAATATACAGGCGGTATATGCTAGCACAAGCATCAACGTACTATCAGTCCATAGATAAAGTACCAAAAAAAATAACGCACTTAAAGTCCCGATAGCTGGACCTCCAATAGCAATATTCGCCTCCATTTTTGCATTTCTCGGCGGCTGTCTTAAGCAAATAACAGCACCAATAAATGGTACAAATACTGGAATCGACGGTTTTAGCCCCACGACCCTGGCAGCAATAACATGCCCCAGTTCATGAATAAAAAGTAATAGAACGAAACCAGAGGCAAACTTCCAGCCAAAAGCTAAGGCATAAATTGCTAAGGATACAAACATCGTAACCGCCATAGCAGCAGCCGAACCCAAATTAAACATGGTTACCAGTCCGACAGCCAAAAAAACTAGTCGCCTTAGCATACGTCTGCCTAACCTGATAACCGTCCACAGGCCCATATTATCCCTCCAACTAAAAATAAAAAGACCCGCTTATATATATGAATAAGCGAGTCTTTTTATGTCGATACAACCTTCAGAACTATTTTTTACGGCTTACAACCCGTTTAGCAGCACGAACAATATCAGCTACCGTCAGGTTATACTTTGCAAGCAGCGCATCCGGCGTACCGGACTCTCCAAACACGTCCAGCACCCCTACCCGCTCCAACGGTACAGGGGCATTCTCAACCAGTACTTCAGCAACAGCGCTACCCAGCCCGCCAATAATACTATGCTCCTCACAGGTTACAATAGCACCAGTATCATTGGCCGCCGCTACTATTGCAGCTACATCAATAGGTTTTATGGTATGAATATTCAGTACCCTGGCGCTTAACCCCGCTTGAGTTAATTCATCGGCTGCCCTTCTAGCCGTTGCCACCATCATTCCCGTAGCAATAATTGTCAAATCATTACCTTCAGCCAGTTGTACTGCCTTGCCATGGCAAAACTCATAGTCCCCACCAAAAACATCAGGCGCACCCATTCGTCCTAAACGGATATATACCGGGCCCTTATATTGAGCAGCAAAAGTTACCGCTTGATGCGTCTCAGTTGCATCAGCCGGCACAATTACAGTCATGTTAGGAATGGTTCGCATCAGACTAATATCTTCTATAGCCTGATGCGTGGCCCCATCCTCACCCACAGTTAGACCGGCATGAGTTGCAGCTATTTTGACATTAAGCTTAGGATAACATACAGAATTACGAATTTGTTCGAAAGCCCGCCCGGATGCAAATATAGCAAACGTAGAAACAAAAGGAATTTTCCCGGCAGCGGCCAATCCTGCCGCCGTTCCCACTAAATTTTGTTCAGCAATGCCAACATTGAAGAAACGATTAGGATATTCCTTGGCAAAAAGGTTGGTCTTGGTTGACTTCGATAAATCAGCGTCTAACACAATAATATCCTTAAATCTGGCGCCCAGCTCACGCAGCGCTTCGCCGTAGGCCTCACGTGTCGCTTTACCCATTATACTCTCACCATCCCTTAATCATCCATTTCTGACAAAATCAAGGTGCATTCCTCATGCGAAGGTGCCTTGCCGTGCCAGTCAACCATATTTTCCATCCGGCAGACCCCTTTGCCCTTGACTGTGGCTGCCACAACCATCGTAGGTCTGCCTTTCACTGTCTTAGCGGTCTGGATGGCTTGATAAATAGCATCATAGTCATGACCGTCAATTTCAATAACGTTCCACCCAAAGGCCCGCCACTTTTCAGGTATCGGAAGCGGTGACATGACATCCGCCACTGGTCCGTCAATCTGCAGGCCGTTATTATCAACAAACACGGTAAGATTGTCCAACTTGTAGTGAGCCGCAAACATTGCCGCTTCCCAATTCTGGCCCTCTTCCAGTTCGCCGTCGCCCAAGAGCGCGTACACGCGATAATCACGCTCATCAATTTTTCCGGCCAGTGCCATACCGTTAGCGGCGCTTAACCCTTGTCCTAAGGAACCTGTCGACATATCCACTCCTGGGATACCCTTCATATCCGGGTGGCCCTGAAGCCTGCTGTCAATTTTGCGCAGCGTCAGCAGTTCTGAATGTGGCAAAAATCCCTTTTCAGCCAGAGTCGCATATAAAACCGGAGCCGCATGACCCTTGCTGAGTACAAAACGATCCCGGTCGGCATCTTGAGGAGAATGCGGATCTACCCTCATTTCTGCAAAATACAGCGTAACCAGAATGTCCGCCGCTGACAAAGACCCCCCTGGATGTCCAGATTGAGCCTCAGTAATCATTGCAACAATATTTCGTCTTACTGCTTGAGCCCGTTCATTTAACTCCGTCAATTTAGCGGGAGTAAGTTGAGCCACCATAAAAATTCCTCCTTTTTCTTCGTAGCTAGCACGATATACTATAAAATTACATTTTCAGACGAGTAAAGCCTTCCCCCATAACCTCGTGCGTATCGGCCACAATAACAAACGCTCCAGGATCAGCGCTTTTAATTACCTCTTTTACCCGACTAACCTCACCGGTTGCCACCACACAAAATAAAACTTCCCGTGGCTGACCGCTATAACCGCCTTTGCCCTGAAAAAACGTTACCCCGCGTTCTAACTCATCCATAATTCGCTGAGCTACCTGTTCCGTCTGGTTACTCACAATAAAAAATGCCTTGGCTGAACTTGGACCCTCCTGAATCAAATCAATGATATGGCTGGTCAAAAACAACGACATAAGACCATACAATGAAAGCTCCGCGCTTTTAAACGCAACTCCAGCAACGGCAATAACAAAAAAGTCAACCATCAAGAGCGCTTGACCAACGCTGATACGGGTTAATTTATTTATTATGGCTGCCGCCAAATCAGTGCCAGCCGTAGTACCGCCGAAACGAAACACCATCCCCATACCAATTCCAGACAATGCGCCGCCATATAATGAATTAAGCAATAGGTCATGGGTTAAAACCGGCGTATATGACGCTGTCGCATCAATAAATACCGATAGGATTGCCGCACCATAAAGTGTTCTCACTCCGAATCTTGCTCCCAAAACCTTGACACTGGCCAAAAAAAGCGGAACATTCAAGGCTAGCATGGTGGCACCTACAGGTGCCCCTATAAGGTAATGTAACACAGTAGCCATACCACTAACACCACCGGCGGCCACCTTATTCGGAATCAAAAACATATTTAACGCTATAGCCGTCAGCAAAGTTCCCACCGTTATTCCGGTATAATTTCGCACCCACTTTGCCATCACTTACCCCCGCTTTCGGCTCGTGATCAACTCCATCGCCAGTTCGGCGTTATGAAAGGCCTTGCTACGCAAGCCCCGAATAAGTTCTCCTCGCTCTTTGTTGGGCTGATTGAGCTCTGCCCACCTTTGTCGCACCTTGTTCATAAGCTCATCAAGCGTTATATTATTGAGTGTCCCGGCATGGCAGTCGCCAATACTTTCAAGAAACCGGTCAATTTTCGGATCATAAGACACGCCAATCATTGGAACCTGCATCACCGCCGCAAAAATCAACGCATGAAGCCTAATCCCAATAAGCATGTCCAGGCTTCCCACCAGCGATAAAAACTCGCTTGTAGTAAACTCATCCTCTAATAGTACCGCCGGTCGGCGCATATGCCCCTTGATTCGCCGCGCCACCTCAAGGTCATCTGGCCACTGCATTGGTAAAAAGACGACTCTGGCATCAAATTCCTCGACAATCTCATCAAGGGCTATCGCAAGTACCTGTTTGTAATAGGCCCAATCCTTCCACTCTCGGGCAGACAGGCCAATCAAGGGCTTAGTTCCTCTGTCCAGATTATAACGCTGCAGAATGCTACGGCCAACCTCACAATCCACAGGATGCAGTGCCAAAACCGGGTCGGCAGTAACATAGATCGGCGGTTTTTTGACCCCCAACGATTTCAATTCGTCGCAGGAAGCATCATCTCGTACGGTAATAAGATCAACCATATTGCCTATATAGCGCATCGCTCCTTTGGCTAAGCTGCCCCGCACCGGTCCTATTCCTTGAGCATAGAGCATTACAGGTGTACCGAGTTTTTTCGCCAGTATCATTATACTTAAATAATAATATAAGCTGCGATCACTGGTAACATCCTGTAACAAACTGCCTCCGCCACTGATAAGAAGATCGCTTTTCGCCATTACCCGCATAATTTCGGGATAATTCAACCGATATACCGCCTCAACCCCATGACGTCGCTTAGTATCGGCCGGGTTACCAGAAAGAACCGTTATTCTTACCTCTGGATCAACAGTAGTCAAAGCTTCGATCATTGCCGTCAGCATCGCCTCATCACCGGCGTTGGCAAATCCATAATAGCCGGAAATCACGATTTCACTCATCGACAGCAGATCTCCTTCCCAACATAAACGAAAGATAATGTAATACCTGCACCGCTATCACTGCAATAATCCCAATAACAGCCCCCAAAGCCATCCCTTCAAGCCCCCGCACCAATGACATGAGAATGGGTGTACGGATATGAGCAAAGGTCTCAACCAGCGAGCCTTGTCCCATCGTAGCTCCAACTACCAATATATAATGAAACACTAGCGGCCATTTACGATAAATAGCCATTACAGCTAAAAGAAACGAGGGGTGGCCGATAAGAAATTCCTTTTCCCGAGGTCTGGCGTACATAGCATTTTCCAAAAAAGTCCGGAGTTTTATCTCAAGCCCCGGTACTGGGACTCCGGCGGTATGCCCGGAACGGCCGACATAAACCCATCCAACTACTGCTAGCACACCAATTCCCAACAAAGTTTTAAGGTATATCGGGTAGTTAAGGATTTTTAGTATTTTACCCCAAACCCCCTTTCCAACATCATCACTTTTGCCAAAAAGGTTATACCTGGTAAGATAAACAAGCGTTATCAAAATCAAAGGCATAACAAAAGTCAACTTTACACCACGAAATATCTCAGCTTCAAGAATAAAGCGGATATCCCCTAATATAGCCCCGACATATAGTCCACCAACAATTGACAATAATGTGGCAACCACAAGTCCGCCAACGCCGTCAACAATAATCCGGGTTAAAAAAGATCCTTGAGCAGGTTCGCGGGTTCGCCAGCGATCCAGCTGCCAAGTCATTGACAGCACCGGAAACGTTATCGCGCTTACCATCGCCACTGCCTGTTTTACCAGGATATTACTTCCCTTTAATAACAATAAAGCAAACACTAATGACACGATTACAAGCAGAAAATATTGATATCGTGATGCGAATGGCCTAATCAAAGTTAATAGCAGCACACAGGCCGCAGTTGCTCCAACAGCGATTACTATTAAAAGCCATGAATTAGGATAATACTGTCGGTAAACACCGGCCCGGTCAATAGTAAATCCTCTGTCGATAAGGGACTGCCTAACCCCATTCACATATTTCAAGTTGGTTTCAACCAAAGACAATCCTGCTTCAGGTTTATCATACTTTCGTAATAAATCAACCCGAATATTACGTTCCTGGTCAACGGTAATCGCCCAACGATGAACCGCATCATCCACTTTCAGTTTAGGCTGCTCGTCTTTAGGAATAACATAGACCCTAGCACATCGATAATCACTTAGTGCAGCCAACGGCAGTAGTCCGTCCTGTTTTAGAAACTGCAACTGAAGGGGATGTTCAATCATGTACAGCGTCAAATTCATCTGCTGCATTTTCTCAGCGGTATAATTTAAAAGATCCGGATATCCTAATACCTCTTCACCGACGAACATAATGCCAGTAATATTCGAAAATCCCTTCAAGCGGTCAAACACCGCGTTGATATCATCTGGACGTACCTTTACGAAGTTACTTGGCCTGGCAATAATGTTATATCCATAAGCCGTAACCGCACGCATTTCCTGTGTTGATAATCCTAAATTTTCTTTTATCAACTTTTCGTAATTGGCATCCACCGCCAATCCGCGCCGGTTACCAGTAAGTGTCATTTCTTTGACTCTTGCCGTTCCAAGACGGCGGCAGAGATCTTCCTTCACTTCTTCAAACAGAGCTAACCCACCGGACTCTTGAGCAGCAAATATGTACACACGAGAAGGAACAATCGTTCCACTGGGATCGCCACTAGGTAAACCATCCTTCTCGCCTGTGCGATAACGTCCTAAAAGATCACCGCCAGTCATCACAGTCAGCTTCCCGCTTTTTGCGAGTTTCTCCAATGTTGTGTCATATACAGCCAGCGAATTAATACCGGCATCCTTAAATTGCTGCATCAATAGATGCTCAGGCACTCCCTCAGTCTGGGCCAAACTAACAATATCCTCATAGTCAAGCACCATTTCAACTGCAGAGTTATTCTCTTCAACATTGTAACGCTGCCACCCAATAACAAGGGATGCTAAGAGACCAGCAAAAATTAAAATCAACAAAACACGATTGTACTTGAATTCAGTCAAACATCTCTCCACCTTGCCCTAAAATACGACTGCATAACAAGGTCCGGACACCTTATTTTTTCCTGCTTCAACCAAATATTATGCAGTGATTACACTGCTTAACCTATTGCGCGTGGTTGTCCGCGAAAACAGTTACTTTGCCGTCTTCCATAGTAATTTGTCGCACCACCACATTGAAAGGAAACTTTTTTAAATCTACCAGCGGCACTTCAGTTAATGCAGTCCCGCCAATTTTGCCAACGAGAGTATTGTTTATCAAGAATCGCTCAGTTACAAATTTGATTTTCTGATCATCCGCGCTAACCCGGCCTTCTAAAGTTACCGCTACACTGGCTATTTTACCCAGGCCGAAATCGCCGCTAATTTTGACCTCACCGCCGTTTACTGAAACAACAGCGTTTTTAACGCCCTTTACCGCCTGGTTAAGGTATCGGCTAAGTTCTTCCTGAGTTATCGATGCCGTTAGATTAACCTCTTTTGCCGACTTTACTACCAGTTGTTGACCGCTAATAAGTGCTGCTGCATCCAATTTTACATCAGTCAAAACAGCATCAATTTCAGCAAAAATAAGACGATCTACCCGGGCATTTTGGGCACTTATAACGACACGATCAAACCGTCCGCCAAGCATCAGCATCGCCGGGCTCTTTTCCACCGTGGCCGTCACTTGTTCGGTCCCCAGTACTCCGGCCATGCCACGAGCTACCACTTTACTGACCAGCCAAGGCAACAAAAACTGTGAGGCGATAACCACTACCAGAATGAGAATAATTGCCATCCTTGACTGCTTAAACATTTAAGCCCGCCTCCCTATTTTCCGGCACTTTTCCCCTGTTTCAAATATGCTTCAATAAATAGTTCAATTTCCCCATCCATTACTGCCTGAACGTTGCCTGTCTCTGCCAAAGTCCGGTGGTCTTTAACCAAATTGTATGGATGAAAAACATATGATCTAATCTGGCTTCCCCACTCAATAGCCTGATAGTCACCGCTTAACTCGCCCATTTTATTGTCCTGCTTCTGCCGTTCGAGCTCAAACAGCTTAGCCCGAAGAAGACGCATACACTGTTCGCGATTTTGAATCTGTGACCGCTCACTCTGGCATTGTGCTACTATACCTGTTGGTATATGAGTCATACGGACCGCAGAATCGGTCTTATTAATATGCTGTCCTCCGGCTCCGCTAGCCCGGAAGGTATCCACCCGAACATCAGCCATATTAATATTGACTTCGATAGTATCATCAATTTCCGGCATCACGTCTACCGCTGCAAACGACGTATGCCTGCGACCGGAAGCATCAAAAGGCGATATCCGCACTAACCTATGTACTCCTTTTTCGGAGCGTAGATACCCATAGGCGTTACTGCCTGACACCATAATTGTTGCACTTTTTACTCCGGCCTCGTCCCCAGCCAAAAAATCCATAGTTTCCACTTTATACTTGTTACTTTCAGCCCACCGGACATACATCCTTAGCAGCATTTGGACCCAATCCTGGGCCTCTGTGCCACCCGCACCGGCATGCAGAGTAACAATTGCGTTATTGGCATCATGTTCTCCAGACAACATCAGCATCATGTCAAGATGATCCAGTTCCTTACCTAACGATTTTATCGTTTCTTCGACCTCGCCATAAATGCTTTCATCCTGTTCATCCATCCCAAGCTGCCACAGTACAGACACATCACTATGGCGGCTTACTAAATCATAGTACTGACCAACACTTTCCTTGATCCGAGTCAATTCCTGCATAGTCTTCTGCGCATTATCAGGATTATCCCAAAAATCTGGTGCTGCCAACTTATATTCCAGCGCTGCAATTTCAAGTTCTTTCGCAGCTACGTCAAAGGGAAACCCTCACTTCTTCTAATCTTTCGGCCAGTTCCTCCACAGGACGGCGTAAATCTTCTAATAACACACGCATCCCTCCCTAAAATTTTATTGACGACACAACACTATCATGCAAGATTAGAAAAATTATTTTCCTAATCCGCAGCACTTCTTATATTTCTTACCAGAGCCGCACGGACATAAATCATTACGCCCGATACTATCCTTATTAACCACCGGAGCTTGTGTCGCCTCTTCCTCGCCATGGTCAGCATGAGCATGCTGTAACCTATCCTCTGGCTGACTGATAATATTCACCCGATAAATGTAGCGGACAATCTCATCCTGAATGTTATCAATCATCTGCTGGAACATATCAAAAGCTTCAATCTTGTACTCAATAAGCGGATTTTTCTGACCATACGCCCTGAGTCCAATTCCCTCCCGCAACATATCCATGGCATCCAGATGATCCATCCACTTAGCATCTACGACCTTAAGCATAACTACCTTTTCCAGTTCACGCATATTATCGGCGCCAAAGCTCGCCTCTCTGGCATCATAAGCCTTAGTAGCTATCGAGAGCAAATCCTCTTTGAGCTCCTCACGACTTAGCTTACTAAGTGCGTCCTTCTTTAGTTCTCCAGGCGGAGCAAAATAACTTTCCCCATACTCAATAAGACCGTCGTAATCCCACTCTTCCTGATATACCTTCTCATTGGCATATAACTCCATGCCCTGATCAATGATTTTATCAATCATCGGAAAGATATTTTCCCGCATTGACTCGCCCATAAGAATTTTACGACGCTGGCTATATATAACTTCCCGTTGCTGGTTCATGACATCATCATATTCCAGCACATGCTTGCGGATGTCGAAGTTACGTGCTTCCACCTTCTTCTGAGCCTGTTCAATCGACCGGGTAATGAGCCCATGTTCAATAGGTTCATCTTCATCCATACCCAATTTATCCATCACACTTGCAATATTATCCGAACCAAATAGACGCATCAAGTCATCTTGGAGTGATAAATAAAACCGGGTAGAACCAGGATCTCCTTGACGACCTGAACGCCCCCGCAACTGATTATCTATACGGCGGCTCTCATGACGCTCAGTGCCAATAATATGAAGGCCGCCAATGTCCGGCACTCCTTCTCCAAGTACTATGTCAGTACCACGCCCAGCCATATTGGTAGCAATAGTTACAGTACCTGGTTGACCAGCCTGAGCCACGATTTGGGCCTCTTTTTCATGATACTTAGCATTAAGAACATTATGCGGCACACCCTGTTTTTTCAAGATATCGCTTAATTCTTCAGACTGGACAATAGATGTTGTACCCACCAACACAGGTTGCCCTTTAGCATACCGCTCGCTAATATCGTTAACAACCGCTTTATATTTAGCACGTTTAGTTTTATAAATAACATCAGGCAGATCCTCGCGGACAACCGGCATATTACTTGGAATAACGATTACATCCAATCCGTAAATTTTACGGAACTCATCCGCTTCTGTCTTAGCCGTACCGGTCATCCCAGCTAGTTTGCCATACATCCGGAAATAATTCTGGAAAGTAATCGAAGCCAGTGTTTGACTCTCCCGCTCGATTTTCACGCCTTCTTTAGCCTCAATGGCTTGATGTAAACCGTCCGAGTACCGGCGTCCGAACATCAGCCTACCGGTAAACTCGTCAACAATGATAACCTCGCCATCCTTTACAACATAATCACGGTCACGTTTCATAAGCGAATGAGCTTTTAGCGCCTGGTTAAAGTGATGTGATATTTCCATATTTTCATTTTCATATAGATTTTTAACATTCAGCAACTTTTCGGCTTTAGCAATACCACTTTCCGTTGGAGCAACAGTATGGCTTTTTTCGTCAACCGTATAATCTTCAGTCTCGTTAAGTTTGGGGACTACCTTTGCCAATACGGCATACAGGTCAGTCGACTTTTCACCAGGGCCGGAAATAATAAGCGGAGTGCGAGCCTCATCAACCAAAATACTGTCAACCTCGTCCACAATAGCATAATTAAGCTCTTCCCGTTGAACCATCTGGTCAGGATGAATCACCATATTGTCCCGGAGATAATCAAATCCGAACTCATTATTGGTACCATATGTAACATCGGCGCTATAGGCCATTTTGCGCTCAGCAAAATCCAGACCGTGAACAATTAGGCCAACACTCAAACCGAGAAATTGATATACCTTACCCATCCACTCGCTGTCACGTTTAGCTAAATAGTCATTGACCGTTACCACATGAACGCCGTTACCTGCTAACGCATTAAGATAAACCGGCAACGTCGCCACCAGCGTCTTACCTTCACCGGTGCGCATTTCAGCAATATTTCCTGCGTGCAAAGTCAATCCGCCTAAAAGCTGCACATCAAAATGCCTCATGCCTAAAACCCGCCGCGAAGCCTCGCGGACAACCGCAAACGCTTCAGGTAAAATGCTTTCTAAACTCTCACCTTGATCTAAACGCCCTTTGAATTCAGGTGTTTTGGCAGCAAGACTAATATCGCTGAGTTTCTCAATATCGGGTTCAAACGCGTTGATCGCGTCCACATACTTCATCAAGCGCTTAATTTCGCGCTCATTATCATCACCGAATATTTTCTTCAGAAATTCTAACAATCGGTATCATCTCCTTTAAAGCCTATTTTAAAATTTTAGCAGAATGCGGCCAATAAGTCAAAATATGGCACGTTTTTGTCCCTCCAGGCCCTCTACCTAGCTAACACCATTAAATCCATTTATTTTAGCACTTGGAACATCCCTTTTTCTAATCATTACAACTGCCGGTATAACGGCAAGCCAATATGGAAATAACTAGAAGGTAGGATTTAAATAATCTACCGGGAGGAATTAAAATGCAACCAAACTTGCTTGAAATTGCTGGTCATATTGCCGACATGAAAGACGTTAATTACAAAAACACCTTGGCAATAGTAGCGATAATCGAGTTACTAATCGAAAAAGGGTTAATGTCTAAGGACGAATTTGCCTCCAAGGCAAGGGAAATGGAACAAGCCAGTTTGGCCGAAATTCTCTTAAGCCGCCGTGCAAGTATCCTTGAACGCAAACGTTAGTAGTCAAAAATGCGCCGCAATGGTCACATCCATCTTTTAGTATTTCAACCAG
This sequence comes from Bacillota bacterium, assembly GCA_017889635.1. Classification (GTDB taxonomy): domain Bacteria; phylum Bacillota; class Negativicutes; order Sporomusales; family CTSoil-080; genus CTSoil-080. The sequence continues at coordinate 14,396 of JAGGAC010000030.1, read as the reverse complement.
ACCACTATCTATCCTTCAGCAACAAGCAGACACCTAAAACTTTGCTTATCTCAACAGACAGATAAAAACCGGGGATTACTCCCCGGTTTTGACTTTTCTAGAATTCTGGTTCAATCAAGCCATAATTGCCATCCTTCCGACGATATAAAACATTTACGTCTTCAGTTTCGGCATTAGTAAACACATAGAAATCATGATTAATCAAATTCATTTGCAAGAGGGCTTCTTCAGTGGTCATAGGCTTTACTGCAAACCGCTTGGTTTTGACTATTTTAAACTCGTCCGCATCGCCGACATCACGGCTTACTGCGGCGATATCACCTTTAAACGTACCTACACGTAGTTTCCGAGCAAGCTTGGTTTTATACTTTTCAATCTGCTTCTCCAGCTTCTCAATTACAAGATCAATCGAGGTGTACATATCGGTAGTTGACTCCTCGCCCCTTAACAGCATCCCGTTTACCGGTACGGTAACCTCTACTATATGGCGGCCTTTCTCAACAGTCAACACCACAGCAATGTCATTCAAGGTCTCAAAATACTTTGTGATCTTGCCAATACGTTTCTCAACATAGTCTTTTAAAGCCGGTGTAATTTCGATGTTTTTTCCTCGTACAGTGATAGCCATAACCCCAGCTCCCTTCCGAAATCTTACTTAGTATTATTCCCGCAAAAGTGAAAAATTCCTGTCAAAAAAACTCGAAGTTGAAAAATATTCCTACATTAAAAGTCAAAACAAGCCATTTATCTATCCATTAAATTCGAAACCCGGCTAGTAGCAACCAGCCGGGTAGTTAATTACAATTTTGTCACATTAGAAGCTTGTGGTCCGCGAGTTCCTTCAACGATCTCGAATTCTACCTGTTGCCCTTCTACCAAAGTCTTAAAGCCCTGATCTTGAATCGCGGAAAAATGAACAAAAACATCGCCGCCATCTTCCCTTCAAGGAAGCCATACCCCTTTTCCGCGCTGAACCATTTTACTTTGCCGATCATCTACAAAATTCCTCCTAACAGTGTACTGCAAGTCACAGTGTGATGCAAACCCTACTATAGCACAACTAGATAAGGGTGTCAATGCTGCCACGCCTATCAGCAGAGGCTATAAAATCTTGGATAGAAAAGCTTTTGCCCGATCTTCACGAGCGTTCGTAAAAAATTCGGTTGGAGTTCCCTCCTCAACAATACGGCCCTCATCCATAAAAATAACCCGATCGCCGACCTCCCTGGCAAAGCCCATTTCATGAGTAACAACCACCATTGTCATCCCCTCATGAGCAAGGTTTTTCATAACATCAAGCACTTCGTTGATCATTTCGGGATCAAGTGCCGAAGTAGGTTCATCAAACAACATAATCTTCGGTCGCATCGCCAACGCCCTAGCGATCGCTACTCTTTGCTGTTGACCGCCAGAAAGCTGTTCGGGATATGCATTTGCTTTATCTGAAAGCCCGACCTTTTTTAAAAGATCATGGGCAATTATTTCGGATTCGTTCCTGTTTAACTTACGCACTTTCTGTGGCGCCAGCATTATATTTGCCAGTACCGTCATGTGCGGAAAAAGGTTAAATCTTTGAAACACCATACCGACCTCTGCGCGAACCTTATTAATACTAGACTCGCCAGTAAGCGTAATACCATCGACAATTATTTCCCCTTCACTGGGTTCTTCCAGATAGTTTATACACCGAAGCAAGGTACTTTTTCCTGAACCGCTCGGTCCAATAATTACGACAACTTCCTGCTCCCTGATCTCGACATCGATACCTTTGAGCACATGCAGCCTGCCGAAGTGTTTATGCAGGTTCTTAATGCTTATCATCAATCTTGTACCTCCGTTCGAGATAATCAACCAGACGCGAAATAGTCAGCGTCATTATCAAATAAATTACCGCGACTGTCACCCAAATTTCAAACGATCCGTAAGTACGAGCAATAATAAGCTGCCCCCGGCGAGTCAGTTCTTCAAAGCCGATCACAGATACCAGTGAAGAATCCTTCAACATGGCAATAAACTCATTTCCAAGAGGCGGTATAATTCTCTTGAAAGCCTGCGGCAGAATTACATAGCACATCGTCTGTATCCAGCTCATCCCCAGGGATCTTCCTGCCTCCATTTGCCCCTTGTCAATTGACTGAATACCGGCCCGAAAAATCTCTGCAATGTACGCACCGCTATTAATACTGCAAGCAGTAATAGCGGCCAAAAAAGGGTCAATACGCTTTCCCAACAGAAGAGGAAGAGCAAAATAAATAATAAAAATTTGAACCAAAAGCGGGGTCCCACGAATAAAATCTACATACACTGTTGCTGCCGCCCGTACAAGCCAAAACTTTGCCATGCGGGCGATACCGGCAAACATTCCAATAAATAATCCAAAACCTACGCTGAGCACCGTTATCTGGATTGTTACCACCGCGCCGGTCAATAATAGTGGAAGGGATCGGACAATCAGACCAAAATCTAGTTCCATAATCTCACCTTAATCTTTTATTCCCAAAATAAGCCGTTGGAAAAGCTATTCGCAACACTGCGAAAAAACTTTTTCAACGGCCCGTGCTATGTATCTCATAATGATTATAGCTATGCTATAAGAGGCCTGTCAACCAGTTTTCTCGCCAAACTGCTTGTTCATAGACAAGCAAGTATTTTTGCCCAATTCATCCCGACTAATCTAAACTAAATTGATTCTCATTTGTGGATATTGTTGATAAATGTGTTGATAACTACCAAATACAACATTCTTTTTGGGGATAACCTGGGCAAAACCTGTTAGGCCAAAAATATAAACCTACTAAATCTAGACAAGCAAAAAGCCTAGACTAAATGTCCAGGCCGCAATTAAGCTAAAAATTAAAAATATTACAATTCCGTCTTTTTAGCGGCAAAGCAATCGCGACAATAAATGGGACGATCATTGCGTGGTCTAAACGGCACTTGCGTCGTTACACCACACTCAGCACAAACAGCTTCGTGCATCTCACGCTGGGCACGGACTTCACCGCCATCACGGCTGCGTCGCCTCGCATCACGGCAGTCACGGCAACGTGCCGGTTCATTCTCAAACCCTTTTTCAGCATAAAACTCTTGCTCTCCAGCCGTAAAAACGAAATCTGCCCCACAATCCTTGCACTTTAACGTTTTGTCCTCGAAAGCCATTAACGATATCCCCTCACCTTTATCTTGATACTAAAAGGACCATCGCTTAGCCGACCTGGTCTTTGCCCCCACACTCGCCTGCTGGAAGGTTTGCTACTAAGAATTCAATCTCCTCACTACTACCTCTCTCGGTCAACTAAACCGGCAGGACTTACATCTAAGCCGCACCATGCTCAAAGCCACTTTGGACTTCTTATGTGGATCGTTTCGCCTGCGACTGGCATCGATTTTCAACCACAGACCTAAGCAAAAGGTTCTTCACCCCAAATTATAAGTTTCTATTTTAGAAAATGCAAGCAAAAAATCTGTTATCACCGTGACGCCACATCAAAAATTCGCATTACACAACCATTTGCGTAAGAATAAAACATTATATATACCTTGTCATTAGCCCTTTTGGTCCATACGGTTTCCCAGAAAACTTGGGCGCATAACGTCATAAGCAACAGAAATCTTCTGCTGCTTTTCCAACTGATTACGCATCCTTTCCAGTTGGCAAACCAGTTCTTCATTTATTTGTTCCAGTTCTCCGGCAAGTTGCTGGCCTTCAGGTAAATCTTTAAAGCCACCATCATCAGCTTTTTCAATTTCCTTCTGCAATTTTTCGCGTTGCTCCAGCAAATTCAGAAACATGTCAACATTAACCTGGGCTAAAAACTTACCCATTTCCCGTGTCACAAACAGATAGTTTCGCCAAAGCCCACGGGAACATTGACATTGATCACTCATCTACCAACAGCCTCCGCAACACGAGCTTGCTTCATAGCCTGATACCATGCATCACGAAGTTCAGCAAGCATGTCCCGGGCCTCAATAAGCTGCTCTTTATCTTTTTGAATATTGGCCTGAACTAATCGATACTTTATATAATCGTAAAGCATGTACATACTCTTGGCAATATCATAACTCATATCCAAGGTAACCATAAATTCCTGAACAATTTCTTGAGCCCGCAAATTGGCATAATGCGCCTTTTCTAACTCCCCGGTATCCATGGCCTTAATACTCTCACTTACAAATCGGATGGCGCCATTATATAGCATCAGAGTTAGCTCTTCTTTAGAAGCAGTCATAACTTGCTGCGTTTTATACGTATTAGCCGTTGTTGCGGCATTCATACAATGTCCCCCTTATTTACATCCGTCCAATTTACTTACCACCGAACTGCTGCGACAACCAGGAACTCTGCGAGTTCATCTTGTTAATTGCCGTTTCCATATTACTAAACTGCTGATAATAATTGGTTTCTGCCTCTTTTAGCTTGGTTTCCGTACTTTTAATATTCTTATTATATTCACTAAGCTGACGGCCGATTGCGCTGGTTTGATCAACAACCGACGATGTTCCTGCCGTAGCAATGACCTGTTTTTTAACCGTATCAACAACATTATCTAGCATGAAAGCAATACCGCTCTTGTCGTCGCCGTTAGACCCAAAAATTTTCAAAACGGCATCCGGCTCAGCTGCAAGTGCCGCCCTTAACTTGCCAGACTCCAAATATATATGTCCACCTTCAGTATAAGCTCCAGTCGTTATCCCAATGGCTGCCGCACTGGTATACGTGCCACTTAGCCCGGCAACTGGAGTCACTAGAGCATTCCGCGCACTATAGATAAAGTTCTGCAATATCGGATCTCGGGCCAGCATACCACTTTTGGCTTTTTTCTCCCACGCTGATATTTCGACATCCTTCATATCCTTCTTCTGCTCGTCAGTGAGCGGCAAATAATCGCGGTAACGAGGTTCATCCAATTTATCGTTTACGTTATCCAACATCTTATTGTAGGCATCGACAAAGTTCTGAACGCTTGTAACCGTCTTGTCCACATCGGTCGCAACTTTAAAAGTAGTCGCCCCTTGAGCAGCCAAGTTATATGAAACGCCGGAAATCATGAAGTTGTTGCTTTCCTGTGTCAAATCTACGCCATCTAAATTAAATTTTGCATTCACCCCATTCTGAGGCTCACTGCTGATTTTAAGTTTATTTGTTAAAAAATCCAACCCATTCACATCACTGCCAGAAAAATCGATACCAGCATTTGCCCCGGTATTGGTTGTATTAATAAAACACCGATCCAGAGCAGCATCATAATTAGCAGTAACATTAATCTTTGCGGCATTAATCTGATTGACAAAATCATATATGCTCTTGTTGGGATCGACAGTAACTTTCGTGGAAGCCGAACCATTGGCAATATTCAAAGTAATCGGTTCAAGTGGTGCTGCACCACCGTAAAACTGTTTTGCAATAGAATCCTTGCTGTCACCTGTTGTTATATTGCCAGTACTGGTCAGACGCACACCGGTAGCAAGCTGCGTTACCGACAAGGAATGGCTTATATCATCGGATTCAGCATTGGCAGTAGCAGTAGCCACATTTGCATTTGTTGACGTAACAGATTTAATTGCCAAAGTACCGGATAACTTATAACCAACCAACGTATTCTTGAACGCTGTAATATCCTTATTCACGTCAGCATACGCTGATTTTTTCCATTCCAACAGAGTACGGTTTTGATATAACTTATTATATTGTCCTCGTTTAGCTTCCATTAACTTCTTAACCATCGAATCGACGTCCATACCTGACCCCGACAGGCCAAATATTCTTTGTACCGCCACGAAAAGCCCTCCTCCCTCTAACTTATAGCAAAAATTTCATAAGAGTAGTTCCCTATTACGCCTTTTTGTCCAGAAACGCGCCGATAGACTCACTGATTTTAGCGATTGTATCTAAAAATTCATGAGATGGGAACTCTTTCAGAACCGTTTGACTATGTGGATCTATCAGCCGAACCATCAAGTGCTTAGTTTTTTCATGTACCGCAAATTGAAGGTCAGCATTTAGAGACTGCATAAATTTATTCATGTCTTCCGTCATTTGACTGAGCTGAGCCTTTGTTAGTTCCGGACGGTTTTTATGCTGCAACTCAGTTTCACTCAGTTCACGCGAAGCCACAACGTGTTGTGTAAGCTCTCCTGCCTTGGTAGCATTATCAGCATTAGCCGAAGTATTCGCAAAAGACGCTTCAGAGATTTTAGCCATTTTCACTTCCATGTGAAGACACCTCGCAAAATAATACTTTACCTAGTATATCGAAGATTTTTGCTAAAACTTTAGTAGAAAATAACAAGAATTGCGTCAGATGTATTTAAATAGCTATAAAACTCTAGAGCGACAACTAAATGTCTCCGGCCCCTAATTATTTCTAGATCCAATTAAGTCCCAATTGACCGGTGTTCCTCTGGTCACATCCATTGCCACTTTTTTACCAAGAACCAAGTCAAAATATTTTGGTGCTAGCCCTAATCCCGGCCGAATAATCCGCAAATTTTCCCTTGAAAAAACATCCCCAGCTTTCATATCCTTCGCCACATATAGCGACCGACGAAACATCTGCGAGCTCTTTTCCGCCTCAGTCGTCCCATAACTAACCCGCCCCAGCGCCAGCCAGGCCTGGTCTGCTTGTTCAACTAATTGCTTTAATTCGGGAGGTTCCAAAGAGAAAGTTGTATCCACTCCCCCGTCTAAACGCGACAATGTAAAATGCTTTTCGATTATAGTTGCCCCAATAGTTACAGCAGCTATCGCCGCCCCAATCCCCATCGTATGATCCGAAAGGCCAACCTGACAGTCGAACAATTCCGCCATATGAGGAATTGTCATAAGATTAGAATCAGCTGGGCTTGCCGGATAACTGCTAGTGCATTTTAAGAGAATAAGATCCCTGCAGCCGGCCTCCCGGGCAGTACTCACCATTTCATCAAGTTCAGCCAGGGTTGCCATCCCGGTAGAAATAATCAGCGGTTTGCCGGTAGCGGCTATACGGCGGATAAGCGGCAAATCTGTATTTTCAAAGGATGCTACTTTATAGCAAGGTACATCCAAAGATTCAAGAAAATCCACTGCTGTTTCATCAAAGGGAGTGCTAAAACCAATCATCCCCAACTGATGACAGCGATCAAAAATTGCCTTGTGCCACTCCCAAGGAGTATAGGCCTCTTTGTAAAGGGAATAAAGCGAATGCCCCTGCCACAGACTGTCTGGATCACCAATATGAAATTCGTTCTGATCAATGTCTAGCGTCATAGTATCAGCAGTGTAAGTCTGGATTTTGAACGCCTGCGCTCCCGCCTTAGCCGCGGCATCAACAATAGCCAGCGCCCGTTCAAGCGACTGATTATGATTGCCGGAAAGTTCGGCAACAATAACCGGTCTATTCTTTACTCCAATCAATAAATCGCCGATTCGGATATCTTTCACTTTAATCCCCCTGCACCTTTAATATACTGAGCTAATTCTGACCAGCCCAGATTAGCAATTACATCCACAACCGACAAATGGCTTTCAAATTCAGCCCGGCCTTTCTGAACATAAACGCCAGGGGTATAATTCTGAAACAATAGTTGTACACCTGATTCCGAAAATACTCCGTCTTCAGCCAGATAGTCGGCTGATCCGACAGGACTCAGATACTCATCACATTCTAGCTGGCGACATATCTCCAGCAAGTGCTGTGAGCGCCTGCCGCAAGCGTTAAGTTCACTTGCGCGATAAAACACCGCACTGAGTGACAGCTTTAGCGCAATAATATTGACAATGGCCATATTTAAATCAGCCAATAACGTAAGACGCTTGTCATTAATAATATCAAAAATTGCCTCTAGTTCAGAGCGATACGGATGTTTGGCATAAGCATGCTGCATCGTCTTGATATGCTTATCCCGCCATGGTTGGCTGTCATCAATAACTATTTCGCTAATAGCTTGATCCCGCCTGCCTGCTTTCACCGGTACCGTAACCCAATGTACATCGCCATTCGCCCAAAGACGGTTTCGGCTTTGCCAAGAGCGACGATCAAACTGTACATCATCTAAAAAAACAAATTTATCCACTTCACTTATTAGGTTAAAATATCCGGCCCACGGCAGATAGGTCGGTTGCATAATTGCACACCGCATAGCAATACCTCCGCAGGTTATTTTCTATATACGTAAATTGTAAATTCGAAAGGTACTATTCCTGTTTTTAGCTGATACTCATTGCGCAATATAACATATGGTGATATTTCTTGCTTAACAAAAGCAAATGCTTCTTCTGGCTTTTCATAAAACAAGCCCTTGTCGTAGTAATCAACATAGTAACTCAACATGTTGAATGCCAAACCTTTTCTAACTCTGTCAAATAAATTCGCTATCGTCTCACGGTAAAATCTACGGTTGTTCTTAACCAAATTATTGAAAGTGCCGCTGACAAAAGCATAATCATAAGTATCCTTTACTGCATCTGCTTGACGGCAAAAATTATACTCCGGATATTTATTACCCGCAAACTCAAGCATTTCTTCAACAATATCCACCCCGGTATAATCCACCTGAACACCATGTTCTTTTAGATAAGTGGCCAGATGAGCTGTACCACATCCAAAATCGATAATTTTAGCGCCATTAAGATCAGCAATTTCAGTAAGAATTTTAAACCGCATTTCCTGAGTCTCAATGTTTGACCACTGGTTTGCCTCCGGTGAGTCGCCATACTTATAAAATAACTGTCGATAATGCTCAGCCATATTCATTCGTTAGCTCACCTCTGTCATACTTCTATAAACCCGCAAAGCACCTTCACCATCATATAACATTTGCCCGGTTTTGCTTATCGAATGCAAATCGTACCTTCCAGTCAACAAGGCTTCCAAGGCTTCGCGGTATCCAGACGCAGTTCTGCTTCCAGTATAAAGAATTATAGCCCCGGCTTCAGCCAACTGCTGCATCGGTTCTATTTGATTTAAAGCGACGGTAATAACAATACTCGGCAAACCGATACAACATCGTTCCCAAGTAGTACTGCCGCCGCCGCCAATACAGAAATCTGCTGCTGCCATAAGTTCGGCCATATTATCGACCTCGCGGTAAAGCTTAACATTCGAAATTGAAGCGCACAATTCGGCAATTTTGTCATAATTAAGGTTTGCGGCCCCAATAACAACATCGACTACCAACTCGGTAAAGTCTGCATCCCTGATAGCGTTCAACACTTTAGCTGTTTCGTTAGTAAAATCTCCGCCGCCAAACGAAACAAAAAGCCGTTTCTTGCTTGTGTTTATGCGGCTATTGTTCCGGTACTCCATAAACTCTTGCCGTAACAACGCATAATGCGGCCCCAAAAGCGGTCTGCAGCCATCAGGCAGAAGTCCTTGATAGCGCATATTGGCATCAGCAAATAAATTTTGATCCAAGAGGATGTCACAATCATGCCGGCGGTTAGCCAGGTCATCGATTACCATTATATTTCTAGCATACTTTCGTTGAACTAATTCCCAGTCTGCCCCAAGCGCATAATGGTCAACCACCAGCCAATCAACTTGCTGGAAATCAGCAAGAATTGCCGCAGTCTCCCGAGCGTCTTCACTTACCGGAACAATTTCATCAGTGTCTTCATTACCAATTAGCGCCACTTCAAAACCACGGCTTCTTAGCCGCGCCGTCAAATCCACGGCGGACTTCCTGCAAACAAATGAAATCGTCGCTCCTGCCCGGAAAAGCACGGTCGCCAAAGTCAGACACCGCATCAAATGTCCCATTCCTAGCCGCATAGAAGCGTCACAGCGAAAAACAACCTTCATTATTCGTGCCTTTCCAACAGAAACCAATTCAAGTCATCTTGGGGAAACTTGCTGTCACGATGATAAACAAATCCATAGTCAACCAAGCGCAAACCGTTAAATCGGTCAAGCATTTCACCAGCGAAATCCCTTTTAAAAAGTTTACCGGCATGACCGCGATAAAGTACCTCAACCGGCGTCGGATTATAGTACTCAACAATGCAGATATACCGTTTACTTGTCGCATGAAGCAGATTATACACAACCGGAAGCATATCGGGGTTTATATGAATAAGCACTCCCTTAATAAGTACAAAATCACGCTGATAATCAGGAACAAAATCCAGAATCGAGCTGGCATAAACCTTCACCTTGTCAATTGTCCGTAATTGTTCAACCGCCTTGCTATTGATTTCTATGGCTGAAAATTCGGCCTCAGGCAATAGCTTATTAAGAGCCTGGAGATTGAGCCCGATATTAGCGCCAAACTCAATAATTGATTCAATCGGTTGGCTGGCCCGAAATAAAATTTTGGAAAATAATGCGGTATCAGCAGCAACTAATCTATTTCCCCGGTTTCGCTCAATATAGTCATTACCAAATTCGCCGGCCCAGAAGGATTCCTGTTCTGTCTTATACTGACTCATTTTTGTCCCTCACAATTTCTTTACTCGCCATATTTTTTCTGTTTTACATGACTATTTATCTTCTCCCATTCTGGATTATGCGCCAGAAGCGTCAGGCAATCTTCTAAAGTAAAGTTGTGATTGCCAGGATAAAGGGTAGTAATAATGCGGCTGATCAATTCAAAATCAGCCGGAGTATCTACTGTCCAACGGTAACGGCTATGGTTTTCCTTATAAGCCACATTGGCCTGGCAGAATCGATCTGGCCTTTGTTCAATGTAGCCTGTTACATGTTCCCTGTCAGGTCCGGTAACAGCCTCCTGGTGCGCAATTCTCAAAGCCTGAAACGAAAATACTTCCGTATCCATCCCCACAGGGTACGTCCGGGGAAGACAATTAGTAACATACTCATAAACTGGATGATCGAGGTAAAAACCGATTACCTTGTCAACTACCACCGGATCAATCAGCGGACAATCTGAAGTAATTCTTACAATTACATCAGCATGACTAGCCTGAGCAGCCTGATAGTAACGATCAAGCACATCATGTTCTGAGCCGCAAAAAAACGTAACTCCTAACCGCTTACACAACTGGACGATTTCGTTATCGGCAGCATTAATCGTTGTAGCAATTAAAACCTGCTCCGCAGCCCGTACCTCTCTTAAACGCTCAATTTGATACTCCAAGAGCGGCTTATCCATTACTTTGAGAAGCACCTTCCCCGGAAGCCTGGTTGAAGTCATCCGGGCCTGAACAATTATGACTACTTTCACACCAAGACCTCTTTCAGCACAGCGATAACATAATCCTGGTCTTCGTCAGTAAGACCATAGTACATCGGCAGACTTATCGCCTTACGATAATACTCTTCCGCCACCGGAAAATCTCCCGGCTTAAAGCCCAGCCGCCGATAATAGGGCTGAGTATGAACCGGAATATAGTGCAAATTAACATTTACTCCACGCTGGAGCAATTCTTCAAATATCGCAGTATGCGATTTCTTCAAACGATTGAGTTCCAAACCAATTACATACAAATGATAAGCCGACGCAGTATCAGGATGCTGCCATGGCAATATCACCGGAAGCTCTTTCAACAGCTCGCCATAGCGTGCTGCCAAGTAACGGCGGCGAGCAACAAATTCGTCAACTCTGACAAATTGGCTAACACCGAGCGCCGCCTGAATGTCCGTCATCCGGTAATTCCACCCCAACACTTGCTGTTCATAATACCAAGGCCCATCCGGTGTTTTCTCCATTAGGGCATCATTACGGGTAATACCATGGCTGCGAAGTAGTAACAGTTTATCGTAAAATTCCTTACGATTAGTTAAAATCATACCACCTTCACCGGTAGTAATTATTTTTACCGGATGAAAACTAAATACTGTCATATCCGAATACCGACAACTGCCTATCTTGGTATTACGGTAACTGCCACCAATCGAATGAGAAGCATCTTCAATTATGACAATATTGTTCTGACGGGCCCTTGTCCAAAAAAACTCCATTTCGCAAGATTGCCCCGCAAAATGGACCGGAATTACTACCTTCGGAACTTTACCCTGCTCTCGTGCACTAGACAGTTTTGTATCAAAAGCAGTCGGACTTAAATTATAGGTATGAGGATCGATGTCAACAAAATCAATACCGGCACCACAATATATACTGCAATTAGCCGATGCTACAAAGGTATTCGGTGAGGTCCATAGCTCATCGCCAGCCCCAAGCCCAGCTGCCAGACAAGCAAGATGCAGTGCTGCTGTCGCACTAGTTACGGCAACAGCATACTTTGCACCGCAATAAGCCGCCACCTGACATTCAAACCGTTCGATAGTCGGTCCTTGTGTCAGCCAATCGGATTTTAAAACTTCGACAACCGCCTCAACGTCCTCTTGATTAATATGCTGCCTAGCATACGGAATGTTTTTCACTATACCAGCTCCCGTAATTCATCGACTGTTAAGAAGTGCGGATTTGTCCCTGAATTATATTCAAACCCCTGATCAACTGGCTTAGCCTTCTCCCCAACAGCATTAGTCATATAATCGACAGGTGTAACAAATGAAATCGTCGGCTTAATAACATAATGGTCATTAAACTCAATTGTTAAATGGGAGTCATCGGCCGGACACATTACTTCATGCAACTTTTCTCCGGGTCGAATGCCGACAATTTTTTGCGCTATATTTGGGGCAACGGCCTCAGCCAAGTCGACAATCCTGCTGGAAGGAATCTTTGGTACAAAAAGCTCTCCCCCCTGCATCCGGGCAAAAGAAGCTAAAACAAAATTTACCCCTTGCGGCAGAGTAATCCAAAATCTTGTCATCCGCGAGTCGGTCACCGGTAGTTCCTCAGCCCCCATAGCAACAAGCTTTTGAAAAAAGGGAACCACTGAACCGCGTGAACCAACGACATTGCCGTAGCGGACAACCGAAAACCTTGTTATGTGTCCGCCAGCAATATTGTTCGCAGCGATAAACAACTTATCTGAGGCCAACTTTGTAGCTCCATACAAATTGATCGGGTTTGCAGCTTTATCGGTCGACAGAGCAATAACCTTTTCTACGCCATTCTCAATCGCTGCTTTAATAACATTTTCCGCACCATGAATATTAGTTTTTATACACTCCATAGGATTATACTCAGCTGCTGGAACCTGCTTCATCGCCGCAGCATGAATAACGTAGTCCACCCCGCGCATCGCCTGCTTTAAACGTTCAAAATCGCGTACATCCCCCAGAAAATAGCGCATTGCCGGAACGGATAAATCCTGTTGCATTTCATACTGTTTGAGTTCGTCCCGGGAAAATATAATAAGCCTTTTAGGAGAATAGCGTTCCAAAATCAGTTTGGCGCATTCCTTACCAAAAGAACCGGTTCCCCCTGTAATAAGGATCGATTTATTATTAAGCATATTTTCCACCACTATCCTAATAGTTTTATCGCCTTATATTATCAATAGGCCGCTAAGCCTTAATATATTTTGCAAAATCATCAATATTCTTTTGCAAAATATTGACCACCCTTTCAGTAGAAGCAGCTACAACAACCAAAAAATCCTTTTGTAACTTAAGATTATCATTAACAGTTTCGTAGCCCATTTTTTCTGGTATACGGTAAAAATTATTAAAAGTGTTGACAATAACCGGCTGCAGCACATGTCGGAGCAAGTTATGTTCATTAATATAAATAATAATTTTATCCGTCTCTTTCATCTCAGTTAATGCTGCAACCATCGCTTTCTCAGTTGTTGCCGGAGTAAGATTTATCTTATCCAGTTTTTGAAGCATACTTCTGGTCTGCTTCAAAAACTTCGCCAAGTCCTTCTTAGCTTTCACCAGATTTCGCTGCATAATAAGTGCATTAAGTGAATACTTCGGCGTCTCCTTCAGCTCTTCCAAGATGTTTACTTCTCTAACGCAATATCTCGCCACCGCTTCCTTCAGCGGCAGCTCTACCGTCCCTTTAATTCTAGCTCCGCCTTCGGTAGCATTAATTACAACTGATTCCGGTTGCTTCAACAGCTGCAGCTCAAACCACTGTTTAAAAAGCTGCCAATCCCTGTTGGTATACACCGTACCGCCGTAATAACCCTCAACTTCAATTTTCTCCTGCTTGCTAAGACCGTAAACATCACCATCGTAAATAGTACCGCTAGAATGTGACTGCTTGCCATCCGCCCCATATGCCAAATCCTGCCCGGCCAGAATAATCGGCGAAGCACCGGTATGAGAGGCAAAAGCAAAGGCCAGATGGGCAACAGACGCCCCCATGGTCAAAAACGCTTGCTGTCCTAAATTAAACAAAGTATCATTCAACCAGAAATTATCACGCACCATCGCCCGCATTGGAATTAATTTGAGTCCTTTATGGTTCTGAAAAATAGGCGGCGTAATAACCAGCGGAGCTAAAAGTACTACTTCTTCAGGAATATCCTTTCCCGCATAGCAATAACCATACAGTTCCGGATACCGTTCAATCGAAGCCACAATATCAGGAACAAT